>CALJDJ010000064.1 GCA_938023705.1 uncultured Collinsella sp.
GCGGCCCGCTTTTTTGACTCAAGCAGTGCCCTTGCGAATCGAAGGTGAATACTTTTCCGCGAAGTGAACGAGCAAAAACGAGCCCCCGAAGCATCGACACTTTTAAGACGCCGTTTCCTGCGGTTTCGCCGAGTTTTTCCTGCAGTTTTGCCGCCAAAAAGCGTAGATGCTTCGGGGGGTCCAAAATAGGTCGTTCACTTCGCGGAAAAGTATTCACCTTCGTTTTCGCGCAGACACGAATCCGGCCGCCACAACGCAAAACGGGGCTCGCGCATGGCGCAGGCCCCGTCGTAAAAGATAATTCCCGGTACCTAGTACTGTTCGATGCCCATGTAGCGACGAACCTCGGGGCTGTGGTCGAACACCTTGCCGCGGGCGGCGCGCAGCTCGCAGCTCATCGCGTAGAAGAAGATCGGCTCCAGGAACGAACGCACGCTGGCAGGCACTTCGCCCACGCCGTACTCAAGCGCGTCGAGCACCATGACCATATCGGTGTGCGTGTTGAGGAACGCAAGGGCACGCTCCTCCATGGGGCGGCACTCACCCGAGCCGAGCTGCACAAAGTAGAACACGCCGGGCTCGGTAGCCTCGAACGGGCCGTGGAAGTACTCGCCGGAGTGGATGTAGCAGCAGTGCTGCCACTGCATCTCCATGAGCGAGCAGATGGCCATAGCGTAGGTCTGGCTAAAGTTGGGGCCGGAGCCCAGGATATAGAAGAACTTGTGGTGCTGGCAGAGCTCGGCAAAGCGATCGCCCAGCTCGGCGTTGACCTTCTCGCGGGCAGCGGGCAGCAGCGCATCCATCTGCTTAAGGCCGGCGTACATGTCGGCGAGTGCCTCGTAGCCCTCCTGCTGGTCGAGCAGCTCGGCAGCCATCAGGACGCCGATACCCTGCGGTACCTCGGCCTGTGACACACCCTCGCCCCACGGATAGACCCAGGTGGTCCACTTGCCGTTATCAATCTTGGAGCCCTCGCAGTCGGTCATGGCCACGACCTCGGCACCGGCTGCCAGCGCCATCTCGCAACCGTCGACGACCTCCTGCGTATTGCCGCTGTGGCTGCAGGCGATGACGAGTGACTTCTCGCCAAGACTCTTGGGGGCCATCAGGCAAAACTCGCGCGCCGTGTAAACCGTCGAGGTAAACGTGGTCGCCTCGCGCTTGAGCAGCTCGTTGGCCGGCATCAGGTCGATCATCGAACCGCCGCAGGCAATCCAAAAAACGTTCTCAATCTTGCCCTTGCGCTCGATAATTTCCTGAACCAGATCATGTGTGTTCATCCTGATGTTCCTCCTTGTGGGGCGGCTTTGAGCGACGACAGCTCGTACCTGCGGTCGTTCTATGTTGTCCTAATTATAGCACGCACGCTGTCGCAGGTGAAGTCATTGCGGCAAATTTGTTCCATATTGTTCTATTCGTGGATGTTAGATGTCGAACACGTAGCGCGAGCCCACGATCTTTTGGCGCCCGAGCAGCAGGGGCCGCCCGTCCGCATCGGTAAAGTACGCCTCCATATAGAAGAGCGGCTCGCCAACCGGCACCTCCAGCAGCGGGGCCGCCTGAGCATCGGCAAGCGCAATCTCCACGGTGCAGGGGTCGGACTTGAGCGGTGCGCGGCCCGAATGCTCGGCAACGAACGCAAAGATCGAGTTATCGGCGAGGTCCTTATCGGCCAACGTCTGCAGGTAGGGATGATCGGCCAGCACAAAGGCGTTGTTCTCGAGCATGACGGGCACGCCATCTGCCGTGCGCACGCGCTCGACCACGATAAGCTCGCAGCCGGGCTCCACGCCAAAAAAAGCCGCGTCCTCGCGCGTCGCCGCGACCACCGTGCGCGACACCAAGCGTGCTCCGGCCACCATGTCGTTGGCGGCGCAGCCCTCGGTAAAGCTCTGGACATCGCCTTTCTGGCGAATCTTGCGTTTGAGCTTGGGGGCGCACACAAAGGTGCCCCTCCCCTGTTGGCGGTTGAGATACCCCGCACGCGACAGCTCCTCAATGGCGCGGCGCACGGTAATGCGCCCCACGCCGTAGGACTTCGCAAGCTCCATCTCGGAAGGAATGCGCGAGCCGGGCGCGTACACGCCGCGCGCGATCTCGCCCTTTAGGTCGTCCATGACCTGCTGGTACAGCGGCACGGCGGACACGTCGGCACGCTCGGTTTTATCGTCAGTTGCCATCGTTACGCTCCATCTCGCGCATGCTCGGACTCAAATTCTTCAATCGCCGCCATAAACTGCTCGCCAAAGGCGTCTGCCTTTTTCTCGCCGATGCCGTTGACCTGGATAAGCTCGTCGCGCGTCTGCGGACGCAGGCGACACAGACCGCGCAGGGCCTTGTCGGAAAAGACCATGTACGGCGCCATCTCCAGCTCGGTCGAGATCTCCTTGCGCAAGGCACGCAGGTGCTCGAACAGCTCGGCATCGTCGCCCACGCGCGGGCGCTGATCCAGCTCAGCCTCCTCGCGCAGCAGATCCACCGCGCGGCGGGCGCGGGCCGAGGCCTTGCGCTTGGACGCGCGACGCTTAACGGTAAAGGCGAACGCCTCATCCTCGACCTCGCCGGCACGCGGGCCCAGCCCAACGACCGGGTACTGCCCCTGCGAGGTGGCCAAATAACCGCGGCCGCACAGCTGACCGATGATGTCCTTGATGCGCCCGACCGATTCGCTCGACAGCTCACCGTAGCCGCGGTCCTCGTCCAGATGCATCTGGCGAATGCGCTCGGTGTTGCCGCCGTGGAGCACGTCGGCGATCAGCGACTTGCCAAAGCGCATGGGGCGCGTGGCGACGTAGCGCACGGTGGCGCGGGCCATATCGGTGACGTCCTCGATCTCGAACTGTGTGAGGCAGTTGCTGCAGTTGCCGCAGCCCTCGGCGTCGTCCGTGGCGGCGCCGCCCGCACCAGCTGCTGACGCATGCTCGGCCGCGGCCTCGTCGCCAAAGTAGCGCAGCATGTATTCGCGCAGACAGCCGGTGGTATTGCAGTAGCCTTCCATCTGGCTGAGCAGGCGATATCGATTCTGGAGCGCCCACGCGCGCTGCTCGTCGTCGAGCGCCTCATCGGCAGCATCGCCGCGGTCGATCAGAAAGCGACGCATGCGAAAATCGTTGCCGTTCCACAGCAAGTAGCAGCTGGCCGGATCGCCATCGCGGCCGGCACGACCCGCCTCCTGATAGTAGGCCTCGATGCTCTCGGGCACGTTGTTGTGGATCACGTAGCGCACGTTGGGCTTGTCGATGCCCATGCCAAAGGCGTTGGTGGCAACCATCACCTGGATATCGTCGTCGATAAAGGCGCGCTGGCTTTGGCGGCGGGCGTCGTTGCCCATGCCGGCATGGTAGCGGCCAACGCGAATGCCGCTGGGGCCCAGCGCCTCAGCAAGCTCGCCTGCCAGCGCATCGACTGTCTTGCGGGTCGAACAATACACGATGCCGCTCTCGCTCGAATGCGCGATCACATAGTCGCGCACCCACGCGGCCTTGGCCTTGTCGCCCATCTCCTCGCAGCCAAAGTAGAGGTTCTTGCGATCGAAGCCCGTCACCACCGTCGCGGGGTTTTGCAGGCCGAGCATCTGCTGAATGTCCGCACGCACGCGCTCGGTCGCCGTAGCGGTAAAGGCCGCCACGATGGGGCGGTGCGGCAGGGATTCGATGAACTCGCGAATCTGCAGGTAGGCGGGGCGGAAATCCTGACCCCATTGGCTCACGCAGTGGGCCTCGTCAATGGCCACGAGCGGAACGCCAATGCCGGCGGAACCCGCGGCCTCCTGGGCAAAGGCTAAAAAGCGCGGCTCGAGCAGGCGCTCGGGCGCCACGTACATAAGCTGGTAGCGGCCCTCGCGCGCCCGTTTGAGCACGGTGTTTTGCTGGGCCGGAGTAAGACTGGAGTTGAGATAGCTGGGGCGCGCACCCGCCGCGAGCAGCGCGCGGGTCTGGTCCTCCATAAGCGACAGCAGCGGGCTCACCACAAAGGTGATGCCAGGCAGCATGAGCGCGGGCACCTGGTAGCAAATGGACTTGCCGGCGCCTGTGGGCATAACGCCCAGCGCGTCGCGACCGGCAAGGATCGCATCCACCATGCGATCCTGTCCCGGGCGAAACGAGGTGTAGCCAAAATAGGCGCCGAGCGTGTCGAGCGCCATCTGCTGCATGCTATCGGTCATGGTTTCCTAACGTCAGAATCATCTGCCGCCGATTATACGCCGCCACGCGGACCAGTGCCGCACGGCTACCGGCCACGGGCAATACGATCCAAGGCGGATGAGCGTGGAAACGTCGCTGGTTGAGCATGAGTCAGCGAAAACGCCCCTAAGCGAGCAAGGTGACGTGAAAGAGGAGGGAAGCGTACTTCGGTACGCGACCGACGATTGAACGTCAGATTGCCGCTTAGGGGCGTTTGCAGCGTCGACCGGTCCGTCGTTCGTTAGAACGACGGAACAAAACTTCTGATCATGCCGCCGAAGTTGAAAGGCAGATTGCCGCTCTGGCGGGCTTGCAGCGTCGAGCCGTTGCGCGGTTTGGAAAACCGCGCAACTAGAGCTACATCACCATAACGTAGCGCGATCCCACGTAGTACTGCTTACCCATCAGGACCGGCTCGCCGTTGGGACCGGTAAAGCCGGCACGCAGGTTGAGCAGCGGATCGTGCGGAGCAATGCCCAACTCGGCCGCTTGCTCGGCGTTAGCGCGAACGGCCTCGACCGTACGGTAGCCAACCGAGACAATCGGCGTTCCGCCAACACGCTCGACCTCGGCAAAAATCGACTTGTCCTCAAGATCGGCCGTCAACAGCTCACGGTAGGCGTCAAACGGCACAAAGATGTTCTCCTCAAATATGGGCTCGCCATCGGCCGTACGCACGCGCTTGATATGCAGCAGCAGCGCGTCCTTCTGCAGGCCAAAGAACTCCATCTCGTTTTGACGCGCCGGCACAATCTGGCGATCGACCACGTGTGCACCCGCCTTCATGTCATTGTCGGCACACAGCGCGGTAAACGTCTGCAGCGTCGAGGCGTGGAACTGGCGGTTGATGTGCGGCGTGGAGACAAAGGTGCCGCGGCCCTGCTGCTTAACCAGGTAGCCATCGGAGCACAGCTCCTCGACGGCGCGGCGCACCGTAATGCGGCTCACCTCGTACTGCTCGGCAAGCTCAAGCTCGGACGGGATGCGCTCCTTAGGTGCATAAACACCTTTCTCGATCGCATCCTTGATTTCGTCGTAAATCTGCTGGTAAAGTGGTGCATTTTTGGGTGCGGGCATATCTGATCACTCTTATCAAAATAGCGAAATAACTAATACGTATATAACGTCTTTTTATATGTTATCTCAGTTTGATAAAACGATACACCACATACAGCAAATCCTTACTTGCCGTCGTCCTGCTGCAGACTGTCCTGCTCGCTGAGGCGCGCCTGCCTGCTGGCCATGCGCGCGGGCTTGTCGGGATCGGGTACGGCCGTGGGCATGGGCTCGTCGACATGACCGCCCCACCAGCCGCCCACGAAGTTGAGCGTGTGGAACACATTGATCACGGCGCCGGGATCAATATCGCACACCAGCTTGATAATGTCCTGGCTCTCGTAGGTCGAGACAACGGCGTGCAGCAGATACATCTTTTCGCGGCTGTATCCGCCAATGACCTCGGCGCAGCTAATGCCATGCTGAAAATGGTCAACATAGGCTGTCATGACCTCGTCTGCCTTGCGTGTCGTGATCTGCAGCGTCACACGGTCGTAGCGTCGGTAGAAACTGTCGATGGTCTTGGTCGAAATAAACTGGAACACGATGGAATACGCCGCATTGTCCCAGCCAAACATAAAGCCAAAGATCGCCAGGATAGCGCAGTTAAAGCCAAAGATGACGCCCCAGATGGTCTTGCCTGTATGGTTGGAAACCCACAGCGCGATAAAGTCGGTGCCGCCGGTGGATGCGCCGGACTTAAGCGCGATGGCGGCGCCCAGGCCCGAGACCACGCCGCCAAAGATGATGAGCATGATCTTGTCGCCCAAAAACGGGGCGAAGTGAAAGATGTTGAGGAACAGCGACGAGAGCATGACCTGCATCATCGAGAAGATGACGAAGCGCTTGCTGATGCCGCTCCAGCAAAGGAGCGCCACGGGGATGTTGAGCGCGAGCATGCCGAGCGAGATGTCGATATGAACGCCGCCGAGCGAGGTGACGCGATCGAGTAAGACGGCGACGCCGGTGAGACCGCTCGGTAGCAGGTCGGCGGGCTGAATGAACGCCTGGATCAGAAATGTCTGAAGAATGGCGGAAATCGTGACCGCCACGGCAGTAATGGCGCGGCGGACGATGGTGAGGCGGCCGAGCACGAGCACGCGGTCCGTGAGCTGATCGATGGCGTTCGCCACGTAGGCTCCTTTCGAAGGCAGATGTAATTGTGGGGCATGCCGGCGATTGTAGCATGGAGCGCGAGAGGGCGCTTCAATTCACCCTCTCTCGACAACCAAAACGAGCCAGCAGCTCCCCAACCAAAGAGCCAAATTCTAAGTGAGTAGACTTTTCGCGATCTACCAAGCGCACTCAAAACAGCCACCTCTCCGACCTGCGGTTTTACTAAGGCAGATACGCTTTGTGCTCGGCATGTGCCAAAAAGTCTACTCACTTAGTCCGAGTCGAAGCCAAACGGATCTAAATCGAAGCCAAAATGAGCCAATCCACCGCAAGAGACGTGTGAATCCGCACTTCTTGCGGCGAATTGACGCTACAAAGCGGTCAGAATGTCGGCGAGGTTGTCGATGACGGCGTCGGCTCCCGTTTGGTCCAGGTTAACGCCCTCGTGCGGACGCAGTGCCAGGACGCGCGCGCCGGAGCGCTTGCCGGCCTCGATGCCCAAAGGCGAGTCCTCGATAACCAGGCACTCGGTAGGCTCCACACCCAGCGCCTCCATGGCACGCAGGTAGATCTCGGGGTCGGGCTTAAATGCACTGCACTCGTGACCGCTGATGGTGTAGTCCAGCACGTCGGTGATACCGGCAATCTCCACCAGCTCGTCAATGAGCTCGCGATAGGACGAGCTCGCGATGGCACACTTGACGCCGCGCTCGTGCAGCTCACGCATCACCGGCTCCGTCTGCTCGTTGAGTAGCTCGGCATACGGAACGGGATGGTCCGGGCTGTAGACCTGCTTGTACTCCACGCGCAGGCGCTCGCGCAGCTCAACATCGTCGGGCACCAGCGCCTCCCAAATGGCGGGCTCGTTAGACCCCGAAAGATCGGGGATCTCGTCAAAGTGGAACCCCTTCTCTTCCATAAACGCCACGCGACGACGGTTGTAGAACCACTCGGTATCGACCAGCACGCCGTCCATATCAAACAGCACTGCCTTGATCATACGCATCTCCTCCCACCTGCCAAAAAGGGACAGGTTTATTTTGGTAGGTTTTATCTGGGGTTTTATGACGCAACGGACACGCCCCCAAAGCAAAAAGGGGACGGGGCGCAAACCCCATCCCCTCTCAATCAACCCGTAAGGTCTACTTACTTGTGATTAGTAGGAAAGCTTCCACATGTAGCGACGCATGGTCAGCGGGTGCTGACGGGCCTCGGCGATCTGGTTGCCGTACTCGCGCATAACGGCGAGGTGCAGCAGCGGGTTGAAGTAGGTGACGACGCTCGCGGGCACGGCGTCGGCCAGGCCGTAGTCCTTGGAGTCGATCAGAGCGACCTTGGCGCCCATGCGCTCAAGGAAGGTGAGGGCGCGAGCGTCCATCGGACGGGTAGCACCATCGGACATGAAGAAGACGTAGGGCTTACCCTCGGTGGAAACCTCGAACGGGCCGTGGAAGTACTCGCCGGTGTTGTAGGCGGCGGCGTCGATCCACTGCATCTCGGTGAACAGGAAGGCGGCGTGAGAATAAGCCATCTTCTCGGAGGCACCGGAGGCCATGAAGTAGATCATCTTGTCGTCCTTGAAGTCCTCGGCGAACTTCTTGGCGAGCTTCTTGCAGTGCTGAGCGGCGTTCTCGCAGAGATCGAAAACGTTGGTGAGGCCGGTGATCATGTCCTCGTAGTGGTCATAGCCCTCGGTCTGCTGAAGGATCTCGAGAGCAAGAGCGATGGCATAGCCGGGCTTCTCGCACTTGGCAGCGTAGTTGGCGTGGAAGCCGTGGACGATGACGTGGTCGGCGTCGACGGTCAGAGCGGAGCCAGCCTTGTTGGTGAGGGAGACGACCGGGCAGTTGTGCTTCTTAGCGGTCTTGTTGGCCTCGACGGTCTCGGGCGTGGAGCCACCGAGGGAGCAGGTGATCACGAAGGTGTGCTCGTTGACCCAGGAAGGCGTGTCGTAGTTGAACTCGTTAGCGGTGAAGATCTGAACGTTCAGCTTGTCCGTGTTGTTGGCCAGGAAGTACTTGGCGGGGTAAAGATCGGACATAGAAGCACCGCAGCCGACGAAGGCGACGCTGTGGATCTCGTGGTTGGACAGGACGTCAGCGACGATCTGCTTAGGGAGGTTAAGGTCGATCTCGTACATCTGACACATTCCTTTCGATTTTTTGCGGCGCCACATTGCCGGACGCTCGCAGGGTTACCGTGATATGAGCCGAGTCGCCGGCCCGTTGAGGATGTGACAAAGGGACTGTCCCTTTGTCACATTAGGGATGGAAGCCTGCCTGGGGTATGGGATGCCAGGCAGGCCCCCGGGGGAAAGCGCTGGGTCGCGACTAGGCCAGGATGCCGGCCGCGGAGAGGGCGATGCCGCCCACAATGGCGATCACGAGAAGCCAACCGGTGTTGACGTTCTTCTTGATGAGCCAGTACATAAGGCCGGTGAGGCCGAGGGAGATCATCTGGGGCATCATGCCGTCCAGGATGTCCTGGATAACGACGGTACCCTCAGCGAACTGCAGCGGGGTGGTGGCGCCGATCAGCGTAGCGATCATGCCGCCCACGGACATAAGACCCACGATGCCGCAGACATACATGAGCTTCTCCATGAGGTCGCCGCCCTGGAGCTTGCCCAGGTACTCGTGGCCACCCTGGTAGCCCATCTTGGCGGCGAACCAAGTGATCAGCACGGAGGGCACGATGGAGATGAGCATGGCCAGGATCGGGCCCATGATGGAGCCCTGCTGAGCCAGCTGAACGCCCAAGCCAAAGGCGATAACGCGGATGGTGCCCTGGAAGAAGGAGTCACCGATGCCGGAAAGCGGGCCCATGAGGGAGGTCTTGACCGCGTTGATTGAATCGGGGTCGAAGTTCTCGGGATCCTTGGCGTACTCCTCCTCCATGGAGGCGGCGAGGCCTAGGACAAAAGCGCTCGTCTGCGGGGTGCAGTTGTAGAACGCCATGTGACGGTGGTAAGCCTCTTTCTTAGCAGCGAGCTGCTTGGGGTCGGACTCATCCGGATAGAGGCGATCGAGCGTGGGAACCATGCCGTAGAGGAAGCCCATGTTCATCTGACGCTCGTAGTTCCAAGAGGCCTGGATGGCCCAGGAGCGCCAGAAGAACTGGCTGACCTTCTTGTTCAGGGACACGTCCTTGGTTGCGGTTGCCATAGTGTGTTCCTCCTTAGTCTTCGTCGTCTTCGAGCGGATCGTAGTCGGAATCGACACCGGCGGCTGCATGGGAACCGTTGAACTTGAAGCCCATGAAGACGACAGCCAGGCACACACCGATCAGAGCGACCGCGATGACGGACAGGTTGAGGTAAGCGGCGAGCAGGAAACCGATGAACAGGAACGGGGTCATACCCTTCTTGATCATCATGGTGAGCAGCAGGGCCAAGCCGTAGGCGGTCATGATCTTGGTCGAAACGTTAAGACCAGTGGACAGCCACTCGGGAACCATGTTGACGATGGCCTGAACCAAGTCGGTGCCAACAAAGACGGCGAGGAAGATCGGCAGGAAGTACATGATGGCGTACAGACCGGAGCCGGCGCAGATGTGCATGCGGTAGGCGGTCTTGAACTTGCCGTTATCGATCGCGCTATCGGCCACATGGGTGAGGGCGGCGATGATGGAACGGAACACGATGCCGAGGAGCTGACCCAGGACGGCGACCGGGATGGCGATCGTCATGGCGGTCTCGGCGGAAGCATCGGTCAGGCACGCAAAGGCAGCGGCCACGATGCCGCCCAGGACCATATCGGGCGGAACAGCGGCGCCGACCTGCACCAGGCCCATGGACACGAGCTCGACGGCGGCACCGACGGCAAGGCCGGTGGGCACATCGCCCAGCAGCAGACCGACGAGCGTAGCGCCAACGAGGGGCTGCTCGAAGTTAAGACGACCGAGCAGGCGGGAGTCCCACATGCAGAACACGCCGACGAGGCCGACGAGCACCGCACTGATGAACGTATTCATACCCTTCTCCTTTCAGTCAGGCAAACGCCTGGTTGATTACAGCTTGGCGTCGATGTCGACGCTCTGATACGTAGGGGTCTGCTGGACGTAGAGCTTAATGCCCATGTCGAGCAGCTGGTTGACGTCGGCCTTCTGGGTGGCGTCGAAGAAGACGGAGCTGTCCTTGCCGCCGACCTGCTCGGCACCGTCGTGGTTGGCGGTGGCGCCCAGGTTGATGGCGTCGAGCTTGTAGCCCTGGCAGAACTGCAGCATCTCGGCAGTGTTGCCAAAGACGAACATGACGCGCTCGCCGAGGGTGTTGAGCTTGTCCATCTTGGCAAGGGCACGCTCAACGGTGAAGACGTTCAGGCGCACGCCCTGGGGCTTGGCCAGCTTAAGAGCGCCCTTCTTGATGTCATCGTTGGCGGCAGCGTTGTCGACGACGATGATGCGCTCGGCCTGAACCTTGGTGGTCCAGGTAAAGACGACCTGGCCGTGCAGCAGACGGTAGTCAAGACGTGCGAGGACGATCTTGGCGGGACCGGAGCCGTGACGGGGCGCCTTGGCCTTCTTAGTGGGGGCCACGGCAGCCTCGATCGGCGCGTTGGGGTTGGTCAGACCGGTGCGGGCCTCGTTGATGAGGGCCGCGAGCTCGGTGCCCTTGACGGGGGCGGGGCTCATAGCAAGCGTGAGCGCCAGCGGGATGTTGAAACCGCTGACAACCGTGAACTTCGTGCCGTTCTTGGAAAGCTCGACCATGTTGTTGTTGACCGAGCTACCGAGCATATCGGTTAGCACATACACGGTGTCGTCCGCGTTGAACGTGGCGATCATAGCCTCAACCTTATTGGTGATGGGCTCCTTGTCGTCACGAGCAAGCGACACGACGTGGACGTTCGACACGTCGCCGAGAACCATCTCGAGCGTGTCTTTGGCGCCTGCGGCCAGGCCGCCATGAGATGCGAGAATGATCTGATTCATCTTGCCTCCTCCTTTTCGTTATGGTCATTATAACGTCTTATACGTTGCTTATATTGATAATTAGTATATAAACCGTTCGCGGGTGAAAAACGACCGTTGGCGGGTTTAACGCAATCGAAACGATGGTCTTGGGTAGGTCGGCGCTGGCTAGGCGCCGCCCGATCAAACGCCGGGCGCTACCTGCTCAAACACACCGCCAATCCCCTATCGCACGAAGTACCAGGGGCTTTCCTGCACGGTGGGCTCCAGCGCAATGCCCGTGCGCTCGCGGAAGAGATCCATGTCCTGCGATTTCTCCGTCCACCACGCGTTGGGCTTAAAGGTCATGCTCTCAACGACATGGCCGACAAACACACTGTTGCGCAGCTTGGAAAAGTCGGTGTTCATAATCACGATGGACGCGAGCACCAAAACGATGCCCAGAACTTTGATCGCGCCGGCGGGCTCGGCGTAGACACCAATGCCCAGCAGTACGGTGACGACTGTCTCGAATGACATTACGACGGGAACTTTCGACGTCTCGAGCCCCATGGACAGACCCTGCATATATAAGATGTAAGCCACGGCTGTGGGGATGAGTCCAAAGCCAAGGAACAGCAGCAGCAGCTGTGGCGACATTGCCGCGGCGACATCCGGCCACGGAGCCGCGATAGCTGCCATAACCGCACCGCCAAAAACAAAGCCCCAAAACGTGACAGCCAGCGGGTGGACCGTCTTGGTCGCTATCCGGCTAAACACCGCGAGCGACGCACCACAAAGGCCTGCAATCACGCCCGACGTGACGCCCCAAACCGAAAAATGAAAACCGGAAAGGTCGCCATTGGTCACCGCAAGCACACAGCCAACGATGTTAAAGACAATGGCAACGAGCTTGTTGAGGGTCACGTCCTCGCGATAAAGGACGCGGCCGAGCGCGACGCCAAACACCGGCGACGTGTAGAGCAGCACCGATGCCGTGGACATGCCCACCTCGCGCATGCACTCGTAATAGCAGGTGTTGGCGGCAGCCAAACCGACGATACCGACAAGCGCGCAGGAAACAAGCTCTTTAGGGCTTGCCTTGAACAGGGTCAGCGGACCCTGAACCACGGTAGACCCCTCACCCGGACGGCAGCCCATAAACATCAGGACCGGCGCCAAGATAAGCGCTCCGACCAACAAGCGAAAGGCAGCCATGCTCTGGGACGAAACGCCCATGGCCGAGATGCCGTTTACAAAGATTCCGATGCTGCCCCACATAAGCGCGGCGATCAGCACCAGCACATAGCCCAGATTGCTCCTCTTCAACGCAGCCTCCTCAGTATTATTTCCAATATGTTTCATGCTACGTTATAGTCGTTATATACATTTTTCAAGGCACAAATCGGCGAACGGGAAATCTCTCGACACAAGGAGTGTCCCCAACTGCCGGCACAAAAGGAACATCCCTAACTGCCGGCAGAAAGGGAACGTCCCCAAGTGCCGCTCTAGCAGTTGCGGTGAAATAGTTCTCAAACAGAGGCTTCACACTCCCAAACAGGAACTATTCCACCGCAACTCATGAGGGGTATTGGGCTGTTAGGCCGCTCTATCCCTTAGTAATCCAGCTTCCACATGTAACGGCGCGTCATGTAGTCCTTGTGGGTGACGGCGGAGAGCGCACGCATGTAGACGTTGTTGAGGATCGGGGCAAAGATCAGGTGGTTGAAGTACTCGCTCACGCTGTCCTTGATGTCGTTGAGGCCGAGCTCCTTGGCGTCGAGCTGGTAGACGCGCTCACCACCGTACTGGTTGACAAAGCGAATGCCGCGCTCGTCGTTGCAGCGGCTGCGGCCGACGCTGATGAGCTGGAACAGCGAGGTACGCTTGTCCAGGATCTCGAAGGGACCGTGGAAGAAGTCGCAGGTGTTGATGGTGCAGGAGTCGATCTGCAGCATCTCCTGCACGTTGCAGATGCTAAAGACGTAGGCGGCACCAAAGAGCGGGCCCTGAGCCATAACGTTGATGCAGGGCTTGTCGGCGTTCTGCTCGGCCCACTTGGCAGCGAGCGGACGGGTGTACTCGACAGCCTTGCGATAGATGGGGTCGACCAAGTCGAAGGCGGCCATAGCGGCCTCGTACTCGGCATAGCCCTCGGTCTGCTGCGTAAGCTCCATAGCAATCATGGTCACGACGGCGGAGTTGGTGCGGCCCATGCAGGACTCGTCGATGGCCAGGCTGTCGTACTGGATCTTGTAGTCGCAGACCTCGGTGAGGCCGGACTCGTCAACATAGATGGCGATGGTGCTGGCGCCGTGGTTCTTGGCGACCTGGGCGGCGACGATGGTCTCCTTGGTGCCGCGCATGGACACGACGACGGCCAGGGTGTTCTCGTTGACGTAGGCAGGCGTGGCGTGCACGAACTCGTTGCTGGTGTAGCTGGAGCTCACGACCTGCGTAGCCTCGTGCTCCATAAAGTACTGGGCAGGATAGTTGCCGCCGTTGGATCCACCGGCGCCAATCCACACGACGCGCTTGATGCCGCCCTTGTCTGCCTTGTCAGCCAAAACCTGGGAGACGACGTCCTTAACCTGTTCCTGAGTAGTCATCGTGCATCAGCCTTTCTTCTCGTTTGATGCTCTCGATGGCATACAAGTTACATACATGTTTTGGTTATGTCGACTAGTTGTATGCTATATTTGTCTTAGAAATTTTGCTGGTAAAGTTTTCGGCAAGCCATTACCAGCGGTTTTGTTGTCATGTTGGATACATGCTTGGTTCTGTAAGCATACAAGTTAGATACAGGTTGTTCGCATGAGCACTTCGTCGAAAAAGAACTTGACCCAATACGAGCGTCTGGCGGCAACGCTTCGCGACCGCATTGCCGCCGGCACCTACGCCCGCGGAGATAAACTGCCGTCCGAGATGGAACTCATGGACGAATCGGGCCTGTCGCGCAGCACCGTGCGCCATGCCCTTAAGGTGCTTGTTGACGAGGGCCTGATTCGAACCGAGCGCGGGCGCGGCGCCTTTGTGGCCGACACACCGGCGCTCCACGAGAACAACCTGGTGTTTTCGAGCTATACCAAGCAGGTCGAAGGCCAGGGCATGAAGCCCACCACGCGCACGGTGGACTCGGGCTTTGCCAAAGCAATGGGCAGCGTGGCCAAGTTCTTTGACGCTAGCGTGGGCAGCAAGCTTGTCAAACTTGTCCGCCTGCGTTACCTGGACGATGCGCCACTGTGCCTGGAGACCACCTATTTGCCGCCAAGCTTTGGGTCGCTCATCGATCGCGATATCAACGGTTCGCTCTACGCCACGCTGCGCCAGGAGTTCCATCGCGCGCCGGCGCAGGGGCATAAGACCTTTGAGGTGTGCTATGCGTCGCAAAACGAGGCATTTTTGCTCAACGTCGAGCGCGGGCAGGCGCTGATCCTGATCACCGACTACGT
Source organism: uncultured Collinsella sp. (assembly GCA_938023705.1). Taxonomy (GTDB): domain Bacteria; phylum Actinomycetota; class Coriobacteriia; order Coriobacteriales; family Coriobacteriaceae; genus Collinsella. The sequence continues at coordinate 14,699 of CALJDJ010000064.1, forward strand.
CTACGACACCGACGGCCGTCCGCTCCATGTCTCCAAGCGCATCCAACGCACCGACCGCGCCAAATACACCGAGCCCATCGGCTAGCGCACCAAACGAGGCAAAATGTACCTAATAAACGTTTTACCTGCGGTTTTTATTAAATCTCAAGCCGGCATGGCGCAAATGCCAACATCGCCTGGCAACACTCGCCGCCCAAGCTCAACTGTTCCTGCCCAAAATATCCAGCACCGTAAATCTAAGTGAGTAGACTTTTCGCGAGCTGCCGAGCACATTCAAAACAGCCACCTCCGTGACCTGCGGTTTTACTAAGGCAGATACGCTTTGTGCTCGGCCTGCGCCAAAAAAGTCTACTCACTTAGCCCGCAAGGCGTCCCGAGGGGACAATCCAGGTCAAAATAGCGTACAAACGCCACGCTACTTGCGGCGATTTGATACCACAAGACAGCCAAAAACCTGCCAAAATAAACCTGTCCCTAAATGGTAGGTTTAGGAAGGTCGGGGAACCAGGTTGGTTTGGGCTGGTTGGGGGTGCGCTCGGCCAGGACCAGCTCCATCCAGCACATGTCGTACCAGCGGTCGAACTTTTGGGCACAGCGGTCGAAAGCACCCACCAAGCGATATCCCATATGGGCATGGAAGTCCTGGCTGTTGTGCGTTAGATACTCGTCGTCCTTGTCGTGCGGCACGGCGATGAGCGCGCACATGTTGGTGATGCCCATCGCGATCAGGCACTGCTTGAGCGCATCGTGCAGCTTGCGGCCCAGCCCGCCGTGGCGCACGTCGCGTGCCAGGTAAATCGACGTCTCGACCGACCAGTCGTATGCCTCGCGGCTGTTGAGCGGACTCGCATAGGCATAGCCTACCGGACGCCCGTCCAGCTCCATCACCAGATACGGATAGCGCTTGAGCGTACGCTCGATGCGCCCGGCGAACTCCTCAACGCTCGGCACCTCGTATTCGCAGGTAATCGCCGTCTGGCGCACATACGGCTCATAGATGGCAAGCAACGCCGGCGCGTCTTCGGGCGTCGCCAGGCGAATCGCCGGCTCGGACATCTCGGTCATACAACCCTTCTCTCTCAAAAACAAAGGCCGCCTTGCGCCAAACCCAGCGCAAGGCGGCCCCTCGTCATTACATCAGGCTACAGGACAGCCGCCAGCGCGTCGATGTCCTCCTGCGTCGTGGCCCAGCTGGTGCAAAAACGTACCACGGTGTGGGTCTCGTCGTACTTTTCCCAGTACTCGATCGAGGCATGTTCGCGAATGCGGGCCATGTCCTCGTTGGGCAGAATCACGAACTGCTGGTTGGTCGGCGTCTCCAAGAAGAACTGGTAGCCGCGCTCGTGCAGCACGCGACGAAGCGCCTGCGCGGTCTCGATTGCCTGGCGACCAATCTCAAAATACAGGCCATCGGTAAAGAGTGCCTCAAACTGCACGCCCGTCAGGCGGCCCTTGGCCAACAGCGCGCCGTGCTGCTTAATACGCGGAATGGGATGCGCCGGAGCGTGCATGCCGCAGAACACCACAGCCTCGCCGCAAAGCGCGCCGCACTTGGTGCCGCCGATGTAGAACACGTCGCACAGCTGTGCCAGCTCGGGCAGAGTGATGTCGCACTCGTCGGCTGCCAGCGCATAGGCCAGTCGGGCGCCATCCACAAACAGCGGAATCTCGCGCTTCTGGCACACCGCGTGAATCGCCGCGAGCTCGGCCTTGGAGTACAGCGTGCCGTACTCGGTCGATAGACTCACGTACACGGCGCCCGGGAACACCGTGTGCTCGTAGCTCTCGTTTTCGTAGAACACCTGGATATAGTTCTCGAGATCCTCGGCGTGCATCTTGCCCTCGTAGCCGGGGATGGTGAGCACCTTGTGGCCGCCAAACTCGATGGCGCCCGCCTCGTGGCAAGCGACATGGCCGGTCTCGGCGGCAACGACGCCCTCGTAGGGCGCGAGCAGCATATCGATCACCGTCGCGTTGGCCTGCGTGCCGCCCACCAGCAAGAACACGTCGGCATCGGGGGCCTGACAGGCCTCGCGAATCAGCTGCTTGGCACGCTCGGTGTGCGCATCGGTACCGTAGCCGGGCTGCGGCTCCATGTTGGTATCGACGAGCGCCTGCAGCACTGCCGGATGAGCACCGTGGGAATAGTCGTTGTTGAACGCGAGCATGGCAATCCTCTCTAGCCGGGCATGGGCCCGATGATTTAAACGCCGCTATTGTACGCCGCCCGGATAGGCAATGCGCGCGGCAAGGCACTCGAGCGCCAGCACCAGGGCAAAGCCGCAGCTCACGTCACTCAAAAAGTGCGCGCCGATCACGATGCGACCAAAGGCGACGAGCGCCGCAACCACAGCGGCGATCCAAAAGACCACGCGGCGGCGCGACGGCTTTTCCTTAAAGGACGCCGCAGGAAGCCCGGCAAGCATAATACCGATCGCCGCGTGCGCCGTGTGTCCGCTCGCAAACGACTTAAAGCCGTCCTTGATTACGCCGGCCGCAATATAGCTCCACTTGTCGGTGTTGCCAATCACCCACCACGGCTGAAAAGTGAGCCCCGGCGTGACCTCGATCACGCGCATGCGCGGGCGCGACCACAGCGGCTTGACAACCACGTTGAGGATGATGGCCTGAGCGACCCACACGGCAAGCACCATCAGCGCCCAACGCGTGAGCTCTTTGGAATCGGTATCGCGCGTAAGGCGATAGACGATGAAGTTGGCAGCGATGACCAGCACAAACGTCAGCACGAGCTGAGCCGCAACAAGTTTGCCGCCGACGCGCAGGGACGAAATAACCTCGTAGCCGGCCAGGCCAACGTTGACGAGGATGCCGAGCACGGCGAGCCATTTGCTCCCCCTGGAGTCGGGACGCACCGCGCGCACGAGCATAACGCCCGCGACGCTCGCCGTCAGCTCAAACGGCAGCTCGCCGGCGGCCTCGATAAAGCGGCCGTACATGCTGCCGATATTGAACAGCGCGCTCGAGATCCGATAATCGAAGAAACTGCCCACGCCCAGACAAAGGCACAGGACAACCGCGATCATGGCGACATCTTTCTTATAGATGTATCCGAACATGCTTTCCTTTCGATGGGGTCAGATTGCCCAAATGGGGCGTTTGCAGCGTCGACCCAATTAGTCGTCGTCGCTCGCACCCAGCTGCTGCAGTAGCATGAGCGCGGCCGCCACCGGGCCGGTGCCGTCGTTGGCGTCGAGACCTCGGCCCAGGCCGCTGCCCGCACCGGCGCCCGCCTTGTAGGGCACC
>CALJDJ010000065.1 GCA_938023705.1 uncultured Collinsella sp.
AAAGGGCGGAGGCGGGGCATTCCCCGCCTCTTACACCACATCTCTGCGCGCTACCAGGTCTGCTCACAGGGTTCAGATTTTGCCGCATACTTCCGAATTGACGCTGGCATCGCACGGTCCAAAAGCACATTTCGACCAGGAGGATATCATGGACCTGACGCTATGCGGTCAATCCGCTTTTTACTATCACTGTATCCCGCCGCAGGTATTAGGGCTTTACCCCGCCATTAGCCTTGGCAATATGGATCGCAGATGTTGCGGCCTCGGAAGTCATGCAGTTGTAAAAGACCTACTTCACGCACCGCTTCACAGGTTTGTATTCACTCGAGCACAATCCGGGTCGCGAAGCCTGTTTAAATCGCACCTCCTGACCCAAGAGCCGCCTCCCGGGTCGTTTAGGCAAACTGAACATGGATTTGATGTCACGTCGCCCGAGTTTACGCTGCTCAGCCTTGCTACGCAGGTCTCACGCAACCAGCTACTCATGGCTTGCTACGAGATGTGCGGCTCCTTTGCAGTGTTTAAGCCCTGCGAGCGAACGCAACAACATCTTGATGAAGCTATTTCGCTTAAGCTCATTCCACCCAACTGCTGCTGGGAGCGTGTTGTCGACACCAAGGGCAATGACACCAATTTGTGGAAGCGCCCGCCGCTCCTCAGCGCGGCGGATATCGCCGCGTTCGCCAAGCAGGCTGCAGGCCTGCGCGGCGTTAAACAACTGCGCTGGGCGGCCGAGCACATGACGGGGCAGACCGCCTCGCCCTTCGAAGTACAGGCCTCTATGCTTGTCTCGCTCCCCCGCAACGAGGGCGGCATGGGCATCAACATCGCAAACAACGTGCGCATCCCACTCAGCGACGCCGCGCGCTCACTGTATGACAAAACCTGCTGCTACGCCGATATCCTCATAGAGAGCAACACCGACAGCATGGGCGTCATCTTGGAATGCCAAGGCCGCTCCGCCCACGATGGCGAAGCCGCAAGTCTCTCCGATGCCGAGCGCACCACCGCCCTCACAAGCATGGGCTATGACGTTATCCAGATAACCTATGAGCAAATCAAAGACACGAAGAGCTTTAACAACATCGCCGAACTCATCCATAAAAAGGCAGGGCTCCCCTACATCCCAAAGACCGATCAGAAACGCACCACCGAAGATGCCCTGCGGCGGGAGCTATTGGTCGATTGGGATGAGCTGTTCGCCGTCAAGCCGGCCGGCTAGCAGCTAGCGATCAGGGGGACTGCGGGAACGTCAGAAGCAGCAACGCGAGCCGCAAATCCCGCCTCGGTCAGCTCGATGACCTCGGTAAACGTTGCATCGAAAAACTCCTCGGTTAGCAGGCGATACGGCGGATGATCGGGCTCGCCGGGGTTTTCGCGTACAATCTCGTGCATGACGCCGATAGTCTTGAGCACATATTCTTTATGGATGGGATACTGCCCAAAACGCGTCGCAGCGGTATAGAGGCGATCGGTCGCACGCGGAATGGAAACGATGCCCAGCGTCTTGCCAAACCAGTCAAAATCGCCCTGCTTTTTAATGCGGAATTCCTCGCACGGCTTGCCGCCGTGTGCTTCCAGATACTGGTTCACACGCGTGTTCCATACCGTGTCGGCCACCAGATGCGACCAGACGCCCAGCGTTAAATCGAGCAGCGACTGCGCCACATCTTCGGACGCAAGCGAGAACTCACAGGCGCCGGGACCGACAACCGGCTCGGCATCCCTGTAGCGCTGAGGATAGTGCACGCGGTTCAGTCGCTCGCGCTCCTCGACAATCGAGGTAGCCTCAGCAGGTTCGCCCGCGGGTGCGCCTTTAAGCAGCGGCGCCACATAGGTATCCCAGAACTCGTGCTCGCGCGGCTTAGGGATAGGCTCGGGCTTTGCAAAGTGCGTAATGCGATACGGAATGGGATCGGCGATGCCAGGGACCATATAGCCCACGAAGATATCCGGAATCACGCAGCCAAACAAAAAGGCATTGCGGTCGCGCACGCTATCGGCAAGCACGCTAGCACGTGCCAGCAAGCGCTCCGTTTGAGCGATATGAATGTTCCAACTTGGCATAGCCACCCCCATAAAACCTGGTTAACTATACCATCACGGCAGAGTCGCACAGGCGGCCATACATACCCTACGCAGCAACTATTCCGCAGCACCGCTTTCGGTTCCATACGACGGCACGGGCGCCTCGACCACATGGTGATATCGATCGATATAGATGGCACGGGCCTCCAGGCGGCGCACCAAATCTTGATGGTGCGTACTCATCAAAACCGTCTTACCGGCAGCAACGTAGGCCAGCAAAAAGTTGACTACGATGTCGCACGAGTCCTCATCGAGCCCGTTGGTGGGCTCATCGAGCACTAGGATATCGGGGTTCATCGACACCACCGCAGCCAGCGCAACGCGCTTCTTTTGCCCGCCCGAAAGCTGATAGGGCGAGGCATCGACCAGATCGGCAACCTGGAACAGCTCCATGGCATCGCGCACGCGGCGCTCGAGCTCGTCTGCCGGCAGCCCCATCTGCGCGGGACCAAAAGCAACTTCCTCGCCCACCGTAGCGCAGAACAGCTGGGCGTCGGCATTTTGAAACACAAAACCTACGCGCTGATGAAAACGCTGAGCGGCCGCGGAATCCTTGAGATATGCCGCATCGATCACGTGCCCGTCAAACAGGTACGCACCCGCGTCCGCTAGTTCAAGACCGTTGATAAGGCGCATAATCGTCGTCTTACCGCAGCCGTTGGGACCGAGTAGGGCAACGAGTTCACCACGATCGACCTGCAGCGACACACCATCGACAACCGTATGCCCCGCATAGGAGAACACCACGTCGCGAAACTCGATGAGCGGCACGCTCTTGGCGCCAGTAGCACCGCTCGCGCCCATCACGCCATTCGTATCGTTTGCCAAAACGTCGCCCTTCCCTATCCACATCGACGGCTCGGCCGCCCGCGCTACAGCACCGCGCACAACGCGGCGAGCAGCACCACGACGGCCGCATAAACCGCATCGCGCCAGCCAAAGCCGCTCCGCCCGGGCGCCGGGTACGCACCGGCAAAGCCGCGGCAGAGCATAGCCTCGTCCATCGCATGGCTGCACTCCATCGCCTTGATAAAGGTCATGCCCATGATACCCGCGATCGAATCGGTACGCGAAAATCCCTCAGGCGCACGGCCAACGCTGCGCAACATGACCGATTCGCACAGATCGTGCGCCGTGCATCCCAGCACCTCGATATGCTTGAGTGCCATATCAAAGGTAAAGATGACCTCGTCGGGCAGGCGCAGCATCTTAAGCGCCGCCGACATGCGACTCCAGGTGAGCGTCCACGAAACGCCCAGCACCAGCGACACGTTAATGAACGTCTTGAGTGCAATCTTGAGCATGGCGCCCGTGGCGGAAGCACCCAGCAGCAGGGCAGGCAGCGCCAAAACCACGGCAAACCCCGCGGCAGCCAACGCCGGCACAAAGGTAGCGCACAGCCCGCGTACAGGGCGCACCGCGACCAGCACCAACGCGATAGCCGCCATCAACATGAGGTACAGCGGGCTCTGCGTCAGGCACACGCACAGAACGCAGACGAACATCCCCACCAGGCGCACCGGAGCCGAAACGCAAGAAAGGGCACGGTCGACCATCGACCCGCCCTCGTTCGCGCCTCCACCCAGGCGAACCCGCTCAAGCAGGCTCGCCAGGTGCAGGACATTCTTTTGCATTACACGATGCCGAGCCCCCGCGGGCTCGTAACGCTGCTCGACCGTAAGCCAGCTAGGCAGCTCGGCTATTGCCATGAGCACCGCTTTCCTTGACCGTCAGCGAGACCAGGCGGAATGCGATGGTCAGCACCGCCACGCCAATCACGCCCGAGAGGATATACATGGCAGCCTGGCCGGCAAAGCCAAGACCCTGCTCCTCGGAATAGGCCTGCAGATAATCGCCCGTGGGCAGGGTGTCGGCAAAGGTCGGGGCATCGAGGCCGACCGAAGCCTGCAGGCTGTCGTCGCCAGCCTCCTGAACGGCGGTCGCGGCGCCCTCGGCGTCCCACTCACCCCAGGCGTCACCGGTGGCGAGCAAGCCGAGCGGCGTAGCCACGACAAGCACGGCGACCAGAATGAGCGTGGGAATCAGGGAAGTCTTCTTGGCGGTACCATCGGCGGCAAGCTGGCCATCGGCAGCAAGCTGGCCATCGGCAGCAAGCTGGCCATCGACAGCCTCGGGCCCGACGATAATGCTCGGCGCCGTCTTCTTAATGAAGCCGTAGATGGCGGACGTCGCCACGCCCTCGATCACGCCGGCAACCAGCATATGCGGGATCAACATGGCCGGAATAGCCACGGACAGCGGGAAGGGGCAGTACAGAGGGGCGCCCGAAGCGTTGGTGAAGAGCATCGGCTGAATACCAAACTCGATTGCCGCGCACAGGGCCGCCAGGCACAGGCCGACCCAACCGCTCACGATGGCAGAAACCGAGGTGCCCCAGCTCTTGTCGTGCAGACGGCTGTTGAGCGCACGGAACACGATAGCAGCGACAAACGGCAGCACAAAGGCCATGTTAAAGCAGTTGGCGCCAAACGACAGAACGCCGCCGTCGCCAAACAGCAGCGCCTGCAGCGCCAGAGCGACCGAGACAGCGATAGCCGCGGCCTCGGGGCCCAGCAGCAGCGCGATGAGCGCGCCGCCGACGGCGTGACCAGTGGTACCGCCGGGCAGCGGAACGTTGAACATCATGAGCAAGAAGGAGAATGCGGCGCAGATGCCCAGGAACGCCATATGCTCGCGATCGAGCGTGGCGCGCACCTTTTTGATGCAGTGAACCCATACGGGCACCATCGCCACCGCCATAACGGCATCGGTCTGCGGGGACAGATAATTATCGGGAATATGCATGAGCCCTCTCAATCAGAACGTTGTGTGTTACGTTTCCAACAATCCGTAACACCGACTCTGCATACTAACAAAAAGGCGCACCGCCCACAACGCAGCACGCCCTTGCAATACGTACGTTATTAGCCCAGGTCCACGCACCGCCCAATAAAGGGCCCATGCACTCCCAACTTTCCGGTCACCCGGAAGAAGGTGCGATCCGCTCGCAACAAGGTTAACGCAGGAACCCGCCCCCGAGAGGGGTTTTCTAAGGCAACATCCCGCAGCCGCGAAGTGGCGAGGACGTTGCCGTGAAAACCCCGCAGGGGGCGGGTTCCGAACAGCAAAGATTACGAGCGGACTTCGCCGTTTACGCCCTTGCACACCTTGGTGACAATCTTCTGGTGCGCTTTCTCGACCTCTTCGCTGGTAAGCGTGTGGTCGTCGGAGCGATACGTAAGCGCAAAGGCCATGGACTTTTTGCCCGCTCCGATGCGGATGGGATCGCGGTAGACGTCGAACAGGCGCACGCCCTCGAGCAACTTACCGCCGGCGCTCGCAATGCGGCGCTCAAGATCCTCACAGGTCACGGAGTTGTCAACCACAATGGCAAGGTCGTGCTCAACGGCCGGGTACTGCGAGAACTCGCGATAGTTCTCCTGGTTGCGGGCGCCCTTGATCAGCTTGTCCAAGTCGAGCTCAAAGGCAACGACGACCTCATCGATGCCCATCGCCTCGCGCGCCTCGGGGTGAATCTCGCCGACCCAGCCCAGCACGGTTCCGCCGGACAGAACCTCGGCCGCACGACCCGGCTGCAAGAAAGCGTAGCCCTCGCCCTCGACGGGACGGAAGCGAACCTTCTCGATGCGCAGCTGGGCGAGCAGCTCCTCGACAATGCCCTTGCCAAAGAAGAAGCGCAGCTTACGGTACTTCATGTTCCAGGACTGCTCGCTCCACTGGCCCGAGAGCACACCCGCCACGGACTTGGTCTCCTTGGGCAGGCTGGCGTTCTCGCGACCGTGGAACAGGCTGCCGACCTCGTACAGGTGCACGTTGGGCGTACCGTGCGCCTCGTTGTAGGCCACGGACTGCAGCAGGCCCGGCAGCAGCGAACGACGCATCTCGGTCTGCTCGGCCACCAGCGGGTTCATGAGCACCACGGGGCAGCCGCGGCCTTCGGTGGACATGCCAATCTTCTCCAGGTCGCCCGGGGCGGCAAAGCCAAAGGTCGTGGTCTCGTTGAGGCCGCAGGCGCGCAGGATCTCGCCGACCTTGCGGGTGAGCTTCTGCTCGCGGGTCAGGCCGCCGATGTGGTTCTTGGCAGCCGGGATGGTCGCCGTCACACGGCCCATGCCCCATAGGCGCAGGACCTCCTCGATCAGGTCAATCTCGCGCGGCAGGTCGGGACGGAAGCTCGGCGGGGTAACCATAAAGTCCTCGCCGTCGCGCTCGACGGTGCAGCCCAGACGGGTAAGCGAACGCTCGATAAAGTCGGGCTCGATGTCGGCACCGCAGATGGCATGCACGCGGGCCAGGCGCAGCTTAATGCTGTCGATGGTCTTGGGCGCGGGGAAAACATCGACATAGCCGGGAGCAACCTCGCCGCCGGCGATCTCCTCGATGAGCGCGCAGGTAACGTTGGCGACATCCACGCAGCCAGTCTCGTCAACCTGGCGCTCAAAGCGAATGGAGGCGTCGGAGATCAGCGACAGATCGCGGCTGGTGTGCGAGGTGCGACCGGCGTTGAAGCAAGCGCTCTCGACCATCACGTCGACGGTGTCGTCCTCGATCTCGGAATCCATGCCGCCCATAACGCCGGCCAACGCCACGGGGCGCTCGCCGTCGGTGATAAGGCCCATGCCGGCGTCGAGCACGCGCTCTTCGCCATCGAGCGTCGTGAATTTCTCATCCTGCTGGGCGGCGCGAACCACCACGCGACGGTGGCCATCGCGCTCGGCAAAGGTGTCCAGGTCAAAGGCGTGCAGCGGCTGACCGGTGAGCATCATCACGTAGTTGGTGATGTCGACGATGTTGTTGTGCGGACGCACGCCCAGGGCGTTAAGGCGCTTGACCATCCAGTCGGGCGACGGGCCGACCTTCACGTTGCGCACGATGCGGGCGACATAGCGGTCGCACAGGCCCTCGTCGGCAATCTCGACGGAAAGCTCGTCGTCGGTCGCGCGGCCGGTCTCGGCCTTGATGGCGGGCAGCTCAACGTGGAAATCGCGATCGAAGATGGCGCCGGTCTCGCGGGCCATGCCGATCATGGACAGGCAGTCGGGGCGGTTGGGCGTGATCTCGCAGTCGAGCACAGTATCACTCGAGCCCACATACTCGGCAAACGGCATGCCGCAGGGCGTATCCTCGGGCAGGATCATAATGCCAGAGTGGTCGCCGCCCAGGCCGAGCTCGCGTGCGGAGCAGTTCATGCCCATGGACACGACGCCGCGAAGCTTGCTCTTCTTGATCTTGACGTCGCCGGGCAGAACTGCGCCGATCATGGCCGTGACGATGTGATCGCCGGCCTCGAAGTTCTGCGCGCCGCAGACGATCTGCAGCGGAGCGGGATTGCCGTCGGCGTCGAGGTTCTTGTCACCCACGTCGACCGAGCACACATACATATGGTCGCTATCGGGGTGCGGGGTCTTGGTGAGCACCTTGGCGGTCACCACGTGGTCGAAGGATTCTCCCACGGTGTCAATCGCCTCGACCTCGGTGCCGGTACGGATATATTCGTCCGAAAGGGTCTTGGGATCCTCCGGAATATCGATCATGGTCTTGAGCCAGTCGTAAGAAACACGCATCTAGCTCTCCTTTCATACTGAAAGCCTGCGAAGAAATGCAGGTGGAAACTTCAACTTTGTGAACATTCCTTACAAAGCGAGGGTTGTCCAAGTGCGGCAGATCGGCCCGAGAGAGGAGCGCCGCGTACTTTGGTACGCAAGCGACGAATGAGCGCCGAGGTGCCGTGCTTGGGCAAGCCGCAGCCTAGAACTGATTCAAGAAGCGCATATCGCCCGTCATGAGCGTTCGCAGGTCCGGCAGGTCGTAGCGCAGGGCCGCGACGCGCTCGGCGCCAATACCAAAGGCGAAGCCGGTGTACTTCTCGGGGTCGATGCCGCAGTTGATCAGGACGTTGGGGTCGACCATGCCGCAGCCCAAGATCTCGATCCAGCCGCTGTGCTTGCAGAAGTTGCAGCCCTTGCCGCCGCACACGTGGCAGCTCACGTCCACCTCGCAGCTGGGCTCGGTGAAGGGGAAGAAGTGCGGGCGGTAACGCGTCTTGCGATCCTCGCCAAACATGCACTTAACAAAGTAGTCGAGCGTGCCCTTCAGGTCGCCAAAGGTGATGCCCTCGTCGACGACCAGGCCCTCGATCTGGTTGAACTGCGGCAGGTGGCAGGCATCGGCCGTGTCGGGACGGTAGACGGTGCCCGGGCAGATCATGTAGATGGGCGGCTTTTGCGACTCCATGGTGTGGATCTGCACGCCCGAAGTCTGGGTGCGCAGCAGCACGTCGGACTCGCCGTGGGCGTGAGCCTCGGGGTGCGCGACGCTGCCGGGGTTGTTGTCGACCACGTAGAAGGTATCGCGAGCCGAGCGGCTCGGGTGATCCATGGGAGCGTTGAGCGCGGTGAAGTTGTAGTAAGAGGTGTCGACCATGGGGCCGGACTCGACGGTGTAGCCGATGCCGCAGAAGATGTCCTCGGCCTCCTCGATGATTTGCTTGATCAGGTGCTGGTGGCCGATCTGCGGACGGATGCCCGGCAGCGTGATGTCGACGGCGTCGTGCTCGAGTGCGCGCTTGAGGGCGGCGGCCTTCATCTCGGTGTTTCGCTCGTCGAGCATGCCCTCGATCAGCTGGCGCATCTCGTTGGCGCGCTTGCCCATCACGGGACGATCCTCGGGGGCGAGCTTGCCCATCATGCGCATCAAGCCGGTGATACGACCCTTGCGACCGAGCAGCTCAACACGCGCAGCCTCGAGCTTGGCGGCGTCATCGGCGCCTGCGACGAGCTCCTTGGCCTCTTCCTCGAGTTTGACCAGATCATCAATCAGACTCATGTCTTCCCTTTCGTCTCTCGCGCATCCACTTGCCGCGGCGGCTGGAGCCACCCGGAGCTGCGGATGTGCGGCCCGGTTCGGTAACAAAAAAACCGCCCTCGGGCATGTGCATTGCCCAAGGACGGTTGAATTCCGCGGTACCACCTTGTTTGACCCGGCGGATGTCTGGCCCGCCGCGCCCACTCTGTGCCCCTTGTCGCGAGGCTCACGGCTTCCCTACTGGGGCTTCGCCGCCGCTGGCCGCGTGCCCGTTGAGGTCGCTGCTCGGGAGTGAACGCTTGGCCCTTGTCACCGCAGGAAGGCTCGCAGCCCATGACCTTCCCTCTCTTGCCGGCGACGCGGCGGGCAAAACCCTCTCCGTCAACGCATTGGGCTATAGGATAACACATTCTGCGTGTGCATCGCCGCGTTCCGTTTTGTTCGCACTGGGTACAAGGCAGGTAGCTGTGCAAACTGGCCGCGCGCCCACCCGAAGCGCTCGGCTCACGAGATCAAGGATATGGTATGGGAAAGAAACTCGATAAGAAGGCCGAGCCTGCAGCGGGCAAGACATCCAAAGGCATGAAGGTCGATAAGGCCGTCAAAAAATTCCGCAAGCTCGAAGGCAAGCTGTGGACTCGTGAGTACCTGCTCAAGATTGCCGAGTTTGACGGCGCGACCATTGCCCCCGCCAACGGCGCAGCAGCGCGTGCCGACGCCATGGGCACGCTTGCCGGCGAGCATCACAAGCTGCTGACCAGCGAGAAGTCCGTTGAGCTCGTACGCTCGTTAGCGCGCGAGACCGTCGCCGGCGGCAAAATCGACGACCCTCAGCTGCTCGACGAGATCCGTGTGCTCGGCCGCGATCAACGTGAGGCCAGTGCCATCCCCACCGAAGAAGCCGAGGCCTGGACCAGGCTCACCTGCGAGGCGGACGCCGTGTGGCGCAAGGCCAAGGCAGCCAACGACTGGGCGAGCTTTGAGACCTATGTGGATAGAATCGTCGCCCAACTTAAGCATCAGGCCGAGCTCATGGACCCCAAGCGCGATCCATACGACGTTTGGCTCGACCAGTACGAGCGCGGCCTTTCCGCCAAGAGCTTCGACGCGTTTTGCGACGAGGTCAAGGCCACGGTCGTGCCGCTCGTGCACGCCATCGGCGAGCGCGGCCAGCAGCCCGCTGCCGACTTCTTGCACGCCCGTGTGCCCGAGGCCGCCCAGCGCGCCATGAGCTTCGACCTCATGAAACTCGTCGGCCTGAACCTGGACGACACCACGCTTGCCTTTACCGAGCACCCGTTTAGCGAGGGCTTCTCGGTAGGCGACGCGCGCATCGCCACGCACATCTACGAGGACGACTGCATCTCCAACGTCTACAGCATCATCCACGAGGCGGGACACGCCATGTACGAGCTGGGCGTCAATCCTGCCTATGCGCGCACCTGTCTTGAGGGTGGCACCTCCATGGGCATCCACGAGAGCCAGAGCCGCTTCTTCGAGAACACCGTGGGTCGCAGCCGCGCTTTTATGGGCCCGTTGCTCGAGGTGCTGCGCCGCCACGCACCCGAGGTCTACGGCGACGTCGACGAGGACACACTCTACCGCGCCGTGAACATCGCGCAGCCGTCGTTGATCCGTACCGAGGCCGACGAGCTCACCTATCCGCTGCACATTATGGTGCGCTACGAGATTGAGCGCATGCTGTTTGCCGGCGAGGCCACGGCCAAGGACATCCCCGCGCTTTGGAACCGCTTTATGGAAGAGTACCTGGGCATTCCGGTTCCCGACGACACGCGTGGCTGCCTGCAGGATACGCACTGGAGCGGCGGCTCGTTTGGCTACTTCCCCACCTATGCGCTGGGCAGTGCCTACGACGCCATGTTTGTGCCGGCCATGTGCCGCGACGGCGTCGACCTTACCGGTGCCTGCGCGAGCGGCGATCTGGCACCCGTCCGTGCCTGGCTGGGCGAGCACATTTGGCAGTGGGGCCGCGCCAAGGACGCACCGGAGCTCATCAAGGGCGCCTGCGGCATGAACTTTGATGCCCGCTACTACTGCAGCTACCTGCAGGACAAGTTCACCACGCTATACGAGCTGTAAAGCTAAAGCAACACGCAACGCACAGGGGCGCCGCAGGATCTATCCCGCGGCGCCCCTTTTTCACCTAGCCATTGGGGACGTTCTTTAATGACTAGCCGTTTAAGAACGTCCCCAATGGCTATTGACGCCAATGTCTTAGCAACGTCAGCGAAAACGGCCCCAAGCGAGCAAGGTGACGTGAAATGAAAGGGCGCTAACCTTCTGGTCGCGCCCTTGAAATTGAACGTCAGACTGCCGCTTGGGGCCGTTTGCAGCGTCGAGCAGTTACGCGGTTTGGTAAAACCGCGTAACTACAGAGCCTCGAGTGCGTTGGCGATGCGCTTCATGGCGGCATCGGCGGATGCTTGGTCAGGCGCCTCGGCCAAAACGCGAATCACCGACTCGGTTCCGCTCTTGCGCACCAGTACGCGGCCCTCGCCCGCCAGCGACGCCTCGGCCTCGGCGACGGCGGCCTGCACGCCCATGTTGCCCAGCGCGGCGTCCTTGTCCGCCACGCGCACGGCAACCTGCGCCTGCGGCAACAGCTTGCACGGAGCCGTGAGCTGCGAGAGCGTCTCGCGCTCGGCACGAATCACTTCCATCACGCGCAACGAGGTCATAATGCCGTCGCCCGTGCGCTCGATATCGCCAAAGATCGTATGGCCCGTCTGCTCGCCGCCCAGGCTGTAGCCGCCCTCGCGCATCTTGGCATACACATGACGGTCGCCCACGCCGCTGGTCACGGCACTCAGACCGGCAAGCTCCAACGACTTGATCAGGCCAAAGTTGCTGGCGATCGTCGGTACTACGGTACCGCCCGAAAGGCGACCATGCTTGTTCAGGTACACGCCGCACACGTACAGGATCTGGTCGCCATCGACCACGCGGCCGCGCTCGTCCACGGCCAGGCAGCGGTCGGCATCGCCGTCATAGGCAAAGCCCACGTCCAAGCCCTGCTCCACCACGTGGCGCTGCAGACGCTCCATATGCGTGGAGCCGCAGTCGACGTTGATGTTAAAACCATCAGGCGCGGCATTGATCACGCGCACGTCGGCGCCCAGCGCGTCGAACACCGGCTTGGCCACCGAGGACGCCGAGCCGTTGGCGCAGTCGAGACCGATCTTGACGCCCTGTAGCGAAAAATTCGAACTCGCAATGAGCGAGGCGATATAGCGGTTGCGCCCCTGCATGTAGTCCACCGTGGCGCCGATGTGGTTGCCCGTGGCCAGCGGCACCTCGCTCTTGCCATCGACGTAGTCCTCGATGAGCTCCAGTACGTCCTCGTCCATCTTAAAACCGTCGCTGTTGACGAGCTTAATGCCGTTATCGCAAAACGGGTTGTGGCTCGCACTGATCATGATGCCGCAATCGAAGCAGCCTTCCACGGTCTGATGTGCTACGCCCGGCGTGGGGATCACGTGCAGCATATAGGCGTCCGCACCGCTCGCGACCAGGCCGCTCACTAGCGCCGCCTCGAACATATAACTCGAGCGACGTGTGTCCTTGCCCACGATGACGCGCGCCTTGCGCTCGCGGTTGGCGCCGTAATACCAGCCCACAAAACGGCCAATCTTATAAGCGTGCTCTACCGTCAGCCCAACGTTGGCCTCACCGCGAAAGCCGTCGGTGCCAAAGTACTTCATGCGCTCTCCTTACAAAATAGGGGCGAACAGATTGCCTGTCCGCCCCAAAATGGTACTCGATTATCTGCGCTACCAGAAAAATCCTACGCCGACGCGCTGTCGCGAGCCGCCTGGCATGTAGGAGTCTGACGCAGCGTAAGCGGCTTGTCCCCCGCCTCGGCCGACGTGGTCAGCGTATATGTGATCGTCGTCGTCTCGCCAGCATGCAGGTCAACGGTGCCCGAATAGAAGGGGATTCCATGCCACGTAGCGGCGCCAAGACCAAACTGGGTGCCCTCGACGGTCAGATCAGTAATGTTGCCGCCCGTCGGTGCAAACAACGAGACATTCAGACGCTCGTCGTCGCGCGCTGCATCGGGTGCGCTCGCCGCGACGTAGTCGGGCAGCTTGCCGGCCTCCTCCTGCGTCATGATGTTCGTCAGGGTAACGGTGATGCGATACGAGCATGTGCCGTCACCGTTCTTGATGCCCTGGCCAATCTGCGTATCGGCATTCAGGTACCAGTCGAGCTTGGAGAAGCTCAGGTTGTTAAAGTAGACACCAGCAACGGGATCTTCACTCGGGTCATCCGGATCGGGCAGCGAGGCGTCGATGTTCATCTGCTTGATAGCGTTCTGCTCGTCATCGTTTTTCATCCACGCGATCAGGCGGCCCTCTTCGGCACCGCGCTCAACGGCGCTGACAAGCTTCGTAACATCGACATCGCCGATACCGCCAAGGATCTTGTCGAAGGCAGCGCTGGCGACGGATGCAAAGATGCCGTCAGACTCCTCGACCGGATAGTTCCAGTACACATCGTGCATGAGGACCTTTGCGGCGTTGGTGCCGTCGACAACCGTTCCGTCGGGCAGCGAGACATTACCGACGAGGCCCAGCAGATACTGCAGGAACACCGGGTCGATACCCACGACGCCGTCAACGTCCTGCCCATAATGGGACTTCCACAGCGCGGCGACACGCTGCGAGTTGCGGGGCCAATCGGGCGAATACGCGTTACCAGAGTTGTACAGGTTACTGTGGTCGCCAAACAGTGCCTCGTCCTCTTCGTCGACGCTCTCAACCGCCTCCTCTTTGCCAAGCGCAATACATGGAACAAACTCGCCAATCGACATCTGGCCGTCGGTGACCGAAATCAGGCCCTGCGAACCGCCAAAGCCGCCGCAGGCACGAATCTCGACGTTGTTCATGGCGTACACAAGGTAGTTGCGCGTCTGGCCGTTGGCGCCGAGCATCTGCGGAAGGACGGGGGCGACCTTCTCCGCCGCGTCAACCGCGCCGTTGAGGGTGGCAAAGCCGTCCTTGGCCTTATCGACCAGCTCGGTCACCTGGGAAATATGAGTATCGCCAATGCCCTGGATCTTCTCGTTGGCGCTCTTGAACACCTTCGAGCTGCTGGAAAGCGAATCGGCAACGGCCTGCAGCGCGGACACGTTAATCATGCCGTCCTGAAACAGCTTGCCGGGCGTGGCCTGCGAAAGGTTATCGGCCATGGGAACCAGCGCATTGCTCGAGACATCGGACAGGGCGTCGATCATGGTGCGGGCCGCATTGATGTCGCTGCCATACACCGGGATAAACGAAACCGCCGTCCACAGCGGGCTCGAGGTCTCCGCCTTCATGCTGTCGCAAAGCTCATCAATCTTCTTCGCGTCGTCAGGCAGCGTCGAAAAATCGCCCGACGTGACCTTGTCCTTAAGGCCACCGACAATCTCGACAGCCTCCTTCGCTTCGCTCTTTACGGTCTTTGCCGAGTTAAGCAGCATAAAGCCACTTGCGCCAAGCGCAACGAGAAGCACCGCGACTACAGCGGCAATAATGGCGCCAGTGTGACGCTTTTTGCGCTCGCCCTTGCGATGGCGATGACGGACCAGACCGTCAGAGGTCGAACTCGACGAAGCGTCGCTACCGTAGTTCAAGCCAAAATCGTAATAATCTTCCTTGGAACCCGAGCCCGCAAACTCGGCACCGCTATCATCCAGGCGGGCGAACGTGCCAGTCTCGGAGGCGCCGGTGTAAATCGTGCCAAGGTTACCCGTAAGCCCCGCGCCACCGGCAGAGGGAGTATTGTTGGCGGCCTTGCCGGCATTAACGTTGCCGGCGGTATTCGCGGCGTTGGCAGCACCTGCGTTGTTCGCAGGTATCGAAGGGGCCCCGCTCGGCTGCGACGTGGAGGTTGCACCGCCCGCAAAGACATTCCCTCTTGCACGGCCGGTCTTTTTTGCCTTTTGAGACTGCTCGTACAGAGCGGTAAACATCGCCGTCTCGCCCGGGGACACGCGCTTACCGGAACCGCCCTGCCCAGCGCCGCCCGGCGTGCCGGCCTTACCAGCCCCGCTCGGACGCGGCGGAACTGCAGGACGGCCGCTATCGCTGCCCTTAAAGTGATTACCAGCCATAAAGAAATCCTCGCAATTGAGTCGCAATGAAAAAGTCCATAACGTTACTAGTTTATGGCATTTTGAGCATCGACAGCTAAACTCCAGACACGGACATCAATTGGCGAAAATGTGGCACAACGCCTTTTCCGTCTTGGCGCCAGCTACACCGTCAAAAACACCATCGCGATAATCATGGCAAAGCCCGCCAGGTCGGTGGGCAAAAACACCGTTCCCAGCATAAGGGCGCTGGTGATGGTGGCCGAAACCGGCTCCATGGTTCCAAGGAGGCTCGCGCGCACCGAGCCAATCTCCTTAACGCCCTGCATGTAGAACATATAGGCGAAGAACGACCCCACCACAATAAATATCGCGAGCGCGCCGACACCCGAGGGGCCGAGCGCCGGCATATGCGCCCACGGCTGGGTAAAGATACTCATCACAATTCCCGCCGAAAGCATGGCCGAGCCCGTGACGACCGGGCTACCGTATTTGTTGAGGATTCCGGCAGGGATGATTGCTATGCAGGCACCGCCCACTGCGCACAAAAGGCCCGAGAGCAGGCCCATCGGCGAGATGTTGAGCGTACTGGGGTCGCCGCCCGTGGCGATCAAAAACGTTCCGCCCAATGCGAGCAAAATGCCAAGAGCCTCGCGCGTGCGCGGCAGTCGATGCGCGGTGACGCAGGCATACCCCATGACGACCACCAGCTGCAGGCACTGGAAGACAGTCGCGGTGCCCGCGTTGGTCAGGCGCACGGCTGACAGATAGCAAAGCTGGTTGAACAGCAGGCCAAAGATCGTAAACAGAATAAGCTGCTTGCGATCGGCGGGGGTAGTCCACAGCTCGATCAAGCGGTCGCGGTCTTTTCTGAGCACAACGAACATAAAGAGCAGGCCAGCGATAACTTGGCGCACGCTCATCAGCCAAAACGTCTCGATATGGCACACGTCAAAGAGGTAGCTGGCGCTGGTGCCAGAAAAACCCCAAAACGTACCGCCGGCAAACGCGGCGAGCGTACCCAGGGCCATCTTGCGCGCCTGGGCGTCGTTGAGGCGGTCGCGCCATGCGCGGCGGGTGCTGCGGCTCAGCTCGTCAGTCCCCTCGGGCACGATAAAATCAGACGCCGCCGTCATCGGTACCGAAGCCCTTTCACGTGCACACTGCGCCGAGCGCTTCTGTTCCATCCCACTCCCCAGAAATCAATTGGCAACAAAGCGCTCAAACTGTAGCACGAATATTGATACGGAAATGCGGGCGATTCGGAACATCTACGAGCATCCAAATTGCAGGGACGAAAGGCACCGAAGAGCTATGCCGAGCGGTTGGAATCGCCTGGGGCGCCGGGATCGGCTTCCGCACTTTCATCGGTATGGCCACCGTCGGCATCGCCCTCGTCACCGGCGTCGCCCTGCTCCTCCTGCTCGCGACGGCGCTTTTCGCGAATCTGCTCCACGGCTGCGCGCAGGGCGGCCTCGTCCTCGGCGCGTGCCACCTCTTGCGTTGTCTTGACCATATGGCGAATCTCGAGCACCAGCAGCACGATCAGCGGCACCACGATAAGCGGAAAGAACAGCAGCGGATTGGTGAGCAACGAGACCACCACGCCCAGCCCCGCCGAGACAAAGACCACGCGGCCCACCACGTCGGCGGCGGGCACGGGCGCGGCGTCCTCGACCGGATTGGCATCGCCCTTGGTGCGGTAGACCGGCGTGCCGTCGGCCGCGGCCTCCACGGCAACGATGCGGTGCGTGTTGAGTGAACCCTCCAGCGCGTCATCGGACGAATGGAAGGTGATGATGTCACCCACCTGGTAGGCCTGACTGTTGTCGGTATCGACAACGATAAACGAGTGCACGGGAATCGCCGGCTCCATAGAGCCGGTCAGCGTGCGCATAAAGCCATAGCCCATGATGGTGGGGATCTCGCCGGCGGGCGTGAACACCGTGCGCAGCAGCACCACAAAGGCGACCAGGATCACCACGGTCGCCAGCACGTTGATCACGCGGAGCACGTGCTTCATCACTTGTCGGCGTCCTTTGCGGAAGGCTCGGGGTCGGCAGCGACCTCGGCCTCGGTGGCATCCGCCGCAGAAGCGCCATCCTCGTCAGGCGCGGTGGCCACGCCCTCGCCAGCCTCGCCGCGCAAGCGGGCCAGCAGATAGCGCGACAGGCTGTTGCCCTCGGCGCGGCGCTCGGCACGCTCACGGTTGCGCTCGGCCCGCTCCAGCTCTTGCGCCAGCGCGTCCAGGCGCTGCTGCATCTCCGCGCGAGCAGCTTCGACCTCACGCTCGCAAGCGGCACGGACGGCGGCGACCTCCTGCTCGATGCGCTCCCCCGCCTCGAGCTCAGCTGCAGCGATACGCGCGTCGGCGTCGGCACGAGCCTCCTCGGCGGCACGCGCGGCGGCATCGCGCTCGGCAGCGGCAGCGGCGACCTTCTCGCTGGCATCCACCGTAGCCTGCTCAACGGCAGAATCGGCGGCAGCACGGGCGGCGTCGATCGCAGCATCGGCGGCCTGCTGGGCGGCAGCAACCTTCTCCTCGGCCGCGGCAACGGTGTCGGCGAGCTTCTGCTCCGCCTCGGCCGCGGCGACGTCGGCAGTCTCCTGCGCGGCACGGGCATCGCGCTCGGCCGCCAGCCGCACTTCCTCAATCTGCAACTTGGCGGCATCCAGCTTGGCATGCACCTCGGCGAGCTCCTTGGCAGACGCCTCGCGCACGCCGGCAAGCTCGGCTGCGGCGGCGTCCTTGGCGGCCTGCAGCTCGGCAGCGTCGGCAGCCGTCTTGGCAGCCAAGGCTGCGGCAGACTCACTCTTGACCCGCGCGACTTGCTCGGCAGCAGTCTGCTCGGCAGCCGCGACCCTAGCATCTGCGTCGGCGCGGGCGACTGAGACCTCGGCATCGGCCTCGGCGCGCATCCGCTCAAGCTGAGCCGCCGCGGTCTCACGTGCTTCTGCAGCGGCATCCTCGGCAGCCTTTTTACCGGCCTCGACATCCTCCAGCGAGGCGCGCAGTTCCTCGACATCGGCCTCGGCAATCTGTGCGCGCTGCGTCAACGCCAGCTCGCGTGTCTTGGCCTCGTCCAGTTCATCTACCAGATCGTCGCGCTCATCGGTCAGCGCGTGCGCCTGCACTTTCCAGGACTTCAGCTGCCCCTGGAGCTCCTCAATCTGCTCGCGTGCCTCGGCCAGCGCCTGCTCGGCATCGAGCTGGGCCTGCGTGACCTCCTCCACAAACACGCGGCGGACCTCAACGTCGGGCAGGTCGGGGCTATCGACCTGCTCTTCCTTAATCTCTTTAATAAACTTGGGCGCCACCGGTGCGTGTTGCACGCTCTCGAGTTCCTGCAGGTTGCGCTCGTCGTCGGTCAGGCTCTTAAAGACGGCGTAATTGTTGATGAGGTTGGTGTACATCTGCACCATGTACTCGTCATCGAACGCCAGCGCCTGCTGCTGCACGTCGATGTTGTAGCCCACCTTGTCGTAGCGCTCCATAAACTGCCACAGCTGGTAGCACTTGCGGTAGTTGGGGTCCTTCATGATGAGGTTGGTGCGCTGAATGGGACTGCGGACCGCGCTGCACCCGTTCATGATCTGGCAGAACGACGCGCCGCGCAGCGCCATGACCAGGCGGCGCACACGGTCGATGCGCATAAAGACGTCCATGTTGTCGGCGTCGTTCTCGGCAAAGCTCTGGCGGTTTTTGATCGTCATCTCGACGTTATACTCGATCTCTTCGTACGCGTCGTCGATCTTGCTGTGCATCTTAAAGCGGTTGCGGATCTCGTTGCCCGTCGACCAAAAGATCACGTCGGTACGCTTGTCCACAAACGTCAGCAGGCGCTGAATCAGGTGGTAGATAAAGCGATTCTCGTACAGGTCGTAGGTCTCGACGGTATTGACGTTGAGGATGCGCGTGGGATGGACGCCGCCATCGTCGCTCGGCGCCAAAAACTGCGTGTTCTGGCTCAGATGGCGAACACTGTCGGCGCTGATCTTTTTGGCGAGCGAGACCGGCACCACCTCTTCCTCGGTGGTGATAAAGCGGCGCGGCTTTTCGATAATGGTGTTGATGGCGTCGAGCGAGTCCTCGATCATGCTGATCCATTCCTCGTCCACCACCTTGACGAGCTCCTCGCGCTGCTGCTCGATCGTGGTGCCCGAGGCCTGCGCCATCTCAAACAGATAGCGGAAGTAGCGGCTGTCCTCCTGGATGGGCTCCATCTGCTCGGAGAAGCTGGTATAGAGGTCCTGAATGGTCTCGGACATGGGTTACTCCATAGATTGGATCGATCGGAAAGGGGCGGGGCGACATCACGCCGCCCCGCGCTTACAGCATTAGTAAAAGTTCTGGATCCGCTGCAGGTACATGACGGAATCGGGCAGGCCGCCCTCGCCAAAGGTCTTCTCGATGTACTCGATCAGGCCCTTCATCTCGTCGCGCACAAAGCTCACGTTCATGGACTCAAACTTCTTGAGCACCTTGCGGGCGATGATGTAGTCCATACCGCCCAGCTCGGTGCCGCCGCACGCCACGTACACGGGGATAAAGTCGTACATCTGCTTGATGATACGGTTACCAAAGGCCAGCTTAAAGCGAGTCTGCAGGTACTGGTCCAGCTTGTGCATCTTCTGGAGCAGCTCGTCGTCGATCACGTACTCGACCTTGGCCTTCTGGAACAGATACTGCAGGTGGTCGGCCGTCACGTGCACGCGCTCGTGCGGCTCGCACTCAAACGCATCGGCGCGCTCGTTGAGCTCGATGGGGATCGCGCGGTCGTATACCTTGTCCGTGATGGTAAAGGTGGAGTCGTCGTTGTTGGCCGTGCCGATGAACCACAGGCTGTCGGGGATGGTGAGCTTGCCGTCGTGCAGAGCCTTGGGATCGGCGGCCCACTGGGTGGGGACCAGATCGAGTACCCACTCGTCGTGGCTGGGCATCTCGAGCACCGACAGGATCTCGGCAAAGTAGTACTCCACGCGGGCGAGGTTCATCTCGTCGAGCACGATCATGGACGGGTCCTGGCGCAGGCCCGCCTCGTACACGGCGCGGAGGAACTCGGTCTCGTTAAAGCGCTTGGAAAACTCGTTAAAGTAGCCCAGCACCTCGGTGCGATCGCGGAAGCTCGGCTGCACCGACACGATGGTCGCGGGGTTGTCCAGGTAGCGGCTAAAGCTGTAGGGCAGCGACGTCTTACCGGTACCCGAGATGCCCTCCAGGATCAGCAGCTTGGAGGCGGCCATGCCGGCCACAAAGCGGCGGATGATCTCGGGCGTGTAGTAGAGCTTCATCTGGCTGCAGGCGAACGCGCGGAAGCTGTCGACAAAGTCCTCCAGCGAGATGGCATCGTCGTAGACCGGCGATTCCCAGTCGCGGTACTTAAGGTCCACAAGGGACAACTTGGGGAAGCGGTTGGCCTGCGCAATCTCTTTTTCCTCGGCTAGGGTCTTGGCCTCAACGGTGGCCTTGGCCATGGCGGCTGCGGCGTCCTTGACGCCCGCGCCATCGAGCGCGAGCGACGCGTTGCCCGACACCACGGCAGCCGTGGCGCCCTCGCCCGCAGGCGCGCCCGCGGCGGCGCCCACCACGTTGCCCACCGTGGGCAGGTGGTCGTCGGCCAGGGCCGAGGCGCCCACGTACGGAATCTGCTTGGTGCCGCCCATGGCATTGACCTTGAGCGCCAGCAGCTTGTTCTTCTCGTCCATGAGGTCGAGCACCTGCTTGTTCAGGCGGCCGATCTCGCGATAGAGCGCCTTGTTGGACGTGTCGTCGCGATGCAGGCGACGGTTGATGCGGTAGTGGTGGATCAGAATGGCCACGATCAGCACGGGGACTGCGATGAGCATGGCAAACAGAATGACCGCGCCGATCTTGCCCACCAGGTCAAACGTGGTGAAGTAGGTCATAAAGATGTTGAAGTACTCAACCCAGCCAAACACCAGCAGGTTAAGGATGGAGCTCACAACGGCAACGACGTTGTAGACAACCTTTGCCAGCAGCTCCCAGGCAAATCCCAGAAACTCACTCACCGTCGGTACCCTCCTGCTTGGTCGCGTTCATCGCCGCCTCGGCCTCGGCCTTTAAACGACGAGCTTCCTCGAGCTTGGCCTCGGCCTGGGCAAGCTGCTCGGCGGCGTTATCGGCCGTGACGGTAGTGTCACCCTTGCCCTCGGCGTCCACGATGGCAGCCGCGGCGGCCAGGCGGTCCTCCTCGGCCATAGCGCGCTTGAGGTTCATGCCCACCACGATGAGGTGATACACCTGGTAGATAAAGAACAGCAGCATGGGCAGCACGATCACAATGAGGAAGCCCATGGAGCTGGACAGGAAGTCCATGACCTTGCCCATCTGCGGCAGCGCGAACACGTACTTGCCCACGATATCGCCGTCGCTGATGATGTGCGTATCGGCCACGTCGTTGTTATCGCCCTTGGTGGTAAAGCTGCGCAT
The DNA here is from genome assembly GCA_938023705.1 of uncultured Collinsella sp. Classification (GTDB taxonomy): domain Bacteria; phylum Actinomycetota; class Coriobacteriia; order Coriobacteriales; family Coriobacteriaceae; genus Collinsella. The sequence goes on from CALJDJ010000065.1 coordinate 21,462, forward strand.
GCCGTTGACCTCGTCGATGGCGGCGATGCGGTGCGTGTTGAGCGCGTACTCGTTGTCGATGATGGTATGGAACGTCACGATGTCGCCCACCTCGAGCTTGGAGGTGTCGCACTTTTTGATGAAGATGAGGTCGCCCTTGTTAAACGTGGGAGCCATGGAGTCGGACTGCACGGCGAGCGGGGTGAAGCCGGCGATGTCAGAGACGCTGCCGTCCTCGCGCGTGGCAAGCGTGGTAAACGCATACAGGGCCGCCACCAGGATGATGATCCACATGACGACGCTCAGTGCGATGGATGCGACTTTTTTAACAGATTGCATGATGTCCCTTACTACCGTGTCTGTCTAGGTCGTGCGCGGCCCGGCGGCCGCCGTGCATATCTACTGTTCCCCGATGCCCTCAAAGCGCATCGAAACCGAATAGTTAGCTCCCTTTAGCATATTAGTGCAATTTGGGTCCGTTCCCTCGAGCCATATGCAAACGGTTACCGGCTTATCCGTATCTTTTATCAGGTCGAACATATCGCTGGCCGCGGTAGCAGCGCCCGAATCGAGTCCAAAGACGGTGGCCGCGCCGGACGAACCCCCACCCCCGTTGGGGTTGTAGACCCAGGTGTGGCCGTCGGCGGTAAAGCTCATGCGCATGGCGCTGGCCATGCCCTGCGTGTCGGAGCTAAACCGCGTGCCGGACACACTACCGTCACCATCCTGCCCGGTCAGGCGCACGCGCAGGTCCGTACTGCTCATAAAGTGCAGCGTGAACTCCAGGTAGGCGCCGGTGGCGGGATCGGCGGTGGAGCCGTCCTCAAAGGTAAAGGTCTGGTAATCGCTCGTGGTGACGGGCTTGAGCTTGGACGCATCGATGTCCACGCCCTTTTCGCTGGCGATACGTGCCGAGATCCGGTCAAAGCCCAGACTGTGCACGTATTCGTCGAAGGTGGCGTGCTCGTCCAGGTCAAAGCGCAGCGAGCCGTCGGCGTTGGCGTCGATCATGAGCATGCGGGTCTTGGCACTATCGGCGATTGAGAACCAGGCGAACGTTGCCATGGCTATCGCCACCAGCGCAAACAGCACCAGCACCACGGTGGTGGTGAGCTTGCGGCGCAGGTCGGTGTCGGCAGGCGCGGCGGCGCTGGCGGGCCGGGGTGTGCCGGCGGTGGCTGGGCGGCGAGTGGTGGCGGGGGTCGGGCGGCAGCCGCCGGTGGTCGGACGGCGGTCGTCTGGCGCAACGTGTGCCATTATGCCTCACCGTCCAAGGTCGCAAAGAGCGCTAGGTGTAAGGTGCCCGGGTCTTGATAGAGATAGTCGGCGCTATCGGGGTCGGTGCCCTCGATGTAGTAATAGATATCCAGACGATAGGTCTGGCCCAGCCCCAGCGTGGCGAGCGTACTTTGCGGGCGTGTGGCCGTCTCGCTCGTGTCCAGCGTAAAGGCGGCGGGGTCTTGCGTTACGTTGGTGCCGCAGGCGAGCTGGCCGTTTTGCCAGCCCAGGAGCATGCCCTCGGTGTAGCCAGCCAGGCCTGTGGGGACGGTCGCGGGATGCTCGTCACGATGGCCGCCGTCGGAGCTGTCGAGCTCAAAGATGTTGGCGGCAAGTACCTGGTTGCCGCTCGAGACTTTAATGCCCACGCGGGCTGCGCGCAGCAGCTCGGCGTCGGTACCCTGCGGGACCAGCGATTCGGCCAGATACAGGTTGACCCTACCCTTTACTTTGCTGGCGCCCGTTCCGGTAATGGTGGGGCGCAGGTCGATCCAGCCGTGGTAGAACGCAGAGCCGTTGTCTTTTGCCTGATCAAACACCGTGGCATCGCCGGCCGAGTTGTTTTGCGCGCAGGCGGCAAAGCCGTTGAGGTCAAAAGTCGAGACCGGGTAGAGCGTCACGGCACCATTTGCGCTGGAAGTCAGGGAAACGTCGCCCTGCTGCGTCCAGCTGCCGCGATCGGCATCGCCCAGCTCCAGCACCAGCTTGGACGTGTCGCTGTGCACGCTCACCGAGTTGGTGTTGACCTTCATGTTGCTGGTAAACCAGGCGTAGGTCGCGGCGCCCAACGTGGCGGCGAGCGCCACCATAACGAGTGCGATGTAGGCACGCGCGCGGCGAGCATGGCGGCGGGCGACGGCGCCCTCAGGGCGCGTGCACTCGAGGGCTGCGCTGGAGGGAACCGCGGGGCTCGTGCCCTCGGTTTTGGCCTCGCGGCTATCTGCTGGCATGTGCTGCTTATCTTCCATGACGATTCGCCCCCTTATGCCTTGGCCGCGGCAAAGGCAAGCTGCAGCACCACATCGCGGGCCTGGGCCTCGTCGATGCAATTGACGTCGCAGCCTTCCATGTACACAACGTAGCGAACGCTTGCCACCTCGTTGGCGGCCAGCGTGCAGATGGGCGTAGCACCCGCGCGCGCCGTGGGCGTGTCGCCGGTGCCGTCCATGCTGTAGGCGTTTATGGCGCGCGCAGGGTCGGCGGTGTAGGTCCAGCCCGAGGCGCCCGCCGCCACGACCACGCCGTCTTGCGCGGTGGTGCGCCTACTGGTGGCGCCCGCGGTGTTGCCCAGGTCGTCGCAGGTAAAGATATGCGTTTGCGTGCCCGACCGGGTTGTAATGACCAGACCCAGGCGCAGCGCGGCCAGCAGCTGGGGATCGCTCGTCACGCTCATCTGGCCCTGATACAGGTACACGTTGAGCGCGCTATCGCTGCCCTTAAGGTACAGCGTGCCCGAAAGGGCGTAGTCGTCCAGCTGCGCGGTGCAGTCGGCGTAGTCGGTGGTAATGCCCGCGGCGTTTTGGAACGTGCCGCGCCAAAAACGGGAAAGATCGGCCGTCGAGATGGGATAGAGCGTCTTATCGGCGGCGGCAAGCGTTGCCGTTGTGTCCCAGGGCCCGTTGGCCGAAAGGCCAATCTGCAGGTCGGACCCCTCGTCGCTTACCGTGTGCGCCACGGGCGTCACGTTGGTGAAGCGCGAGTTGCTAAACCAAGCGTAGGTGGCCGCACTCAGAGCGGCTACCAGCACCAACATCCATGCGGCCGCGGCAACCATGCGACGGCGCGAGCTCAGGATGTCTTTGATGTTCGATGCACTCATATCCGGCCCCCTTACGAACGCTTGCCGGCAAAGCGCAGCGCCAGCGATTGCAGGCTGGTGGCGGCCAGGTTGTTGGTGCAGTCGGGGTCGCAGCCTTCCAGCCACACGTACACATCCACGCGCACGGGCGTGCTGCGGTTGGTGCCCTTGGCAGCGGCGGGCAGGCTGCAGATCTTGGTCGTGGCCTCCTTGAGGCCCACGATGCCGGTATCTTCGTTGTAATCGCAGAAGTTTGCGCTGGTCAGCTGGTCAAAATGGACCGTGGCACCATCGGAGCGAGTGCTGTCGAGCACTAGGTGGTCCTGCTCGCTTTCGCCGGCATCCTTGCCGTCGAGCGTGTTGTAGCGCGCCTGGGGATTGCGCTCGCTCGAGACCTCAAAGATGTACTGGCCAGTTACGGTGTCACTCTTGCCTGGGGCATAGGCTACCAGCCCCACGCGCAGCGCGGTGGAGATGGGGTTTGCCGGGTCCTGTTCGGTAAAGTCGATACCCGACAGGTACACGTCGGTCGCGGCCGAGTTGGTGGCCAGGTACAGGGAGGTCTTGTAGTAGTCGGAATGTTCGGCGGCGCCAAACATGCTGGCAAAGAGCGAGTCCTGGGTGGTTCCGCCGGTAAAACCCGTTACCTTTTGGAAGCCGTTGAGCACGTTGTCGGTCGAGACGGGATCGAGCAGGCCCGAAAAGCTCAGGCCGGCGTTGGTCTTGTACTCGCCGTCGTATTCGTTGGAGATGAGGAAGGTCACGCCCGTGCCCGCGGCCATCTTGACGTCGGTGATATGGCGGTTGGCGTTGTAGATGTACCAGGCATACGTTACGGCTCCGGCAGCAGCAAGGGCCACCAGCAACGTGGCGAGCATGCGATTGAACTGTTTTCGCAGCGAGCGCGCGTCTGACATGCCCCTCCCCCAGATGCCGTGTTGTAAACTACCTGGACACCATTTGCCCATAATGGAATTATTTTACGCGAACGTGCAGTTCATCGGGGGTACAAACGTGACTTTCCGCGTGCTGTTCGCGCTGCATCGGGGCGGACAGGGTCGCAAATCGCCGCTTTTTAAAAAATAGTTCTTGCCACTGGGCGGGAGCTCCGTTATATTATTCCCTGCGCACTCGCGCACCCTTGATCGGGCGTTTAGCTCAGGGGGAGAGCGCTTCCCTGACACGGAAGAGGTCAGAAGTTCAAATCTTCTAACGCCCACCAAATGTTCGCAGCTCAGAGGCTTCGCTTCTGAGCTGTTTTGTTTTACGCCGCCAAGCCAAAAGGACGCTGCGGTACCCAAAGCGCCCAAACAGCCCCGGTGATTGCCCCGATCAGGCGCGGATGGGTCTCGCAGCCATATATAAATAGCCCCCCTATAAATTGAGGTTTAATACTTTTCCCGAGAAGTGAACGAGCTTATTTGGACCCCCGGAGCATCCACACTTTTTGACGTTAAAACCGCAGGATTCCAGCAGCAAAACCGCAGGAAACAAGCCCCTAAAAGTGTCGATGTTTCGGGGGTCCATTCTGACTCGTTCACTTCTCGGGAAAAGTATTAAACCTGGATATATGGCCGCTAATTCTAACCCCCTGCTACCGCCCCTACCAATACTGATGCGCATCGATAACGGCTTGCCAGAGCCAAAATCGCTTCGTTTCGGCACGCGCGTTGGCAAAATATCGCTGCTCTGCACTCATCGCCTTGTTAAAGATGGGGCGCTTATTCCGATGCAGCTTGCGTCGGATGCGTTCGCACAGCCGAACGAGCTTTTCGTAGTCATTTGCTTGGTCGGTTGTCACGGTAAAATACGCTACCCCCTCAAGCAGTTCCAACTCGTTGCGGCGCTCGGCATCCTTGTGGATCTTCTCGCGGCCGTCATGAATGGCATCGCTGTCGTAGTCGACCATCGCGGTCAGTACCTCTGGCAGCAGCCCGGCCTTTACTTTATCCCTGCCCACCTCGACTTTAGCCGTAAGCGTAATGTCGGGCGTGCGCTCCAACACGCGCAGTTTGCGCTCGCGCCCATCGTTGAGTCCATCGCGAATGAAAGCCTTCTTGTTGAGCTCGGCCTTGCCCAATGCATACCCGCCGTAGCGCGCAGGCAGCGACATAAACATGCACAGCCCCGACTCCCTCGGAGAGCGCGATCCCTCGATCACATACGCAAGCAGCGCCTTTGCCTTCGCGAGACCCCTTACCTTTGGGGACGCCTCGATATACGCCGCAATGAGCTCCTTCGTCGTGAGCCTGCCATCGCGCATGCCCCCATCCCTGCTTGTCACCCCGCCGGGAGCAAGGTTGTCCAGCCGATAGTCCGATGTCATGGCATAGCCGGCATAGATGGCCTCGGCTGCAGAGCCGTCGTGCGCAGCCTGCACAAACGCCAGCTCGGGAGCGCACACGTACGCATCCAGGCCGCCCATCCAGTGGCCCAGCGAGATAAACGAACCCGCCGGGAGCTCGTTGGTGCAGAGATGCGTCTTAACATGTTTGCTCCGCCGACGGTCGGCGCGCGACGGCACCAGCAAATCCAGCGTTTCGACCCCTAAATCATAGCGATCGATAAACTCCTGCGCCTCTTGGTCCAAGAGCGCGCAGGCGCCCGCAATCGACACGACCTCTGGTTCCGAATCCCCAAATCGAGGGTTCGGAATGTGCGCCAAAAGCGCCAACGCAGCGTTATGTGAGGTAGCGCGCAGAGATGTGGTGTAAGAGGCGGGGAATGCCCCGCCTCCGCCCTT
>CALJDJ010000066.1 GCA_938023705.1 uncultured Collinsella sp.
TCCAGACATTTGAGTGCGGGGGGGGGGGATATTCATGAGAGGCATGGGAGACACAGCCGCATACCTGCGTCGGGGCATTCGGGAGATTATATGCCTGGCGCTGTTCTATTTTACGTTTTTGGCTGGCGAGTACCTTTTTGACGTGCGCGTGGCCGAGTTTGTGCCGCCGGGCGAGGTTGTTGTCTACGAGAGCCTCATCGTCGGTGCGAGCGTGATCGGCTTTTTCGTGCGTCCTCTTCTGTACTATCGCCGCCCCCGCGCGATCGACACGACAAGCGACATCGCGGGCGTGCTGCTGGCATCGGCATTGCTGCTGTTGATTATGGCGGTTCGGTTTGAGATGGTAATCGTCGGCGGGTTGCTGACGTTCTGCACGCTAGGCTACTGCGGATCGACCGCCCACGCCAACTTTGCGCGACGCTTTGCGCGTACGCCGTATTTGGCGCGCGTGTTGGCGCTTTCGTATGCTTTGGGCGTTCTGCTACAGGTGTTCAACCATATGGTGATGCCCGCGGGGATTCCGCAGCAGTTTGTGCTTGTTGCCTGTGCGGTTGCGCAGGTGGTACTGCTCCACAACGTCCGTCGCGCCAAGCTACACGGTGAGCTTGAGGTTGGGCGCGAGTCCGATATCGCCGAGCTTTCGGTGGATGCGTCGGAATTTGGCGCCAAGTGGCAAGACGATTCTGAATCAACGGCGGCTTTTCGGCGCGCCGTGGTGCGTCTGACGGTCGCAACCGCCTGCCTTACCGGTGTGTTTGCCGCCCTCAATGCAGGGCTCACGACCTCGCACGCCGCCGGGGCCATCGATTTGGGCGATTGGCCGCGCCTGTTGATGGCGGCGAGCGCTCTAGCTGCCGGCGCCTTGTTTGACCTGCACGGTCGTTCGTATATGAACATCACCATGACTTGCACTGCCATGTTGTCCACGCTTTCGTTCTTTGTCTTGCTCGTCGACGGCAATGGCGGCAATGTGCTTGCGGCCATGGCGATTTTCTATCTGGGTTCGGGCTTCTTCGTGGTGTTTTTCACGACGAAATTTGCTGCCATTTCGGTTTACGCGCACTGGTCGTATCTGTGGCCGTGCATGGGTCGTGTCATCAACGTCGTTTGCGCGATGCTCGTGACGGCGCCGGCGGTGGCGATTATATCGAGCCAGAACGTGCTGCTGGCGGTGGGTGCGGTGCTCGTACTGTTTGTGGGCATTGCGATTTCGCTGCTGGGACAGTTTGGGCATCGGGCAGATGACGCTGCGGTGCCCGGCGAGCTGGCGTTTGCTGCCGATGATCTTGGCGCGGACCTCGCGTCTGCTCAGAGCGAGTCCGCCTTCGCGGAGGTGCCGGAGCTCATGCTCGACGAACGTCTCCATGCCTTTGTTGTCGCCTTTGAGCTTACAGAGCGCGAGCGCGATATTTTGGAGGCCTTGGTCGCATCGCACGAGAGCGTTCAGGACATCGCCGCAACGCTCTTCCTTTCGCGCTCAACGCTCTACCGCCATATCGCCTCGATCAACAAAAAGACCGGTGCCGTCTCGCGCGTGGCCCTCATCAACTTCTTCTGGTTCTGGACACCTCAAGACTAGTTAATTTGGGACGGGGCTTTTTTAGCTGTTTTGGGCCGCCGCGGCCAGCGGGGGCGGGTCGCGGCGGCCCAAACATCCTTGACGAAGGTGCCGGTGAAGTTACAGCAGCTCGCCGTGGCGGGCGATGTAGCGGCGCTTGACCAGCTGGGTGAGCGCGATATAGGCGGTGACGATGCCGACGAGCAGCGCGAAGAAGCTCGGCGGCAGCGGCATGAGGCCCAGCGCATCGGCGATGGGGCTTGCCGGCAGCCAGGTGACGAGTGCCAGACCCAGCACGGTGAGGGCGCACAGCGCGGGCGCGGCGTGGTCGCGCGGGCTCGGCAGGCGCGGGGAGCGCAGCATATGGATCACGAGCGTCTGTGACCACATGGACTCGACAAACCATCCGCTCTGGAAGAGCGCCGCAAAGGCCGCCATGCCTGCGACGTTGCCCGCGGCGGCAAGCTCTGCCCAGCTCGCGCCCACGGTTGCGGGGCACACCACAAAGAAGAGGACGACGAAGGTCGCGATGTCAAACAGCGAGCTCACGGGGCCCAGCTCGAGCATAAAGTCCCTAATGGACGTGGCATCCCAGGCGCGCGGGCGGGCAGTCCAGGCGTCGTCGACGGTGTCCCACGGCAGCGCGATGCATACGATCTCGTAGACCAGCGACAGCAGCACCAGCTGCAGGGCGCTCATGGGCAAGAACGGCAGGAACAGGCTCGCGACGGTCACGGACAGCACGTTGCCAAAGTTGGAGCTCACCGTGGTCTTGAGGTACTTGAGCAGGTTGCCGTAGGTGCGACGGCCTTCGATGGCGCCGCGCTCGAGCACGCCCAGATCCTTCTGAAGCAAGATGATATCGGCGGATTCCTTGGCGATGTCGACGGCGGAATCGACCGAGATACCGCAGTCGCTCGCGCGCATGGCGGCGGCGTCGTTAATGCCGTCGCCCATAAAGCCCACGGTGTGACCGAGCAGCTCGCGCATGACGCGCACCAGGCGCGCCTTCTGCAGCGGCGAGAGCTTGGCGAAGAGATGGGTGTTCTCGGCGCGCTCGGCAAGCTCGGCGTCATCGAGTGCATCGATCTCGGAGCCCAGCAAGACGTTGCTCGCGTCGATACCGATTTGCTCGCAGACGGTGGCGGCGACACGGTCGTTGTCACCGGTCAGAACCTTGACCGCCACGCCCTTGGCCTCGAGGGTGGCGACAGCGCCGGCGGCACTTGCTTTGGGCGGATCGAGGAAGGCCAAAAAGCCCATCAGCACCATGTCGCACTCGTCGGCGATGCCAAACTCACCCACGCAGCGCGGATTGGTCTTTTGCGCCACGGCGATCACGCGCAGGCCCTCGGCATTGAGTCCGGCGACTTGCTTGCGAATCTGGGCGAGCTTATTTTCGCTGAGCGGCTGGGCGACACAGTCAACCTCGACAAAGGAGCAAATCTCGAGCATTTCCTCGGCAGCTCCCTTGGTGACCATCTGGGTTTTGCCTTGGGCGTCGGCGACGACTACGCTCAGGCGACGGCGCGAGAAATCGAAGGGCACTTCGTCGACCTTGGTATAGCGGTCGCGCAGGCTCTGACCCAGCATGGCATCGGGCACGACGGTCGAGGGCGTCACGTCGGCACGGTCGATGACGGCCAGGTCGATAAGGTTTTTGAGGCCGGTCTGGAAGGAGCTGTTCAAAAACGCATGGCGCAGCACGCGTACGTCCTCGTTGCCGTCGGTGTTGAGGTAGCGCTCGAGCACGATGCGGTCCTCGGTGAGGGTGCCGGTCTTGTCGCAGCATAGGACGTCCATCGCACCGAGGTTTTGGATCGCCGGCAGCTCCTTGACGATAACCTGGCGGCGGGCAAGGTCCTTGGCGCCCTGCGACAGGCTCGTGGTCACGATGACGGGAAGCATCTGCGGCGTGATGCCCACGGCCACGCTCGTGGCGAACAGCAGCGCGTCGATGACGTTGCCCTTGGTGGCGGCGTTGATGGCAAAGACGGCCGGCGCCATAACGAGCATAAGGCGTACGAGCAGCATGGAGACGCTCGAGACACCGCGGTCAAACGCGCTCTTCTCGCCGCGCCCGTTGAGCATCTTGGCGATGCCGCCCAGGTAGGTGTCCGAGCCGGTGGCAACGACAAGTGCCATGGCAGTGCCGTTTTGCACGGAAGTGCCGGTAAAGACGATGTTTTTGCAGGCAGACAGCGGCAGCGCGGAGCTGTCGGCGCCCTCAACGACAGCCGCGGCAGCGGTCTTTTCGACGGCCTCGCTCTCGCCGGTGAGTGCGGACTCGATCACAAACAGGTCGCGCGCGGTGATGATGCGGGCATCGGCCGGCACCATATCGCCGGCAGAGAGACGGATTACATCGCCGGGGACGAGATCGTCAAAGGGGATCTCGATACGCTCGCCGTCGCGCAGGGCACAGCAGGTGTTGGAGACCAGGTCCTTGAGGGCCTCGGCCGCATTGCCGCCTCGGGCTTCCTGGATAAACTTCATGCTGCCCGATACCAGCAGCATGATGCCGATGACGATGACCGTGGAGGGATCGCGCTGGGGCTCGGGTACGGCGAGCACGTCGATGTAGAGCGAGACCAGCGCGAGCGCGGCGAGGATGCCGGCGAAGGGATCGATGAACGCGTCGGCGATGCGGCGGGCGAGCGTCTTGGTCGGCGCCTCGATGGTGTTGGGGCCGGCGGCGTCCAGGCGCTCGGCGGCGTGCTCGGCAGTGAGTCCGTCGGCCGTGGCGTCAAGCAGCACGAGGGCGTCCTCGGCGCTATGGGTGGCGGCGAATATGGTGTTCTTGGACATGCCGGTGTGAGCGGCGGGGCGCGCCGTGCGGCGGCGCTTGGAGATGGCTTCGAGTACCGTGGCGGTTTTGAGCATTAGCATAGGGTCCTCCTTGTTGAAGGGAGTTAGCGTACGTGTCGTATTTGCTTTAAAAAACCTAGATGTCGCTCACGTCATACTCACGAGCCACCACAAAGGGGACAGGCACCTTTGCGGTGGTTTTGGCGATCGGCTATTGGCGCTTATGCGTGTGCGGAATCCTCGCGGCGTGCCGAGGGCGACATGCAGGTTTTTCGACTATGACTGCCTTCCATGGCACACCTCCTTAAGACCGGGCGCGGCGCGCTTCGGGCATCTTGTGCCCGTTTGAATCCGCCCGTATTCTTGATGAGGGGGTTTGCCGTGTCAACCCCATTGTTCGGAAAACCGTTGCCCCTGACAAAGCCTTTACAGAATGCCGTTGCCTCAAAGCGCGCCCGCATCGACGCTTCGCCTGCGCTAAACTGGAAGGCACGTACGCGATTACGAGAGGAGCCCGCATGGAGGCTTACAAGCAAGAGTTCATCAAGTTTATGGTCGAGTCCGACGTTCTTAAGTTCGGCAGCTTTACGCTCAAGAGCGGCCGTCAGTCCCCGTTCTTTATGAACGCCGGCGCTTACGTGACGGGCTACCAGCTCAAGAAGCTGGGCGAGTATTACGCCCAGGCTATCCACGATAACTTTGGCGACGACTTTGACGTGCTGTTTGGGCCGGCCTACAAGGGCATTCCCCTGGCCGTCGTGACCGCCATTGCCTACCACGAGCTGTACGGCAAGGAGGTCAAGTACTGCTGCGACCGCAAGGAGGCCAAGGACCACGGCGCCGACAAGGGCAACCTGCTGGGCTACGAGCCCCAGGACGGCGACCGCGTGGTCATGGTCGAGGACGTCACCACCAGCGGTAAGTCCATCGACGAGACCTATCCCAAGGTCAAGGCGGCTGCCGATGTCGAGATCAAGGGCCTCATCGTGTCCCTCAACCGCATGGAAGTCGGCAAGGGCGGCGTGACCACCGCTCAGAAGGAGATCGAGGCCAAGTACGGTTTCCCCGTCGCGAGCATCGTTTCCATGGCCGAGGTCGTCGAGACCCTCTACAACCACGAGATCGACGGCAAGGTTGTCATCGACGATGAGCTCAAGGCCGCCATCGACGCCTACTACGAGCAGTACGGAGCCAAGTAGGTTCCGCGGTTTTACCAAACCGCGGAACCGGCCGACGCTACGCGGGCCGCATTTGGACAATCTGACGTTCAACTTCAAGGGCGCGACCA
>CALJDJ010000067.1 GCA_938023705.1 uncultured Collinsella sp.
TGCCTCCCTTTTCTCGAACCTTAATTTCAAAGTCCAAGAAATGGGATGCAGTTCAAAATAAACCTGTCCCTTTTTGGCATGTCCCTTTTGGCGTGGCTGATTGGTTTGGGCTGTTTTGGAGAAAGCCCATGAGGCGGCACTCAGGCTAATCCTGCGTGTCGCCTCCGTACATGTAGACGATAAAGCCGTCGCCGGTGTCTTGGCTGTGATCCTCCAGGATGCGTTTCATGTTGAGGTGCTCGTAGAACTGCCAGTCAGAGTTGCAGTCGCTCATCAGGAAGAACTTGGTGCACCCGGCTTTGGCGAGTTCGGCGCGCGCAAGGTCGATGAGCTCGCGGCCGAGTCCCTTGCCCTGCCACTCGGGCACAATGATGATCAGGTTGAGCTGGCCCTGGGCATACTCGTCGCCCGTGGCGGCAAAGCGATCGGCCGTGGCCTTTTCGCGACTGTCGCCAAAGAGCGAGCCCTCGAGTTTGGCATCGGCGGTCTTTGCCATCTCGGTTGCCTGGGCGAACATCTCGTCGTAGCAGGGTACCCACGTGGGGTTGGTACGCGGCTTGCCGTCCTCGAAGATACCGATGCAGCAGGCGGCGATAATGCGGCCCTCTGCCTCGGCGACGAGCGCGATGGGGGAGCGCTGCAGCTGCATGGCAATGTTGAAGCGCGCGCAGAAATCGGCAGCTTCGACGTCGCCGCGGTTGCGCAGCGTGTTGCACCACAGCTGGTTGTAGATGGCGGCGATGCCAGCCAGGTCGTCGAGCGTGGCGGCGCGCAGGGTTACGTTGTCAAGGCTCATGGAGGCTCCTTCCAAGGTGGGTCAGGCCACCTCTGAGTGTGACATGGGCGCACCGCTGCCGCATCAACCATTCGGTAGACGAGCTTCGATCTCTCGGGGACGGAGGAAAAGGGGCCACGAGCGAGGATTTTCGGACGCTTGCTCGACGAGAGTGGATAATCTCCCACTTTTAGCGCGAACATAGGTCAAAAACGGGAGATTATCCACTCTCGTGGTAAGCGGGCCCTCGCGTTATCCATTCCCTTTTTGGCTGGCCGTGCTTGCACTTTAGCGTGCGACAGCGGATAATGCCGAGCATTCGACAATGTTCTCGTTGCCATCAATTGATTGAGGAGGCCCCTATGGCCATGGATTTCAAACGCAGGCTGCCGATCCCCATGGAGATCCGCGAGGAAATGCCGCTTTCCGCCGAGCTTACCGCCAAAAAGCAGGCATTCGACGCCGAGGTCGCCAAGGTCTTTACCGGCGAGGACGCGCGCAAGGTGCTCATCATCGGCCCGTGCTCTGCCGACCGCGAGGATTCGGTCCTCGAGTACATGAACCGACTGGCCAAGACCGCCGAGGAGGTCAAGGACAAGCTCATCATCATCCCGCGCGTCTACACCAACAAGCCTCGCACCAAGGGCACCGGTTACAAGGGCCTGCTGCACAACCCCGATCCCGAGGCGCCCGACGATCTGCTCGAAGGCGTTAAGGCCATTCGCCACATGCACCTGCGCGTCATCGAGGAGACTGGCTTCTTCACTGCCGACGAGATGCTCTACCCGTCCAACTACCAGTACCTCGTCGACCTGTTGAGCTACGTCGCCGTGGGCGCGCGTTCGGTCGAGAACCAGGAGCATCGCTTGGTGTCGAGCGGCATTTCGGTGCCGGTGGGCATGAAGAACCCCACTGCCGGTTCTACCACCGTCATGCTCAACTCCATCTACGCCGCCCAGGCGCATCAGAGCTTTATCTTCCGTAACTGGGAAGTCGAGTGCGACGGCAACCCGCTCGCGCATGCCGTTATGCGCGGCTACATCGGCCTCGACGGTCGCACCTACCCCAATTACCACTACGAGCACCTCGAGCGTCTGGCCGAGCGCTACACCGAGCACGCCGGCTACGCCAACCCGGCGGCGGTTATCGACTGCAACCACGACAACTCGGGCAAGCGCCCGCTGGAGCAGTACCGCATTTGCAAGGAGGTGCTCGACAGCTGCCGCCGCAACGAGTCCATCTCCAAGCTGGTCAAGGGCTTTATGATCGAGTCTTACCTTGAGGACGGCAATCAGCCGGTTGATGGCGGCGTCTTTGGCAAGTCGATCACCGACCCGTGCTTGGGCTGGGAAAAGACCGACTACCTCATCCACGAGATCGCGGAGCGGGTTTAGTTACGCGGTTTTACCAAACCGCGTAACGGCTCGACGCTGCGCGGGCCGCATTTGGACAATCTGACGTTCAACTTCAAGGGCGCGAC
>CALJDJ010000068.1 GCA_938023705.1 uncultured Collinsella sp.
CGACGAATTCTAGGCGGTGTCCCCTCCCTTTCAAGAAAGGGCGGAGGCGGGGCATGCCCCGCCTCTTACACCACATCTCTGCGCGCTACCGTCGAAATGGCGATGAATGCACGATTTTGATCCAATTGCTAGTCCTTATAATGGACATATGTTTCGTAACTTAAGCAAATACTATCTTTTGATATGTTGTAAGCAAGGTGGCAGTACTCATTTTTGCCATTTTCTGGCCACGGCCTTTGTGACAGTCGTGCTGGCGGGTTCGAATCCCATGAAATGGGCCCAAAAAAGAAAGGCTCCCATTGCTGGGAGCCTATCAAATCAGTGGTGGGCGATGAGGGATGTCGCGTGCGGCTGACGCCGCCCGCTCTCGCTTCGTCGCTCCGCTTCTCGCGTGCTGCGCTGGAAAACGCTTCGCGTTTCCTCAGCTCCGCACCCTTGCGGGTTCGAATCCCATGAAATGGGCCCAAACAAAAAACGGTCCCCTTTCGAGGACCGTTTCCAAATCGGTGGTGGGCGATGAGGGATTCGAACCCCCAGCCTTGTGCGTGTAAAGCACCTGCGCTAACCGTTGCGCCAATCGCCCGTGCGGAGAGAGTATAGCAAAACAATCGCCTCATTCATCTCATATCCATTAAAGGTAACCGTCGCGTGTCACAGCGGAGCTGATTCAGTTGAGATTGCCTGAACATTCCGCCCCTCTTTACGCCCTCGGGTATACTCAAAAGCTACTGATTCGATTTGATGCCCAGCAACAGCAGAGGGGATAGTATATGTGCGGTTTTGTCGGTTTTGTCGGTGGGACGGATAACCAATCCGAGGTGCTCACCAAGATGATGGACCGCATCGTCCATCGCGGTCCCGACATGGGCGGTCAGTTTATCGACGGCCGCGTTGCCCTCGGCTTCCGCCGCCTGTCGATCCTCGACCTGACCGAGGCCGGCGCTCAGCCCATGGCCAATGAGGACGGCAGCGTCGTTATCGTCTTCAACGGCGAGATCTACAACTTCCAAGAACTCCGTTCCGAGCTCGAGGCCAAGGGCTATAAGTTCCACTGCGGCGCCGACACCGAGAGCCTCCTGCACGGCTATGAGGAGTGGGGCGAGGCAGTACTTGATCGCCTGCGCGGTATGTACGCCTTCGTCATCTGGGACAAGAAGAAGAACAAGCTTTTTGGCGCCCGCGATATCTTTGGCATCAAGCCGCTCTACTACTATCCCATGGCCGATGCGGGCGACGGCGCTCCGGGCGTGCTCTTTGGTTCCGAGATCAAGAGCTTCCTAGACTACCCGCACTTCCACAAGGCGGTCAACAAAAAGGCCCTGCGTCCGTACATGACGCTGCAGTATTCGGCAACCGAGGAGACCTTCTTCGAGGGTGTCTACAAGCTGCCGCCGGCGCATTACTTTACCGTAGACATCCCGACCGGCAAGATGAACATCGAGCGCTATTGGGATTGCGATTACTCTGCCGTCGAGAAGCCGTTCGAGGAGTACGTCGACGAGCTGGACGAGGTCGTGCACGAGAGCGTCGAGGCCCATCGCATCGCCGACGTCAAGGTCGCGTCGTTCCTCTCCGGCGGCGTCGACTCCAGCTACATCGCCGCTTGCCTCATGCCCGACAAGACCTTCTCGGTGGGCTTTGACTACAAGAACTTCAACGAGACCAACTACGCCAAGGAACTTTCTGACAAGCTCGGCGTCGAGAATGTCCGCAAGATGATAACCGCCGACGAGTTCTTCGGTGCGCTCGAGGACATCCAGTATCACATGGACGAGCCGCAGTCCAACCTGTCTTCCGTGCCGCTGTGGTTCTTGGCCGAGATGGCCCGCAAGGACGTCACCGTCGTGCTTTCGGGCGAAGGCGCCGACGAGCTCTTTGGCGGCTACGCCTACTACGAGGACACGGTCCCGGTCCGCAAATACAAAAAGATGGTGCCGCTGCCCATTCGTCGCGCGCTCGGTAACCTGGCGCTGCATATGCCGTACTTCAAGGGACATAACTTCCTGGTCAAGGGTGCCGAGATCCCCGAGAAGTCGTTCCTGGGACAGGCTCTGGTATGGCCGGAGCGCGAGGTCGACGGCGTGCTCAAGCCCGAGTACAACACCGGCGATGGCGCCTTCGAGCTTGCCGCTCCCATCTATGCGCGCGTGAAAGGTCAGCCCGAGCTGGTCAAGAAGCAGTACCTGGACATGAACATGTGGCTCCCGGGCGACATTCTGCTCAAGGCCGACAAGATGTGCATGGCGCACTCGCTGGAGCTGCGCGTGCCCTTCCTGGACCGCAAAGTCATGGAGTTCGCCGAGCACATTCCCGACCGCTACCGCATCAACGAGAACGGCAACAAACAGGTACTCCGCCACGCTGCCAACAAGTCGCTGCCCGATGAGTGGGCCACCCGTCCCAAGGTGGGCTTCCCGGTGCCGATTGTCTACTGGCTGCGCGAGCAAAAGTGGTACGACTATGTCAAGGAGTACTTCACCGCGCCGTGGGCAAGCGAGTTCTTCGATACCGACGAGCTCATGCACCTGCTCGATCTGCACTTTGCGGGCAAGGGCGATTTCCAGCGCAAGATCTATACGCCGCTCGTGTTCCTGGTGTGGTACAAGCGCTTCTTTATCGACGAGGACCAGCCCGCTGTTCAGGCTGCCTAGCCTCGGCTTACGAACGCCTGCGCGTAACGGCTCCTCCGGGAGCCGTTTTTGCGTGGGTGCGTTTCAGTTACTATAAAAACCGTCCCTGCCAAATGGCTGAGAAAGGCGAAAGATGCACCATTCGGATTCCGCGACCGTGACCACGGTCGATACGCTTGCCAAGCTTCTCGATGTGTGCGGCGAGCTGCGCGCATCAGAGCAGGTTGACGAGCGTGCCGTGACCGGCTGCTCGTTTGATTCGCGCGCGGTCTCGGCAGGTGACGTGTTCTTTTGCAAAGGCGCTGCCTTTAAGCCCGCGTTTTTGAGTATGGCGCTCGATGCGGGCGCCGTCGCATTTGTGTGCGAGGAGTCGCTGGTCGAGTCTCTGGAGCCGCTGGCGAAGGAGAACGGCGCGGCGATGCTGGTCGTGGACAGCGTCCGCACGGCCATGGCCCTGTTGCCGCCGGAGGTCTACGACCGTCCCGACCACGACGTCAAGATCGTGGGCATCACCGGTACCAAGGGAAAGACCACGGCCGCTTTTATGCTCCAGTCGATTATCAAAGCGGCGGGCGAGTCCTGCGGCATGATCGGCTCGGTGAGTACCGACGATGGCATCGAGTGCTACGAGAGCACTAATACCACGCCAGAGGCCCCCGAGGTCTGGCGCCATATCGCCAACTGCCGTGAGTCCGGTCGCCAGTCCATGGTCATGGAGGTCTCGAGCCAGGCGCTCAAGTACCAACGCGTCGAGAATCTGCCGTTTGACGTGGCGTGCTTCCTCAACATCGGGCGTGACCACATCTCGCCGATCGAACACCCCACGTTTGAGGATTATTTTGAGAGCAAGCTCAGGATCTTTGACCAGGCAAAGACCGCCGTGGTGAACCTGGGCACCGAAGAGGTTGGCCGTGTGCTGGAGGCAGCGTCGACGGCCGAGCGCTTGGTGACCGTTGGCGTCGAGCATCCCGAGGCAAGCCTGTGGGCAAGCGATGTCCGCATGGTCGGCTTTAACATCGAGTTTAACCTGCATGGCCTGTGTGCCGACGAGTCCGAGGCGGGGGAGAAGGTCCTGCTGGGTATCGCGGGCGACTTTAACGTGGAAAACGCGCTGGTCGCTATCGCCGCTGCGCACGAGATCGGCATCGGTATCGAGGCTATCAAGAAGGGCCTCTCCAAACTGCGTGTGCCGGGCCGTATGGAGGTCGTGGAGTCGAAGGATGGCCGCGTGATCTGCGTCGTTGACTATGCGCACAACCAGCTTTCGTTCCGTTCGCTTTTCTCGTCGGTCAAGCGCGCGTTTCCCACTAGTCCAGTCATTGCAGTGTTTGGCGCTGCCGGCGGCAAGGCGCAGGAGCGCCGCGAGCAGCTTCCGCGCGAGGCCGCACCATATTCCGACCTGATGATCTTTGTCAACGAGGACCCGGCTCACGAGGACCCGATGAAGGTCTGTCGCGAGCTTGCCGAGCATGTTCCCGACGATACGCCGAACGAGATCATCCTCGACCGTGAAGCCGCTGTGCATGCGGCGTTCAAGGCGGCGCGCGAGGAGTACGTCAACCCCAATGCTCCCACCATTGTCTTGCTGCTGGCAAAGGGTGACGAGGAGCTCATGCACGTGGGCGACGAGTTCGTGCCCATCGAGAGCGACCTTTCGTTGGCCAATCGCCTGATCGATGTTACCCAGTTTGACTAATGAACCATGATGGCGAAGGCGCCCTGAGTGCGCTGTCGCCATAAACGTGTTCCCTCAATCAAAACATGCCGTCCAAGCCCAAACCCTTCTACGTAAACGGAGTAACCATGTCCCACAACACCCTGCCGACCGTCGCCGAGCTTTCGGGCGAGATGCGCGAGCGCTTGGCCAAGGTTAAGTACGTCTTTACCGACCTGGATGCTACGATGCTCGCACCCGGCTCGTGCGTGCTGCGCGACAACGACGGCAACCCCTCGACCAAGCTCGTCGAGGCTGTCGTGGCACTTGCCCGCGCCGGCATCCAAGTGGTTCCCACCTCGGGCCGCAACCGCACCATGATCCACGAGGATGCGCGCGTGCTCGGCCTCAACTCCTACATTGGTGAGATGGGTGGCCTGGTCATGTACGATCTCAAGGCCAACGATTGGGAGTATCTGACCGGCGATATGCCCTACGACCCATCTTGCGGTCTCACGCCGCACCAGGTGATCGAGCAGACTGGCGTGTGCGAGAAGATCCTCGCCCGCTGGCCGCACAAGATCGAGTATCACAACGACATGTCGACCGGCTACAAGTACCGCGAGGTTACCGTCGGCATGCGCGGCGACATCCCCGATGACGAGGCGCAGGCCATCCTCGACGAGGCCGGCTGTGGCCTGGTGTGGGCCTGTAACGGTCACCTGACGCATCTGTCCAAGCCGACGACGCTCGAGCTCGATCGCGTCGAGGACGGTCGTGCATTCAACATCAACCCCGCGGGCCTCAACAAAGGCGTCGCCATTGCGCGCTTCTGCGAGCACCTGGGGATCGAGCGCGAGGAGACGCTCGCGCTCGGCGATTCCGAGTCCGACTTCTACATGGCCGATCACGTGGGCACGTTCTGCCTGGTCGAGAATGGCCTGACGAGCGCCGGCGCGCCCGAGTTCCTGGCTGCTTGCGAGAACGCTTTCGTTACGCGCGGCAAAATTGTCGACGGTTGGGCGGCGACGGCAGAGCTGCTGGTCACGGCGCGTTCGTAGCGCGGCGTCGCCGCACTTGGATATGTCTTTTCGAGAGAGAATCTGGTGAGGTAATGTCCGATATCAAGAATCTGGCCGGGGACACGCGCCCTATTGGCGTATTCGACTCGGGTCTTGGTGGTCTGACGGTTGCGCGCGCCATCGCGACGGCGCTGCCGCACGAGTCCGTCTACTACTTCGGCGACACAAAACGCTGCCCCTACGGCACGCGCACCGAGGATGAGGTGCGCTCGTTTGCGTTGCAGGCGGGCCGTTGGCTGTCGAAGCACGACGTCAAGATTATGGTCATCGCCTGCAACACGGCGACCGCTGCGGCCTTGCGTCTGGCCCAGCAGGTGCTCGACGTTCCCGTCATCGGTGTGATCGCACCGGGCGCACGCGCGGCAATCAACAGCACTCGCACGCGCCGGGTGGGCGTGCTCGCCACCAACCTCACCATTCGCTCGGGCGCCTACACGCGCGCCATCCAGGACCTGGATGCCGGCGTCGATGTATACGGTTGTCCTGCCTCGAGCTTTGTCGAGGTTGTCGAACACGAGCTCGCCTCGGGTGCACATCTGCAGGAACAGTGGCTTGAGAACGAGGACATCTTCGATACGCCTGCCGTGCGTGCGCTGGTGGGTGCCACGGTTGAGCCGCTGCGCGACCACGGTATCGATACCGTGGTGCTCGGCTGTACGCATTTTCCGCTGTTGGTGGGACCTATCCGTCATGCGCTGGGGCCTGGGGTGCGCGTCGTGAGTTCCGCCGAGGAGACCACACGAGAGCTGACCGATATCCTCACGCGCCGCGAGCAGCTGGCGGGTGACGCCGCCGAGCCGCAGCATCGTTTTGCCACGACGGCCGATAACATTGCCGCGTTTGCGGTGGCGGGCAGCTTTATCTTTGGTCAGCCGCTCAAGAGCATCGAACATATCGATATCGATGAGCTGGAATAGATGTAAGGCAGCCGCCAAAGCCTTCGCCACATCTTTTGCCGAAAGGATATTTCTATGGAGTACATGCAGGTCAACCGCGCCAACGGCCGCGCCGCCAACGAGTTGCGTCCCGTTAAGCTCACCCGTGGCGTCATGAAGCACGCCCACGGTTCGTGCTTGGCCGAGTTCGGCGACACGCGCGTGCTGTGCGCCGCCACCATCGAGGAGGGCGTGCCGGGCTGGCGAAAGGGAGCTAAGGCCGGCTGGGTGACCGCGGAATACGCCATGCTGCCGACGTCGACCGGCAAGCGCTGCAAGCGCGAACACGCCAACCGCAAGGGCCGCTCCATGGAGATCGAGCGCCTCATTGGCCGCAGCCTGCGTACCGTCGTCAACATGAAAGCGCTCGGCGAGTACACCGTCACCGTCGACTGCGATGTGATTCAGGCCGATGGCGGTACGCGTACGGCGAGCATTACCGGCGCCTGGGTGGCGCTGCACGACGCCCTCGCCATGTGGGTCGAGGCGGGCAAGACCGAGCGCATCCCGCTTACCGGCCAGGTGGCCGCCATCTCCATGGGCGTTGTCGACGGCAATACGCTACTTGACCTCGATTATTCCGAGGACAGCCATGCCGAAGTCGACATGAACCTCGTCGCCACCGACACCGGTGAGATGATCGAGCTCCAGGGCACTGGCGAGCAGGCGCCCTTTGACCGTAAGCGCCTCAACGCCCTGCTCGACTTGGGCGACAAAGGCATCGCCGAGCTCATCGAGCTTCAGCGCCAAGCCATCGCCTAACCTGCCAAAAAGGGACAGGTTTATTTTGGCAGGTTTTATCTGGGAAAACGTCGAAGTATAAGACTGCCGTTGATTGAGAGGGGAGAGGCGGAGGCCCTCGTCGCCCTCGGCGCGGCATTGCTATAGAGACAAGGAGACCACTCATGGCACTTGAGAAGATCGACATCGACACCCTCGACCCGGCGGCGACCATTGTCGTGGCAACGGGCAACGCCCATAAGCTCACCGAGATCGAGGCCATTTTGGGCAAGGTCATGCCCGAGGTGCGCTTTGTGGCGCTCGGCCAGCTGGGCGAATTTGAGGACCCCGAGGAAAACGGCACGACGTTTTTGGAGAACGCCATCATCAAGGCGCAGGCTGCCGTCGAAGAGACGGGGCTCATGGCCATTGCCGACGATTCGGGCCTGGTCGTCGACGCGCTGGACGGTGAGCCCGGTGTGTATAGCGCGCGCTACGCGGGCGTTCACGGCGACGATGCCGCCAACAATGCCAAGCTGCTCGTGAATCTGGAAGGCGTGGCAGACGAGGACCGCACCGCGCGCTTTATGAGCGTCGTTGCGCTCATCGATACGGACGGCCTGGTCACCTATGGCGAGGGCGCCTGTGAGGGCGTTATCGCGCACGAGGGCCGCGGCGATCACGGCTTTGGCTACGACCCGCTGTTCCTGCCGGTCGATACGCCGGGCAAGACTATGGCCGAGCTCACGGCGGACGAGAAGAACGCCATCAGCCATCGATTCCATGCGCTCGAGCACCTATCCGCCAAACTGACGGGCGAGGAGTAGGCCGTGCGTGCGGTGGTTCAGCGCGTGCTCAACGCCGGCGTGACGGTCGACGGCGAGTACGTGGGCAAAATTGGGCGCGGCTATCTGGTGCTGTTGGGCGTGGGCCACGGCGACACGCGCGCCGAGGCTGATAAGCTGTGGGGCAAGCTCCGCGGCTTGCGCATTAACGAGGACGAGAACGGCAAGACCAACCTGGCACTTGCCGATGTCGACGGCGAGGTTCTCGTAGTGTCGCAGTTCACGCTGTTCGCCGATTGCCGTCACGGCCGCCGCCCATCGTTTACCGATGCCGGCGCCCCCGATGTTGCCAACGAGCTCTACGAGTACTTCTTGACGCTCGTTCGCAAAGATGTCGAACACGTGGCGCACGGCATCTTTGGCGCCGATATGAAAGTCGACTTGGTCAACGACGGTCCGTTCACCATCGTCCTCGATACCGACAATCTGTAAGTAGCCAAATTAGCTACTTGCGTATGGCGGCAGCAGGGTGCTATAGTATTAGAGTTTTGTCTATGTTAGGGGTATTATCCCCTTTTTGAATTGCACCTTCTGGAGGCCCTGTTCATGGAAGAGATGGAAGTCAATCACGTCGACGACATCCACGAGAAGCTGACCGATATGGTGGGCGATCGCGTCAAGGTGAAGGCCAACATGGGCCGCACCCGCGTCGTCGAGCGCATGGGCACCATCAAGAGCGTCCACCCCGCCGTCTTTATCGTCGAGGTCGACGAGCGCCGCGGGCGCAAGTCGCGTCAGTCCTACCAGTATATCGATGTCCTCACCGGTCAGGTCGAGCTGTTCGACCCCGAGAGCGGCGAGCATATCTTTACCCCGCTCGGCAATCAGCTCGAGGAGCACTAACGGTGACCGATCGGTCCCTGACTCTTTCCGCGCCGGCAAAGATTAACCTCTACCTGGGGGTTCATACCGAGCGCGATGACCGCGGCTACCACAGGGTCGATTCCCTGATGGCAGCCGTCGGTCTTTCCGATTCCGTGACGGTCGCGCCGGCGCAGGCGCTGACCGTCCAGACGGTTCCGGCATCAGATTTTCCCATGCAAAAGAATACGGCGTATCGGGCTGCGGTTGCTATGGCCGAGCATTATGGTCGCGAGGCAAACATCTGCGTGACGATTGAGAAGCGCATTCCATTGTGCGCCGGCTTGGGCGGCCCCTCGACGGATGCGGCCGCGGTCATTGTCGCCTTGGCGGAGCTCTGGGGAATTGATCACACCGACCCCGCGCTCGACGACATTGCGCGGGGTATTGGTGCTGACGTCCCGTTCTTTTTGCACGCGAGCCCTGCGTTCTACGTAGGTGGGGGAGACGTGCTGGCAACTGAGTATCCCGCGCTGCCCGCAACGCCCGTCGTGTTGGTCAAGCCGCGCGAGGCAAGCGTTTCGACAATTGAAGCCTATCGACGTTTTGACGAGGCTCCGGTGCCTGCAGACAAGCCCGGCGCGATAGCTTCTGCCTTGCATGCTGGTGATGCCGAGACGGCATATGCGCTCATCCATAACAACCTGGGTGTCATTTCCGCACAGATGGAGCCGCAGATACAAACGGTTCTCGATTGGCTGCGTAAACAAGACGGCACCGTTGCTGTAGATGTGTGCGGATCGGGCGCCTGCTCGTTTGCCATTTGCGACACCGCCGCCACGGCCGAAAGGCTTGCCGACGCTGCCCAGCAAAACGGCTGGTGGTCCTGCGCGACGGAGCTCATTCCCAACACGGTTCGCATCGAAGTGCCAAAGAAGTAAAAATTTCTCTAGCACACGACGGAAATCTTTGTTACTATAGTCGAGCTAACGGGTTGTGGCTCAGTTTGGTAGAGCACTGCGTTCGGGACGCAGGGGTCGCTGGTTCAAATCCAGTCAACCCGACCAGAGCATGAGGAGGGACCGCTTCTTGCGGTCCCTTTTTTTAGCTATTGTTGTGATACCGCGATACCCGCGGTATACTCATTCGAGCTTGTCTCGCTGTATTGTGGAGGTCTACATGTTTGGACTGAGGGCTCCTGAGCTCATCATTATTCTCGTCGTTGTCCTGATTATCTTCGGGCCCAAGAACCTGCCGAAGCTCGGCAAGTCTCTCGGCTCTACCGTCAAGAATATCCGCGAGGGTATGGAGGGCGACGATAAGGCCGAGACCAAGCAGGCCGAGGAGGTCGTGGTCGAGCAGTCCGAGGAGGACAAGGAGATCGCTGAGCTCGAGGCCAAGCTCGCTGCTGCCAAGAAGAAGCAGGCAGAGGACAGCGACGCGGACGCAGAGTAGTCCCATCCCTTTGGGGTGAGCACCTGACCGGCTTGCCCGCAGGCTAGCCGGTCTTTTTCGTTTTGTTGACAGTTGATTGTTTGATCAGAGTTGGGGAGATATCCGTATGGACGCAAGCCAGATCGTACTGACCGCTGAGGGCCGCCAGAAGCTCGTCGAGGAGCTCGCTTGGCGTGAGGGCGATTACGCCAAGGAGATCGTCGAGGACATCAAGGAAGCCCGCGCGTTCGGCGACCTTTCGGAGAACTCCGAGTACGATGCCGCCAAGGACAAGCAGGCCCAGAACGCCGCTCGTATTGCCGAGATCCAGGCCATCCTCGCCAACGCTCAGGTTGCTGCCACCACGGGCGATCTGACCGTCTCCATCGGTTCTACCGTTTCTCTGATTGATCCCAACGGTGAGGTCATGGAAGTCACGCTCGTCGGTACCACCGAGACCAACTCGCTCGAGCACAAGATTTCCAACGAGTCTCCGGTCGGTCACGCCATCATCGGTCACGGCGAGGGCGACTCCGTCGAGGTCGTTACGCCTTCCGGCAAGACTCGCGTCTACACCATCGCCAAGATTGCACGCTAGACCACGGTCCCGCGTAAAGGTATGTTTTCGCTCCCTGGGACCGAATCCTGGGGAGCGTTTTAGTTTGAGGAGCTAACTTATGGCAGAGAACCAGAACGCCGCAGATCAGGCATCGACGCTCAACGACGAGCGCGCCACCCGCCTGGCCAAGCGCGCCGCCCTGTTCGAGGCGGGCCAGAACCCCTATCCCGAGCACTCTGAGCTTGAGGACTACGTTGCCGATATCGAGGCTAAGTACGCCGAGCTTGCCGATGGCGAGGACACCGAGGACGTCGTGAAGATCGCCGGCCGCGTGGTCGCCAAGCGCGGTCAGGGCAAGATCATGTTCATCGTCGTGCGCGATGCGACTGCCGAGATTCAGCTGTTCTGCCGCATCAACGACATGGACGAGGCTGCCTGGAATACGCTCAAGTCCCTCGACCTGGGCGACATCTTGGGCGTGACAGGCGTGGTTGTGCGCACCCAGCGCGGCCAGCTTTCCGTTGCCCCTAAGAGCGCGACCCTGCTTTCCAAGGCCGTTCGTCCGCTGCCCGAGAAGTTCCACGGTCTTTCCGACAAGGAGACCCGCTATCGCCAGCGCTATGTCGACCTGATCGCCAACGACGACGTTCGCGAGACCTTCCGTAAGCGTTCGCAGATTCTCTCCACCTTCCGTCGCTTTATGGAGTCCGACGGCTACATGGAGGTCGAGACCCCCATCCTGCAGACCATCCAGGGTGGTGCCACGGCCAAGCCGTTCATTACCCACTTCAACGCGCTCGATCAGGAGTGCTACCTGCGTATTGCCACCGAGCTGCACCTCAAGCGCTGCATCGTCGGTGGTTTTGAGCGCGTGTTCGAGATCGGCCGCATCTTCCGTAACGAGGGCATGGACCTTACCCACAACCCCGAGTTCACCACGATGGAGGCCTACCGTGCCTTCTCCGACCTCGAGGGCATGAAGGCGCTCGCCCAGGGTGTCATTAAGGCGGCTAACAAGGCCATCGGCAACCCCGAGGTCATCGAGTACCAGGGCCAGACCATCGACCTTTCTGGTGAGTGGGCCAGCCGTCCCATGACCGACATCGTCTCCGACGTGCTCGGCAAGCAGGTCACCATCGACACGCCGGTCGAGGAGCTCGCTGCCGCAGCACGCGAGAAGGGCCTGGAGATCAAGCCCGAGTGGACTGCTGGCAAGATCATCGCCGAGATTTACGATGAGCTGGGCGAGGACACCATCGTCAACCCCACGTTCGTGTGCGATTACCCCATCGAGGTCAGCCCGCTTGCCAAGCGCTTTGAGGACGATCCGCGCCTGACGCACCGCTTTGAGCTGGTTATCGCCGGTCACGAGTACGCCAACGCGTTCTCCGAGCTCAACGACCCGGTCGACCAGGCCGAGCGCTTTGCCGCCCAGATGGCCGAGAAGGCTGGCGGCGACGACGAGGCCATGGAGTACGACGAGGACTACGTGCGCGCCCTCGAGTACGGTATGCCTCCCGCGGGCGGCATCGGCATCGGTATCGACCGCGTGGTCATGCTGCTCACCAACCAGGCTTCCATCCGCGACGTGCTACTGTTCCCGCACATGAAGCCCGAGAAGGGTTTCCAGTCCGGTGCCGCTGCCGCCAAGGCTGCCGAGGCCGGCAACGCCGCGAGCCCGTTCGTCAAGCCGCTCAAGCCCACGGTTGATTACTCCAAGATCGCCGTCGAGCCGCTGTTTGAGGAGTTCGTCGACTTCGATACCTTCTCCAAGAGCGATTTCCGCGCTGTGAAGGTCAAGGCGTGCGAGGCCGTCAAGAAGTCCAAGAAGCTGCTGAACTTTACGCTCGACGACGGCACTGGCACCGACCGCACCATCCTCTCCGGCATTCACGGTTATTATGAGCCCGAGGACCTGGTCGGCAAGACTCTGCTCGCCATCACCAACCTGCCTCCACGCAAGATGATGGGTATTCCCAGCTGCGGCATGCTCATCAGCGCTATCCACGAGGAGGAGGGCGAGGAGCGTCTCAATCTGATCCAGCTCGACGCTTCCATCCCCGCCGGCGCAAAGATGTACTAGTAGGTTACGGCGTTTTACAAACGCCGTAACCGGCCGAC
>CALJDJ010000069.1 GCA_938023705.1 uncultured Collinsella sp.
GGCAGGTCCTTCAGCCTGTAGGACCTGCCGGTTATCTTGACCAGGTGGCAGTGGTGGCACACCCTGTCCGCGATCGCGCTCGCCGCCACGTCGTCCCCGAACACCCTGCCCCAGCCGCTGATCCCCACGTTGGTGGTGATGATCGTCGAGCGCTGCTCGTAGCGCGTCGATATCAGCTGGAACAGCAGGTCCGCGCCCGCGCTGCCGACGTCGAGGTAGCCGAGCTCGTCGATGATCAGCAGCCTCGAGTGGGCGTAGTACTTGAGCCTCTTCTTGAGGATGCCGCGCGACGAGGCGTCCTCCAGGTCCTCGACGAGCCGGGCGCAGTCCACGAACCTGACCTCGCGCCCCGCCCTGACGGCCTCGATGCCCAGCGCGACGGCGAGGTGCGTCTTGCCCACGCCGGGGCTCCCCACGAGCAGGACGTTCTCGGCCCGCTCGACGAACCTCAGGGTCGCGAGCTCCTCGATCTCTGCGCGCGGGACCGACGGCTGGAAGTCCCAGTCGAAGTCCGCCAGCCCCTTGACGTAGGGGAACCCCGACGAACGTATGCGCTGGTTGGTGATCCTGACCTCCCGGGCGGCGACCTCGACGCGCGTCATCTCCTCGAGGGCGGAGGCGAAGCCCCGCTCGCCCGCGGCGACCATCCTCACGTAGTCGGGCAGGGACGCCGCCATCTCGTGCAGCCCGAGCGCGGAGAGGTTCGCCTGCGCCCTGATCGAGGGGCTGCCCTCCGCGACGGCGCCCATCACGCCCCTCCGAGCGAGTCGAGCAGCGCGAGGTTGGCGCGCGCGGCCTCGGCGATGTCCGCGTCGGCCAGGCCCCGCTTCCCCTCGAGGGCCTGCCCATAGTGGTCGGGGTCGTAGTTGATGGGCCTCGACGGCCCGGACGCGGCGTCGTGGACGGCGACCTCCTCGCCGGCCATCCTCACAACGACCTGGCCGCCGGGCATCGCTATGACGCTCACGCGCCGGCCGATGCAGCGCCTGGGCACGGACCACTCCCTGCCGGCGGCCCTGACGAGCATGGTCGGCGGGACGGTCTGGACGCTCACGTCGCCCACCATCGACTCGAGGAGCCGGAGGTTCCCGATGGGCCGCAGGCTCTCCTTCTCCCGCATGAACAGCGCGTCGGGCGGCAGGCCGGTGGTGCGGTTCGGCTCCGAGTTGGCCTGGGCCTCGACCCGGGCCACCGCCTCGGCGAGGCCGCTCCACCCGGTGAACTCGCCGCCGTAGGCGAGCAGGCGGTTCAGGAAGCGGTTGGCCGACTCGTCCTTGCCCTTGGTCTGCGGCGAGCGCGGCGCGCAGAGTCTGAGCTCGAAGCCGGCCTCCCGCGCGAACCGCCACGCCCTCTCCTGCCTGGTCCTCCTGCGGCCCGAGACGGTCACCAGGCACGACATGTTGTCCGTGATGCACTCCTCCGGGACGCCGCCGAGGCGGGTGAAGGTGGCGAGCAGGCAGGACAGCAGGTCGTCGAGCGTGCGGCTCCTGACCGGTATGAAGCGGTGCTTCCGGGAGTAGCCGAGCGTCGCGGTGAACACGCTGAACTCGAAGACCTCGCCCTCCGAGTCGACGAGCCTCATGCCCTCCTTCCAGTCGAACTGCAGCCGCCTGCCCGGGGGCGTCTCGAACCGCGGGTGCGGCTCGCGGCCGCCCGCGCCCCCGAAGGGCACGTCGCGGGCCCGGCACCACGCGGTGAAGGCGCCGTACCCGGGCAGCCCCTCCCCGCGGCCCTCGCGCAGGAACGCGTAGACTGCCATCTTGGTCATCCCGGGCAGCTGGGCCTTCGCGCGGATCACCTCCTCGAGCGGGTCGAAGGCGCTGCCCCTCGCGGACCTCCCGTCGGCGGCGGACTCGCCCTCCCGCCAGTACTTGGCGACCGTGTGCCGGTCCATGCCGTGCCTCCTCGCGATCTCGCTGAAGTTCGGCTTCGCGCCGGACCCCCTGTAGACGTTCAGCTCTCCCATTACGTTTCGCTCCATATCCCGCTCCTCCCGGGTCGGATACCCGATCGGAGCATAGTTCCGTTAGCGCAGTTGGTGAAAGTACGTTAGCGGGGTCGGCGAAAGCGCGTTAGCGCATTCGGCGAGATGCGTTTGCGAAAGTGGTCAATTTTAGATTAGCGCTAACACTCGTCGAGGCCGAGAACAGGCAGGTCAGGTTCCTTGCCGCCCGGATATCGGAGGCCCTCGACGAGGCCGGGGCCCTCGAGGCCGAGACGGCGGCGCTGCTCGAGGGCGACGAGACCTACGCGTGCCTGCTCACCGTGCCCGGCATCGGCCCGAGGACCGCGGCGCAGCTCGCGGTGTCGGTCGACATCGGGAGGTTCCCGGACCACGACCACCTGGCCTCGTACCGCGGCATAGCCCCGAGGGTGAGGAGCTCCGGCACGTCGGTGAGGTCGGTCAGGGCGTCCAGGCGCGGCGACGCGAGGCTCAAGTCCCTGCTGATCTTCTCGTGCAACAGCCTGGTGAGGTCCTCGGGGCGCTACGGCGAGTACTGCCGGGCCTGCAGGGCGCGGGGAATGGGTCACGGGCGGGCGCTCAAGGCCGTCGCGAGGAAGCGGCTCAGGGCGATATACGCCGTGATGCGCGACCGGGTGCCCTACCGGGAGTAGCCCCGACGGTTGACAAAACTATAGGAACACCCAACGACTAGCCATTTAAGAACGTCCCCAATGACTACTTTGCTAGAGCATATTGCTCGCTATTAGTCAAGTCACAGCTGTTTAAACGAAATAGCCTCAGTCTCAGCACGTTTGCATCTGTTTAAAAGCGGTAATAATGACAGCATGCGCATATCCATCGTGTAAGTATTGGTTGGGTATCAGTTATCAGCGGCAGATCAGCCAATGATGCTGGAATGTAATCAACTTGTAACAAATTAAGACGTTTAAACAAATAATGCTACCTTTTGCAGTTTTTCAAACAATTCTGCTGTATTTGCAGCTATACTCCATAACTGTCGTGTAGGAATTACGTAGACAAAAAGGAGGTTATGTGATGGTAAGTATTGTTCTTGCTAGCCATGGTGACTTGGCGGCTGGAATCAAGCAGACGGGCTCGATGGTCTTTGGCGATCAGCCGTCTGTAGCCGTGGTCTCGCTCGAGCCGAGCATGGGCCCCGACGACTTCCGAGCCAAGGTCGAGGAAGCAGTCGCTTCCTTCGAGGACCAGGAGCAGGTGCTCTTCCTCGTTGATCTGTGGGGCGGCACGCCCTTCAACCAGATCAGCGGTCTCATCGAGGGCCATGATTCCTGGGCTATCGTCACCGGTGTCAACCTGCCTATGCTCATCGAGGCATATTCGCAGCGCTTTGACGCAAAGAACACTGCACATGCGATCGCAAAACATCTCGTGACTGAGGCTAAGGCCGGCGTGCGCGTCAAGCCCGAGTCTCTGGAGCCCGAGGAGAAGAAGCCGGCTGCGGCCGCCGCTGCTCCTGCGGGTGCCATTCCTCCGGGAACGGTGATCGGCGACGGGCACATCAAGATCGCCCACGTCCGTATCGACACGCGTCTGCTGCATGGTCAGGTGGCCACCACGTGGACCAAGCAGATCAACCCCAACCGCATCATCGTGGTCTCCGACGGCGTTGCTCACGACGAGCTCCGCAAGACCATGATCGAGCAGGCTGCCCCTCCGGGAGTCCATGCCAACGTCGTGCCCATCAAGAAGATGGCCGAGGTCGTCAAGGACACGCGCTTTGGCGACACCAAGGCGATGCTGCTGTTCGAGAACCCGCAGGATCTGCTCAGGGCCATCGAGGCCGGCGTCGACATCAAGGAAGCCAACATCGGTTCCATGGCCCACTCCAAGGGCAAGGTCGTCGTCACTAACGCTGTCGCTATGGGCGATGACGACGTCAAGACCATCGAGGCTCTCAAGGCCAAGGGCGTCAAGTTCGAGGTCCGCAAGGTTCCTTCGGATTCCTCCGAGGATCTCGACGCCATGTTGAAGAAAGCAAAGGCCGAACTGGCCGCTCAAGCATAGTAAAGGAGGGTCCGATACATGTCTGCAATCACTATTCTGCTTGTTGCGATTGTCGCGTTGCTTGCCGGTATGGAAGGCATTCTGGATGAGTTCCAGTTCCATCAGCCGCTCGTGGCATGCACGCTTATCGGTCTCGTAACCGGTCACCTTCAGGAGGGCATCCTCCTGGGCGGTTCGCTCCAGATGATGGCCCTTGGCTGGGCTAACGTCGGCGCCGCCGTCGCGCCTGACGCCGCTCTGGCCTCGGTCGCTTCTTCGATCATCATGGTGCTCGCCCTCAACGGTGGCGCCACCGATTCGGCCAAGGCCGTTACCGCCGCCATCGCCGTCGCCGTCCCGCTGTCGGTCGCTGGTCTGTTCCTGACCATGATCTGCCGTACCCTGGCTACCGCTATGGTTCACGGCATGGACGCCTGCGCCGAGAAGGGCGACTTCGCCGGCATCGAGCGTTGGCAGTACGCCGGCATCCTCATGCAGGGTGTTCGTATCGCCATCCCGGCAGTACTTCTGTGCATCATCCCGGCCGAGGCTGTTACCAACGCGCTTAACGCTATGCCCGATTGGCTGTCCGGCGGCATGGCTGTCGGCGGCGGCATGGTCGCTTCCGTCGGTTACGCCATGGTCATCAACATGATGGCCACCAAGGAGACCTGGCCGTTCTTCATCCTCGGCTTTGTCCTTGCTGCCATCCCTCAGCTCACGCTGATCGCCCTTGGCCTCATCGGCATCTCCCTTGCCCTCATCTACCTTGGCCTTAAGGATCTGGCCAAGCAGGGTGGCGGCATGGGCGGTGGCTCCGGTGACCCGCTCGGCGACATTCTGAACGATTACGAGTAGGAGGGGAGTGATACATATGGCAGAGAACAAGATTCAGCTCACCAAGGCTGACCGTAAGAAGGTTTGCTTCCGTCATCAGTTCCTTCAGGGCTCGTGGAACTACGAGCGTATGCAGAACGGCGGCTGGTGCTTCGCAATGATCCCTGCGATCAAGAAGCTCTACACCAGCAAGGATGACCAGATTGCCGCTCTTAAGCGCCACCTGGAGTTCTATAACACCCACCCCTATGTTTCCGCCCCCGTCATTGGCGTTACCCTCGCCCTCGAGGAGGAGCGCGCCAACGGTGCTCCGATTGACGACGTCGCCATTCAGGGCGTCAAGGTCGGTATGATGGGCCCGCTCGCCGGCGTCGGCGACCCCGCCTTCTGGTTCACCCTTCGCCCGATTCTGGGCGCACTGGGCGCTTCCCTGGCCCTGTCCGGCAGCATCGCCGGTCCGCTGCTGTTCTTCTTCGCGTGGAACATCATCCGTTACGCCTTCCTGTGGTACACGCAGGAGTTTGGCTACAAGGTCGGCTCCTCCATCGCCAAGGACCTCTCCGGCGGTCTGATGGGCAAGGTCACCGAGGGTGCTTCCATCCTTGGTATGTTCATCATCGGCGCCCTTGTCGAGCGTTGGGTTTCCATCTCCTTTACCCCGGTCGTCTCCAAGGTCACGCAGTCTGCTGGCGCCTATATTGACTGGGCCAACCTGCCCGCCGGTTCTGAGGGCATCAAGCAGGCATTGACGATGTACAGCTCTGTCGGTGCCAACGCACTCGACCCGGTGAAGGTCACCACGCTTCAGGCCAACCTCGATCAGCTCATCCCCGGTCTTGCCGCCGTGTGCCTGACCCTTCTGGTCTGCAAGCTCCTCAAGAAGAAGGTCAGCCCGATCGTCATCATCCTGGCTCTCTTCGCCGTCGGCATCATCGGTCGCGTCTGCGGCTTCATGTAAGCACGCTTCGGCTTAAGACCGAGAGTTGCTAGGCAAGGGCTTTTGAGCCATTGAAACGGACCGCACCCGGTGGGTACACTGGATGCGGTCCGATTGTTTTTATTGGAGGGCGAGGCGCGTATGGCGCAATCTCAGAACAGCACGGTCGATCTGGCAACGCCGGCAACCTGCCTGATGGGGCTTACCAGTCACGGTAACGTGATGGTGGGCAATAAGGCGTTTGAGTACTATAACGAGCGTAATCCCGAGGATTATATCCAAATCCCGTGGGACGAGGTCGACTATATTGCCGCCGAGGTTTTGCGCGGCACCAAGAAGATCACGCGTTTTGCGATCTTTACCAAAGAGAACGGCCACTTTACGTTTTCGACGCGCAATGACAAGGAAACGCTACGCGCGGTGCGTAAGTACATTGACGAGGACAAGCTCGTTCGTTCGCCCGATTTTATCGACGTGACCGCTAAAGGCGCCAAGAGCATCCCCTCCGTCATCAAAAACCTCTTCCACAAAGGCAACTAGTCGCTGGGTAGTCGTCTGCGACGTTCTTAAACGACTAGTCATTAAAGAACGTCGCAGATGACTATCTCGAAGAGCGGCTATGCGCTGCATGGTAGTGGCGCAAATCTGCTACACTAGTACAACATGCCTCCGTAGCTCAGGGGATAGAGCACCGCTCTCCTAAAGCGGGTGTCGACGGTTCGAATCCGCCCGGGGGCACCAGAGGAATATCGAGCCCGGTACCGCAGCGGTGCCGGGCTCTTCTGGTCTAAGGGCAGGATTCGGACCGTCGACACCCGCGT
>CALJDJ010000070.1 GCA_938023705.1 uncultured Collinsella sp.
GCACTCAATCGCCAGGAATGCATCGGCCGAATCGTCGGACAGCGCCGTGCGAACGCCATCGCGCCAGTTCCAGCAGCGGCATACGGCGCCCGCATCATCGATGTAGGCGAGCTCGCCGGGCAGCGTCGGGTCATCCGTTTCCTCGCCAAGTGGCAGGAACGCATCGCCGCCGTCAGTCACCTTCAAGCGAAGATCCCCCTCAATCGTATGCAGGTCCTCGCCGCCAACGGGCAGCGCGTAGGTCAGCGACACCGTGTTGTAGATATCCACCGCGGGCGTAATGTGGCCCACCGGTTTGCCCTTGAGCACGCGCTTGAGCAGGTTCTCAATTGAGCAACGCGCGCCCTTTTTGGTCTTGAACAGCCGATAAGCCTCGCGCCATGCCTTGACCGGTGCGTTCTCGCTGATAGTATCGCTGGTCAGATGACGCTCCGCGTCGATATTGGCGCGGTCGAGCAACGCCGCAATCGCATCCACGTCCTCTTGAGGAATCTGAGCCGCGGGCTTCATGCCCTTTACGACCACAACACCGACAGCCGCCTGCGGAAATAGCTCCCAAAACGAATCCTCGGCAATAAAGCTCTTCATGCGCTCTCCCTTCATCGTGCGCGCCCGAGCGAGGGCGCCTAAACAAAAAGCGCCCTTACGACGGCCACCTTCAAAGTCCTACGGTGCCGCCACAAGAGCGCTTACGCTGCCCCCATCCGGAGAAGGGAGCGATATGTCAGGCGTATTGTAACCCGAGTCATCCGCGCGAGTAAAACCACCACAAAGGTGCCTGTCCCCTTTATGGTGGTTTTGGGTCTGAGGCGACGCTAGTGGCGAAGTCCCAGCAGGCCGTGACCGCGATGACGGGCGTCGGCGTGCACCTGAGCATGCGGACCGGCGGCCTTGACGGATTCGGGCAGGTGCGAGTACTTCTTCTCGAAGTTCTCCTCGAACATCACGGCCAAGTTGTGCGCGGCCTCGTCGTAGCGAGCGGTACTCTGCCAATACTGGCGCGGCACCAGGATGCCGTCGGGTACGCCGTGGCACGTGGTGGGAATGTCGACGTTAAAGATGTCGTCGTGCACGAACTCGCTGTCCTCGATGGTACCGTCGAGGGCGCGGGCCACCAGGGCGCGCGTGTAGGCAAGCTCGATGCGATGACCCACGCCGTAGCCGCCGCCGATCCAGCCGGTGTTGACCAGGTACACACGCGTGCGGCCGTCGGCGATGCGCTCACCGAGCATCTTGGCATAGACCATGGGGTCGAGCGGCATAAACGGCTCGCCAAACAGCGAAGAGAACGTGGGCGTGGGCTCGGTGACGCCGACCTCGGTGCCGGGGATCTTGGCCGTAAAGCCCGTCACAAAGTGATACATGGCGGAGTCGGCCGTCAGGCGCGAGATGGGCGGCAGCACGCCAAAGGCATCGCAGGTCAGGAA
Source organism: uncultured Collinsella sp. (assembly GCA_938023705.1). Lineage (GTDB taxonomy): Bacteria > Actinomycetota > Coriobacteriia > Coriobacteriales > Coriobacteriaceae > Collinsella. The sequence goes on from CALJDJ010000070.1 coordinate 1,428, forward strand.
GAGCACGACGCTTGGAGTGGTGCCCATGCCCTTGGTCCACGCGTTGGGAATGTGCTCCACAGGGTATGCCACGCGCGTGTTGTGCGTGATCGAGATGTCGTCGTAGTTGGGCTTGCGGTTCTCGTCGAGCACCACGTTTTCGCAGATCGCGCCAAAGCGGACGGCGTTGAAGATCTCAGGCTCGTGGAACGCGTCCAGGCCCTCGCATTTGGCGTAGCAGCCACCCTCGATGTTGAAGATGCCCATGTCGGACCAACCGTGTTCGTCGTCGCCGATCAGCAGGCGCGTGGGGTTGGCCGAAAGCGTGGTCTTGCCCGTGCCCGAAAGGCCAAAGAACACGGCGGTCTCGTGCGTGACGGGGTCCATACTGGCCGAGCAATGCATGGGCAGCACGTCGTCCTCGACGGGCAGCAGGTAATTCATGACGCTGAAAATGGACTTTTTGATCTCGCCGGAGTAGCCGGTGCCGGCGACCAGAATCACGCGCTCCTGGAAGTTAATGACCACGGCGGCGCTAGAGTTGAGGCCCTTGATGGCGGGATCGCACTGGTAGCCCGGCGCGGCGAGCACGCAGAAGTCCGGCTCGCCGGTGCGTGCGATTTCACGGGCAAGCGGGCGGGCGAGCATCTGCTTAATAAAGAGCGCCTGGCTGGCACGCTCGCAGGCGACAAGCAGACGACGCGTATGGTTGCGGTCGGCACCGGCCATACCGCGAGTGACGAACACGTCGCGCTCGTTGAGATAGTCGACGATGCCGGCCTTGATGGCCTCGTAGCTCTCGACAGACAGCGGGCGGTTGACGGCACCCCAGGCAATCTTGTCGTGAACATCGGGGGTGTCAACGATAAAGCGGTCATTAGGCGAGCGGCCAGTGCGCTCCCCCGTCTCGATCACCAGCGCGCCGTTGGAGGCCATACGACCTTCGTTGCGACGGATGGCGTGCTCGACGAGCTCGGCTGCCGGCAGGTCGACCAGCAGGCGGGGCTGGTTCTCGGCAGGATCTTCGACCAGCGTAATGCCAAAGTTGGACAGAACTTCTGCAGGGGTAACACCTGGCATGGGGCCTCCTTTAAAAGCGCGACACGTGGACGAGGCGCGCACTTTACTCACGTAAAGCCCGTTGTACCCGATATGCAAAAACGTTTTTGCGGCAACGGCGAAGCGCCCGCCCAACGGTCAAAAATCGCAGGCAAGCGGCCTAGTCGTTAGGGACACTCTTGAACAGGCAACAACCAAGGAGCGACCCCGGATGCCGGCACTTAGGGACGTTCCCAAAGTGCCGGCACATAAGGAACGTCCCCAAATGCCGTCTACTGAATGGCGCCGCCGAAATTATCGAACAACCTGTTCAAAAACACGAACGAACACCGTCGCGTCTATACTAGAGCGTAGCAATAGAAAGGACTCCGCTTTGAGCATCACGCCCATCGATAGCATTCGCCGCGCCATCGCCCGCCGCAATGGCGTCGCCGACCCCACCGTATCGGACGGGGCGCACGGGCAGGGCGGACGCATCGAGAACGGCCTGTTCCCCGCATCGCACACCGCCGAGGAGCTCGCACGAATCCAAGAGCTAAGCCAGCGTAACGCCGGCGGTCCCGACAGCAGCCAGGCCACACGCCGTCGCCGCGAGCGCGATCGCCAGCCCGGCCCCATCCACCGCATGGTCAATGCCTGGTGGAACCGCCTGCTCGGAGCCGTCTACGGCGGCGGCTTCTCCACGCAAGAAGCCGAGTACGAAGATCACGCCACCCGTCGCGACTACCTTTGGAATACCCTGGGCACCGCCGTGTGGGGCATGGCGTTTCCGTTGCTCACCATCGTGTCCACACAGCTCGTGGGCGCCGAGGAGGCTGGCAAATTCTCCATCGCCTTTGTCACCGGCACGCTCATCATGATCGCGTGCAACTACGGCGTGCGCAATTTCCAGGTCTCGGATATCGACGAAAAGACGTCCTTTGCCTCTTACCAGCTCAACCGCTTGATCTGCGGAGCGCTCGCGCTGGCATGCGGCCTGGTATACAGCAGCGCCCGCGGCTACGATGCGCAGATGGGCACAATCGGCCTGGGCGTCTACCTGTATAAGGTGATCGACGGCATTGCCGACGTGTACGAGGGCCGCCTGCAGCAGGCCGACAAACTCTACCTGGCCGGCATGAGCCAAACGCTACGATCCGTCGGCGTCATCGCGGTCTTTAGCGTGGCGCTGTTCCTCACGCGCAGTATGCCCATCGCGGCCATGGCCATGGGTGTCACCGCCATCGCCTCGCTCGTGCTGGTCACCGCGCCGCTTGCCCTGCTCGAGACCGAAAAATCGCGCCACGTGAGTCTGCGCGAGGTCGGCCACCTGTTTGTCCAGTGCGCCCCGCTCTTTGGTGCACTGTTCCTGTTCAACCTTATTGAGAGCATGCCCAAGTTTGTGATGGAAGGCACGCTGGCATACAAATATCAGCTGTACTTTAATGCCCTGTTCTTTCCAGCGCAGGCCATTTTGTTGAGCATCGGATTTGTCTATAAACCGCAGCTTCTGCGTCTGTCGAGCATTTGGACGAATCCGCGCAAGCGTCGCCGCTTTGACCTGATTATTGTTGCCGTTATGGCACTGATCGTGGTCATCACCAGCGTGTGCGCCGCATTTATGGCAGGTCCCGGTATTCCCCTCATGAGCTTCATGTACGGCCTCAATTTTGAGCGCTACCGCACGCTTGCACTGCTGATGGTTGTCGCCGGCGGCGTCACCGCGGCCATCGACTTTATCTACGCCATCATCACGGTGCTGCGCCATGCCGGCGACGTCACCAAAATCTACCTGATCTGCTTCGCCGTAAGCGTAGTGCTGCCGGTGATCCTGATCAACCTGCTGGGTCTGATGGGCGCCGTGGTGAGCTACCTAGCCATCATGGCCCTACTCCTGGTGCTGCTGATTATCGAATACGCCCACATCCGCCAACGCATCGAGCGCGACCGCAACCCGTACGGCGCCTAATTGGCGCAATGGGGGGTCTCGTTGCGGACGATTTGTGACACGCAAAACTAAGTGAGTAGACTTTTGCCGAATCCCTGACCACACCGGCAAAACACAAGTCAGTGACCTGCGGTTTTGTTGAGGCAAATTTGCCGGCTGCTCGGCATTTCCAAAAAAGTCTACTCACTTAGCCAGCGGGCAGCCAAAAAAGAACCGTCGCAACGTCGTTTGACTCCGTTGCGATGGTTTTTCGAGCATTTTCGCACTGCCGAGGACGCAGACGCTCCTCATTCCTAGCGCTTACCGAGCAAGAAGGCGCTATTCTCCGAAAGTAGTCAAAAAAGCTCCGTCCCAAATTAGCTACCCTTTGCACCGATTATTCGCCTGGGTTGATGTTCGCATAGAACTCGGCGCCGTCATCAAGGCGCAGGATACCGACGCGGCCGAACTCGGAGCCGGTGGCGGCGGCGCAGTCGATGTCGATGCGATCGGGCACACCGGCGGCATCCTCGCCGCCCAGGCGCACGATCTGCCCGCGGCCCGACTCCTCATCGAGCCCCGCAAGACCACCGACCTCGCAATAACGCCCGAGCGACACCGTTGGCGTGTGACCGCTCACCACGACCGGACCCTTGCCCTCGGCAGAAAGCAGCCCGGTCGGCGCATCCCAATAGCCGTGACGAATCCACAGCAGGTCATCGGCCGACTGCACCGCGAGCATCTGCTGCAGCAGCTCGCGATCGGCACCCACCGCTCCAACGCCATCGGCACAATCGACGCCATGCTCAAGCAAAAACGCGCGCGCCGCCTTCATCTCGATTCCAGCGTGTACCAGCAGATACGGGCGCTCCTCGGTCTCGGCCACCGCGTAGAGCGGCAGCGCGGCCATCCATCGCACGAGCTCCTCGTATGCGTCAAATTCCATGTCGTTGAGCTGCTCGCGCGTCGTCCAGCCACCGTTGATATCCCAGGTCTCGGCATCGAGCGGATCCTGGCCAATGATGGCATCGAGCATGATCTGCTCGTGATTGCCCTTGAGCACGCGGGCGTTGGGCAGCGAGCGCACGAGCTTAATAACGCCGACCGGATCGGGCCCGCGATCGATCATGTCGCCCAACACGTACAGCGTGTCGTCGGACGTCAACGAAATCTTGGACAGGGCCTCGTCAAGCGCACGCACGTGCCCGTGAGCATCAGATGTCACATAGATCGCCATGGTACGCCTCTCCTTGCATTGCGGCCAAAGCCCGGCGCCGCAACTAAAACTTCAAGTTGAACTTAAACGTTACCCATTGTACTCCGTTGCAATAAAGCTGGAAAGGGTTTCCGAGCAGAGGCAAAGACGGCAGCCGTCTATGACGATATCGCGCACGCCCGCAATCCAACCCCATAAACCCACCATCTTTGGGTACAAATAACCGCAGACAACTAACCGTGCCACGCCAACCACCCAGGAGCGGACACCATCCATGAACCAGATCCTTCTTTTTATCGGCCTCGTCATCATTTTGTGCCTGACCATCAAACCCGTCGGCAAAAAGCTCCCCTTCCCCACCCTGCTTATCTTTATCGCGCTCGGCATGCTGTTGGGCGTCAACGGCCCGGCGCATATCGACTTTAGCGACTACGCACTCACCGAAACCGTCTGCAGCACGGCGCTATTGTTCATCATGTTCTACGGCGGCTTTAACACCAACATAGACCGCGCCAAGCCCGTCGCCGCGCCGGCGGTGCTGCTGAGCACGCTCGGCGTCGTCATCACCGCAGGCATTACCGGCGTGTTCGCCCACTTTGTGCTGGGCTTCGACTGGATCGGCGGCCTGCTGCTGGGATCGGTCGTGGCGTCGACCGACGCGGCCAGCGTCTTTAGCGTTCTGCGCGAGCACAGCCTTTCGCTGAGGGGCGGCACCGACTCGCTGCTCGAGGTCGAATCGGGCTCCAACGACCCCGTCGCCTACATGCTCACCGCCGTGCTCGCCACACTCGCAGCCGGCGGCGACATCAACATTCCCACACTGCTGGCCAAGCAGATTATCCTGGGCGTGGGCCTGGGCCTTGCCATCGGCTGGGCGGCGGGCCACCTGATTGAACGCGCACGCGCAACGGCCGAGGGCGCGCAGACTATCTTTTTGTTCGCCGTGGCGATCGTCGCCTACGCACTGCCGAGCTACCTGGGCGGCAACGGCTTTTTGGCCGTATACCTGGCAGGCATTGTGCTGGGCGCGAGCGACATCACCGGCAAGGTCGAGATGGCGCACTTCTTTGACACCCTTACCGAGATGGCCGAGATGACGATCTTCTTCTTGCTCGGCCTGCTCGTCACGCCCGCGCGCCTGCCGCAAATGCTGCTACCCGGCCTGGCGCTCATGGCGTTTATGCTCTTTGCGAGCCGCCCCATCGCCGTCGGTCTGCTGCTGGCGCCCTTTAAGACGAGCCCTCGCCAGGTTGCGCTCGTAAGCTGGGCGGGCTTGCGCGGCGCGGCTTCGGTCGTCTTTAGCCTCTTTGCTGTGGTGGCCGGCGTTCCCGGCGGACACGACCTATTTGACCTGGTGTTTGTGATTGCCGTATCGAGCATTGTGGTGCAGGGTTCGCTACTGCCGGCGGTGGCGAAGAAACTCGATATGATCGATGCGGCCGGCGACGTGCGCCGCACCTTTAACGACTACCGCGACGAGGACGGCATGTCGTTTGTAAAGCTCAAGGTGGGCGCTGGCCATCCGTTTGCCGGGCGCTCGCTCGCCGATATTGGCAGCGCGACGGACATGCTCGTGGTCTTGGTGCTGCGCGACGGGGCGCACCCGGTACTGCCCAACGGCGATACTGTCATCGAGGAAGGCGACCTTCTGGTGATGGCAGCCCCAACGTTCGAAGAGCGTGCCGAGGTTACGCTGCGCGAGGTCACCGTGACGCCCCACGGTCGCCTGGCCGGTCAGCGCCTGCGCGACGTGCCGCAGGGCAAGCACCCGTTTATCGTGGTGATGCTCAAGCGCGAAGGCCAAACGATCATCCCCGACGGCAACACCCAAGTCCACGCCGGCGACGAAGCTGTCATCGCCACACTGGCGTCATAGGGGCCAGAGGCACAGCTACCCCAGCCCCTCCTTGTATTCCTATACCCGCAGGTAGATTGACGAACATGTGTTTGCTTATTATAATTTCTACTTGAATAGACTCCTCGTCTCGTGGTATAAAAGGGTTGGTACCCTCGAATAGAGGGACCTCCAAGAGCCGGGGGCTTCCCCCCGGCATTTTTTTGCGTAATTGGAGGTCACCTCATGACGGAACTGTCGATCTTTATCGACGAATCTGGTGACGCGGGTCCCGTATCTCGCTACTACATCGTTACCCTTGTTTTTCATGAGCAGGCAATAGAGCTAAATGCAAATATCGCCGCATACGAGCGCAACGTTAAAGACTGCGAGCTCGATATTATGCCATTTCATTTTGGGCCTCTTCTCACTGGTCACGATGATTATCAATGGGTCAACATTCGCAACAGAAAGAAACAGCTCAGCCTATTCCGCCAGTTTGTAGACCGCTCCCCCATCACCTATCAGCCCTTCATCTACGATAAGAAACAGGGCCTTTACGAACCGCAAAAGCTCTCCGCAAAGATCGAGCGCGACGTAACAATATTTCTCAGAGATCACTTGGCGTATATACAGAGCTTTGACCACGTTAAGATCTACTACGACGGAGGCCAAAGCGTTGTAACGCGAGCACTTCATGGTGCCATCGAGAAGGCCATTTCCCAAAAGGCCACGGTATATCGCGACGCTTCGCCCAAGACATACCGACTCTCCCAGGTCGCCGACTATATTTGCGGAATTGAGCTCACGCTCCTTAAATTCCAGAATGGGACAGCGACCAAAACAGACACGGAATTCTTCGGCTCGATTGCCCCATTCAAAAAGAACTTCGTCAAGAAGCTGAGGAAAAAGAGAATCGAGTGAGCCAGCCGTTCTTATCGCAACCATGGTATAAATGGATTGCGTTCCTTTATGGAGGGCAGTCAAGGGCCGGGGGATCCCCCCGGCATTTTTTATGCGTAACGTTGCCGCAATTCCTACCTAGCCTCTAGGGGAGGTACAGGTAGCTAAAAGACCCCCGTCCCAAATTAGCTACATTGCGGGCAATTTGCGTCTCGCAAAACTAAGTGAGTAGACTTTTGCCGAATCGCCGGCCACGTCACCAAAGCACAACTCTGTGACCTGCGGGTTTGTTGAAGCGAATTTGTCGTGTGCTCAGGATTTGCAATAAAGCCTACTCACTTAGCCAGCGTGCAGTCAAAATAGAACTGTCGCGAACTCATTAGACTCCATTGCGACGGCTTATCGTGCATTTTGAGCAGCTGTGGGTGCAGACGCCCGTCCCAAATTAGCTACCCTTGTCACATTCCTAGTCATCGTCAACGGCAAAATCGCGGAGGTCGAGGCCTTCGCGTTCGGCTCGGGCTAGGAGCTCTTGGGGCGACTCGTCCTCGATATCCATTACGTCGAGCATAGCGACTGGAAAGCCCACGCCGGCTGCACTCCCCGCACGGTCGAGTAAACTCTCGCGCAGCTGGTCAACATCAACATCGATCTTCATGGTGAAACCCCCTACCGGATCAGGCCCCTACTCAGCAGCGCCGAGCACATTCACGGCTGCAACGAAAGCCGCAACCTGTTTGTCGTCCATCTGCGTGGCCAAGCGCCCCGCGGGCTCGTCATAGGCAAACTGAACCTTATCGATAAAGCAATCCCAAGCGCGCTCATCCACACGCACAGCGGCCTCGCAATACTGGCTGAGCTTTTTGAGTCCATACCAAAACGCATTCACATGGCGCGCAGGATCCTCGTCCAGCACACCATCGTAGCGCCGTCCGTTAAACTCACGCATGCGCGCCACGGCAACCTCGAGCGAGTCGCCGCCGTCGGCCGAAGCCTCGTCCACAAGCTCGGGAATCGCAACTTCGCGCCGAACATTGTGCCTGGTAGCACCGTCGTACTCGCCCACCAACACGTCTTCGTCAAACCGATCATCGTAGTCGAAATAGCTACTGCCGCGGCAAATCCCATGCGGCGAACCGGCACCAAAGGCACAGAACAACCCGCCGTCGGCAACAACGCGCCTATAGGTCTCAAACGACTTCTTTACCTGAGCGAGCAACTCGGAAAGCTCTACGGCATCGCACCCCGTCCCGCACGCAACGCGAGCAGACTCCGGCAACGATACCGGCTCCACCGTGCTCCCTGCAACGCGGGCAGCGCGTTCGGCCCGATACGCTTGGGCTGCCAAGCGCGCTCGCTGCGCAGCACCGCGCACATTAGTAAGCTCGCGCTCCAGCGCCACATCGCCAGCCACATCGCTCGCAAACGCGTCAACACCCTGCGGGCCGGTCGCACTCAGCTCGGACTCAAACGTCGCCGTGATCATGCCGGCAAGGTCCGTTGCGTCGGCGGCACAACGCAGTTGCTCCAACTGCGTGCATAGCAGATTGGCATCCAAGGGTGCGGCATCCACAACGCGCACGTCACTCAGACGCGCCGCGCCCTGCAACACCAAAGCCCCCGCAGCATCGTATGCCGCACGAACCCTGTCCGCCGTATTGGCACGCAGCTTTACCTCGATAAACGCAAGCGTCTGCTCCAAGCGGGCCAACAGCTCGGCCTTGTCCTCCATACGCAAAAAGGCAGCGTAGCGCCGCTCCATCTGCAACGGGCCCACAACGCCTACCTGTTTGCGAGCGCGCGCAAGAGAATCAAATTCAACGCGGCGTACATACCCGTCAACGGCCCGCACGGCAGACTCACGCGCAGCACGCTCGGCAGCCTCGACGCCCCCGATCACGCCCAGCAGCTCGCGGGAGCGCGCCTTGCGCAATAACTCCCCGCGATCGCACTGCTCAAGCGCCGTCTGACGCCTGGCTACCGACTCAAAGCCAAAGAGCTCATCGAGCAGCTCGCCAACAGAACGCTCTTCCGCCATGGCAAGGCCTCCTCACGCGTGACGTGCCAACATGCTCGCGGGCCCACGCGCACAAGACAAACGCCTCGCGCACGCAAGCCCGCACGCTCGCATCCCTACAGATCCAACGCCTTCTTCGCAGCATCGACCGGGTCGCCATCCATGTAGAACACCGGGCTCAACCCCGAGATAATCTCGGACGAAACGCTCTGCAGGCCCGCGATGGCGCTCAGCGGCAATATCACGCGCTTGGCGCCGGCGTTTTTGGCCACGCGCATAATGTCCTCGAGCCCGCGGATCTCGTCCATAGAGCCCGACATGCGCAAGATTCCCGGAACCGCCAGCGCGGACATCACCGGGCGGTTGCACGCCGCGGAGCACAGGCCCACAAACTCGGCAAGAGAGACCTCTTCGGACAGGCCCTTGCTCTGCAGGTCGTTATAGAACAGCAGATAGTCCTTGGAGCCAATGTGCATGCCCGGCGCCACACGGTTCGCCAGGTTCACAAAGTTGTCGAACGCGGCCTCCAGCGTATCGCGCACCGGCTTGTTAAAGGCAACGCCCTCGTGCTTAAACTTGCACTCGCCGGCGACGGCCTTGTTCTCCAGCTTGTACACGGCAACCTCGCCGCCCTGCGACCTACCCACGCCAAACACGTGACCGGACAGCAGCGGGCCATCGGGAATCAACGTATCCTCGGACTGCTCGGGCACGCGCACCACGTGCACGTCCTGCGGATTGTCGGCATCCATATAGCCCAGGTTGACGTCGATAAACTCGACACCCGCCATAATCTTGAGCTGCTCCTTTACGCGGCGACGGCCCTCGATGGCGTAGTCCAGCAGCCGACGAACGTCATCCTTGTCCATAGCCTCGTCGGGGAACAGCAGTTTGGCCAGGCCGCTAAAGGACTTGCGCACGGCGATCTCGTCACGCTTGTTAAAGTCGCTGTTAAAGCGGAAGTAGCGGTCGATATGATGCGTAAAGTCCTTGCGGCGCATCTCCTTGCAAAACTCCGACAGACAGTCGGTGATCAAGCCGTAATGCCCGGTCAGCAGGCTCGAGCGCATCTTGGGAATCTCCCAGCCCGGCAGGTAATAGTGGATGCGGTCGAAGAAGGCCGAATCGTTGTTAAACTCCGGCGGGAACGGATCAAACAGGTGCGTGGTCTTAAGGACGTTTTGCACGGTGTCGTTGATGTTGCCCTCAAAAACCATGGAGGCATCGGCGTTAATCTGGTCGCGGCCGCGCGCGTAGCTGCCACTCGCCATATAGTCCTTCATGATCTGTACGGCGTTGGTGTCCTTAAAGCGCATGCCGGCGACCTCGTCGAACGTCACGCAATCCCAATGACCCACCAAGCCCACGCGATCGGCGCGCATGGAGTTCATACGGCCGAACAGGTTGGCCGTGGTGGTCTGCCCGCCCGAAAGCAAAATGGCGTAGGGCGAAACCTCTTTGTAGATATGGCTCTTGCCGGTGCCGCGGGGACCAAGCTCGCACAGATTGTAGTTGCGCTCGATCAGCGGCACCATGCGCTCGATAAAGTGCAGGCGCTCTTTCTCGGAAAGCTCGCTGGGCTCATAGCCGGCAGAGCGCAGCAGCATGTTGAGCCACTCGTCGCGCGAGAAATACTGACGCTCCTCGATCATGGCGTCCAGGTCCAGGTTGGGCATCTGGATAGGCGTGAGCGACGCCACGCTAAACGGAGAGTCCTCGGGCCCGCGCTTTTTGCGCTTGGCCTTGGAGCGGCGCGGCGCATCGTCGCCAAAGACTTCCATGCCAAACTCGTCTTCCTCTTCCATGGGACGACGATACTCGATGCTCATAATGCACCAAATACCACCCTGGAGAATCTTGGAATAGTCGCGCACGTACTCGGCCGGCATCACAAACGGCTCAATGGTCAGATTGGCAAACGACGCCACGTAGATGTCTTTGTACTCGTCGAGCTTGGCCGTCACCTTATCGATGATGGTAAAGCGACCCAGCTCGCGGATCTTGGACTTAATGCGCTCGGACTCGTCGGGGCGCACGTAGTTATCGGTGAGGATCTTGCGGATGCGCCCCAGGCCCTCCGCCACGGCGTCCTCGTCGTCGGTTGAGCAGTACATGCCCAGCAGGTACTCCAGCACAAAGGTAGGCACGTTGGCACCGCGCTTCATAAGGGCCGTAAGGTCCTTGCGCACGATCTTGCCGCCAAAGTGCTCGAGCAGTTTGCCGTCCAGTACATCCATGTCGTAGCCGTCGTCCTCGGGAGCCTCGGCCGTGGCCTGGGCATAGCCATCGGTCGAGGACTCGTCCTCGGCGGGCACCTCGGCCTCAGCGGGCGCAGCGGTCTCCATCGGCTCTGGGACAGGCGCAGCGGCCACGGCCTCTGCGGCAGCCTCAGCCTCCGGGGCAGGCACGGCCTCCTCCGCAGGCGCCGCAGCCTGCACCGGCGCATTCACATCAATCGAGGGAACTTCCCACAGATCGTCGTCATGGCTATCAAACATAGGGCACACTCCTAAAAACCAAAGTCAGCAACAGGGGCAAACGAAACAGCAATGGTGTACGTCTCGCGCCAAACGATCTTGCCCGTCTCGCGCTCGCGGCAGACCAGATAGTACGGACCCTTGGCCGAGAATCCATCCGCTGCATGCAACGCAAACTTGGCATGCACCACGCGCCCCTGCGAGTTAACAGAAGTCTTGTTGGCATGCGCCTTGACCGTATCACTCACCTCGTTGCCGCTTGCATCGGTAAACACCAGCTCGTACTCGCACGGCAAGACCTTGCCTTGGGCAGGTTCTTCCTGGATCAAGTTGACCGAGAAGATCGAGTTGGTCACTCGACGTCCCTCGCTCAGTACGCGCAGCGTCGCTGCGCGCGTATCGACAAAGTCCTTGGAACCCGAGCGCGCACGCCAAAATCCGATAACGGGCACGCAGAGCTCCTGCAGGCTCATGCCGCCGTGGACGTAGTTGTTAGTGCCGCCGGGACGCTTGAAGTGCACGTTCTCGCGCGGGGCAAACCCCTCAAAACCGGCACCCAAACGTCCCATGTCAACATTAACAAACACCTCGTATGCCTCTTCCGAAAGCTTGGCCACGGCCTCGTTGGGCACCACCAGATGACGCTTGCCGTACATGACGGGAGCGTCAGGGAAGGGAAGGTCTGGCTTGCCGAGCATCTGACACTCGTTGAGCTCCCGACGCGTGTAGATAAAGCCGTGATCCGCCGTTATAACAACACGCGCGCCCGGGGCGTCGGTGAGCACGCGGCGCGCCAACGCGGCAAGTTCCTCCACGGTGTCCGCGCAGGCATCGAAAACGTCATCCTGCGTAGCTGCCTTCTCGCCCGTGGCATCGATCTTGTTGTGGTAGAGATAAACGAGCTTGGAGTCTTTGAGCAGCGCTTTGCGCTCGACTCCCGCCATGTTGAGGTATGCGCTCGAGCGCAAAGCGCGGGCCATGGGCTCAACGTGGGCAAGTGCGGCCTCGCGCTGCGGAGTCGTCGCAGTTGGTATGCCGTCAACCAGCACAAACGAACCATCAGCTGCAAGCTCAAGCGCCTGATGCGGCAGCAGCGCGGGCATGCCCACCTCGGTAATGGAGGGAAAGACCGCCTGCATGCTAGAAACCCTGACGTTGCCGCCGCGCTCGCGCTCGAGAAGCGCCGCGACATCACGGGCCACCTCATAGCGCAGCGCGTCGCTTACGATAACGACCGTCGTTTTGGCAGACCCCACAAAGGTGGGCAGCACATGCCAGTAGAATTCATCCTGCCGTGCAGGGCCATCGATGTAGCCGCAATCGGCCCACTCCCCTTGCGCAGCGGTCGCCCAGCAGGCATTGGCGTCGGCCAAGAACCAGTTGCTGTAGAGATTCTCCGCCCAGTCCACCACAGCTCGGGCGGGCTCCTCGAGCACATCGCACTCGGCGGAGCGCGCCCGCAGATATGCGGTGCACATATGGCGATAGGCAGCGTCCATGGCATACCAATCGGACGTGTAGGCATCCCATACCTGCTGGGGTTGCGCCAGATGGAACCCGCCAGCGTGTGCCTGCCTAAATGCGCACATATCGGCCACAGCGGCAAGCAGGTCAAAGTAGCTCTCAACGCGACGGTACCAGCTTAGGTCGCAACGACGCGCCGCAAAGGTGCGCGCGTCCTCAACACGGTCCGCGCCCTGGGCAAACGAGCAGAACAACTGCGAGAGCACGGCCTCATTGACGCACGGGAACACGTCGAGCGAGGCCAGCACATCGATCGGCAGGGCCTCAAACCGTGCAAAGAGCCCACGGGCATCTTCGACCAAACGGCAAATCTCAAATAAATCCTCGCTCGATGCCTGGGCATCGGCGGCCTGATCCCACGTACGCACCGCCTCAAGGCAATAGGGGCCGTAGGCGGGAGCCACATAGCTCTCGAGCCCCTTGAGCGCTCCCTCTGGAAGCGCTGTGGATGCCGCCGTAAGGAGCACATGGGATGCAAGCATAAGCAGTGAGTCGCGCTCGTACAGCGGCCCATCAAACCCATAGCAGCGCAGCATAAAGGCAGAGAGGACGTCGCGCACGCTGTACTTATCCACCAGCGCGGCCAGCGCCTCAGGACCCTCGTGCAGCAGTGTGGTCATGCAGCCGCGCAGAACAAACGCGGGCCGCGCGTCGCCCGGCTCCTTGCCGCCAAAGATTACCGTAAGGATTCCAAGCTCGATATCGGATGCGCCCGAGGCATGCGGAACGCACGCGGCAAACTTAGCACAGCGGGTCTTGGCATCAAAGAACGTCTTGTGCTCGCGCAGGCTCTCGCGCACGGCGTCGATATTCTCGATGCCCAGCTGATCGGCCAAAAGCGAAAGATAGTCAGCCTGGAACTGATCTGCATACAGCTCAACATCGGCAAGCCAATCACCCTCAAGCCTGCCGCGCGGGCAACGGCGATACAGCAAGATATCGCTCGCAAGGTCATCGCGGTTGATGAGCTTCTTAACGGCAAACATGTGGCCCTCGCAGGCCTCAACAAAGCGCACTGGGCGCTCAAAGTCACCGTGAGCGGGCATAACGCCGTCATCGGCCCCCGCGCCGTCGAAACCCTCGGCAGCCAATCGCTCAAACTCAGGAGCAAACTCGCCGTCCGCATCGTGCCAAATCACCACACGGCGCAGCATACATGCGGGCAACGGCTGCAAAAAACGCAGCTTGAGCTGTTCTTCTACATCGATCTTGGGCATGAATATCCTTACCGTATCTGCAGTTACTTAATCTTTGCCAGCACATCCTGAAACTTGGCGTAGTTGACCTTGACGCCGTCATCCAGGTCGATCTTGATCATCTGGTCTGCCAAGTGGTGCAGTTTCTCTTCATAGACAATGGTCTCTTTGAGCTGGTCGTTGAGCTTTTTGACGCGCTTATCCAAACGCACGCGCTCGCCGCGCTCGGCACTGGCAAGGGCATCGTTGGCATAGCCGATCTGGGCACGGTAGCGCTCCTGCTGCTCATGCACATAGTCGGTGCGGATGCGAGCCAACAGGTCGGGCTGATAGCGATGCATGTAAACAAGGCACTTAAAGCCGTTCTTTTTGCCACTGTCGAACAGCCAGTAGATGGGACGCTTCTTGTAGGTCTGGCAGTGGTCCTTAAAGAAGTCCTTCAAAAAGTAGGCGCGGATTACCTCGCGCGAGGTACCCTTGCCGCCGAGTGCCTCGGCAATAAAGGCCAGGTTCTGCTCAAGCGTCTCCTCACCATACACGGTGCGCACAAAGTCGATAAAGTAGCGCACGATGTCGTCGTCAAAGTACTCGTCATCGGTAATGGGCAGCACGTTGTCACTATCGGGCATAAAGGTCACGTGATCGGGATCGGGCATCTTGGCCAGATAGTCGTTGACCGTGGCACCCTGGTCGGCGAGGACCAGACCGTCCACGTCCAGCGAATAGCGGCCGAACATGCAGCCCACGGCATAGCTTATGAGCGAAGTAATCTCGTCGCGCTTGGTGCGCACATACTTGTTGCCCTTATAGCTCTCGGGAATCTCGTCGGCGGTATCAAAGATGCGCGCCACCGAGACGTACTTATCCTCGACCTCGATGGGCACTTCGCCCTCCATGTTGTAAATTTTGGCGAAGATGCGGTTGAGCTCCTCCTCGTTAGCACGGAGCTGCTCGAACCGCTCGTTGACTTCGGCCTTGCGGGCCTCGTATTTTTCTTGAAGTAAAGTGGCCATGACAGACCGCCCTTTCGTTGTTGAAAAGTGCGGCTATGCAAATTTAAAATTTGCACTAGCCAGCTAAACAATTAACAGATTTAAATTCTTTACGGATTAAAGCGCGTCGTTTATTAATTCCCTAGTGTTTGTTGCTCTTTCTATGAATGAGCTTTTCAAATTCGCCTCTGCCAGCATCCTTAAAATAAAAACGAGCGTCAATATCAATCGCCTTTATCCAGTCGGTAAACGCCTTTTGAGGCAGAAGCATCATGGCAGTCGTTTTTCCACTTGAACCACCAGCTTTATCCTCGAGAAGCATCATTCCATTAGGGAAGTAATACGTACACCCATGTGCAAGTGAATTGCGGATATGAGTTAGTAAAGTCATTCCTTTACCTGAGTCTTTAGGTTCGGGACCCTTACGACCAGAGATTGTATAAGGTTGAATACAGAGGACCCTCGGACTAACGATATCAATCGGAGCTTCAATCTCTTGTTTAACTCCATCAGCCGACTTTTGATTTACAGTTGTTTTAAATCCATATTCCTCAATCACATCTCCAAGATTATCAGCCATAAGTAATTCACGCTTCCCGGAAGGCACCCCTTCATACTCAAGAAGAGTATCGAATGGCAATTGTTTCAATCCGTAATCAGAGGCGGTTCTTCTTTGAGAAGCAGAGTTAGCTACAGATTTAGTCACAAAGAAATCCCAAATAGAAGAAATCTCATCCGGAGTCCAATAGCTAGATTCATGCAGAGACATATGAAATGAAGATATACAGGCTTTGTCCATAACCAACACCTACACCAAAGGGTGATGTTTGAAATCCCAGGAGGTTTCAACCGAATCCCAATCGGTTTTTGATAGTTCGCGGCACAAGTCGACCATGTCATTGACCGACGGCTCCTGTTCCTCGTTCTGAATGATCGGGTAAGTTGCGATTTGGCCTACCTCGAAATTAAGCGTCGGCGAGAGCATGCTTGCGACACGCATGATCACGGAGCTGTTACAAGCTCCCTGGAGATACTTGAGTGACTCCTCGTCGCTAAAAACACTCGTGCCCGCCACATCAAAGATATGCCCAGCAGGCTTAAAACGAAACGCAATAGACCCGCTTGAAATCTTCGACCAGGTAATCGATGGGCTAAAGAAGCAGTTTGTATTCTGTGGCCTGGAAAGCAATCTACCATTCAGGTCTTTGTAATTACGGATCTCCTGTCCGTCATTCTCCCAGTTAACAACTGAGCTATTATTTCCGTACCATTTGCGGAAGTCGCCGCCCTTGTTGTAGGGGAACCACTTACAAGCGCTTTCGATCGACTCTTGAATAGACCCACAGGAATAGATGCTCTTGCAATCATCGACTTCCCACCACTCGCGAACGAAACGAGCGTTTTCGCCAGTAGCAAGCCCTTGGCGAGGCTTGCCATACTCACTGAGCTGTTTTGCGTTTCCAAACGCATCCAGAAGAGCGTCACTGGCCCAGTAGGCTATGGGGGTGCCGGGGATTTGCTTGAAGGTGTCGGCATCGCGGCGGTAGAACCAGCCGCAATCGGGGTTTTGGATGGCCTCGACCAGTTTGAGCCTCTTGGCCTCAGAGCCGTTGATATCAACAAGGCGCACATAGGCGCCCTCGGCGTCCGAATGCTGGTTGTAGATCACGTCAGCTGTAACGTTGACGACCTCGCCGCCGATAGCATCAAACGCGCGAGGTCCCAGATGGGCCATGGAAACGACTGTCTTATTGTCGATAACCTTGGCGCGCATCTTCTCAAAGCTGCCCAGGAACATCCAACTCTGCATGGTAACCATTGCGGCATAGCCCTTATCTTCGACAAGGTTAAAACCGCGCTCGATAAAGCACGTGCACAGGTCGCTCTTCACGTCGGGGTAGTTCTTCTTGACCCACTTGCTCATGAAGGGGTTAAAGCTGCTACTGCCCATATACGGAGGATTCGCAACGGTGCAGGTAAAACGACGGGACAGCTTCTCGCAGATGGCGGCAGCGCTTTCGAGCTTAGTTTTGGCCGTAGCGGCAAAAAGGTCATCGGAACAACTCGCGGCGGCAGCCTTGAGCTCGTCGATCTCGTCCTCTGAAGGATTGAACAGCGAACCGATCTCGCCCAAATGGCTCAGCTCCTCGGCGAGCTTCTTGTTGCCCGGGAGCTCGTCCTCTCCCAGCGGGATGCTCGAGAGCACGGTAACGTCGGCGCGCACGGCGCGCTTGAAAAAGCGACGATCGTGCTCGCGGGCGCACATGGCAAGCGCCAGCTCCGCGATCTGTGCCGCGCGGGAATCGATTTCCATACCTGCAAGGTTTTTAGTAAGAATGAGCTCGGGAATCTCGCGCTCACGATAGCCACGCTCTTCGTACATATGAAAGAGCAGCTCAAACGCATAGACCAGGATATGGCCCGAGCCACATGCGGGGTCACAGAGGGTTATCTCCTCGGGGCTCGAGATGCGGATGAAGTCCTCATGCTCAGCATCGGGCTCGATGTAATATTTCATGCGCTCGCGTAGCGAACTCCCCGGATTGTTGAGCATCCACAGACGGCCGAGCGAGTTCTCGACCATATAGCGCACGATCCACTCGGGGGTGAAGAGCTGCGTGGCGGGCGCGATGTCCGCCGCCGCTGCCTTGCGCTTGGACTTGAAGAACTCGTCTTTAACGTCGGCATTGTAGTACTGATACATCCAGCCCAGAACGGTCACGCCCTCGCGCCAGTCCTCGTCAGTGAGAATGGTGTTGAGTTTGCCCACCACGCCGTCGGACATCATGAGGCCCTGGGGCAACAGCAACTCCATGGCTCCGCCCACGCGCTCAAAGACACCCGGCAGGCAATCGGCAAGCTCCTCGCACTGAGCCACAAACAGGTAGCGCCACAACGGTTCATCCAAGCCCGCCATCTTGAGCTCGGCTATGCGATCGGTATCGGCCGTCGCTATCTCTACGTCCAGCGCGTTCTCCACGGCCTCGCTGCCATGGCTGCCGTCCGCACGACTTAGCATGCGCATACGGCTGGGAAGCCATCCGCGTGCATCCATGAAGCGAATGGCCACGATGCGGTTGAACCAGGTGTAGGCCGCACGGTCGCGCAGCGCCTCGTGACCCACCTCTGCCTGCATGCGCAGTAGTTCGTCGCGTTGCTCAATCTCAGCCGGACTTAGGGGCAGGCCGTTGACGGTCTCGGACCCAACGGGCGCGGGCGCAGGTTCGGTGATGCCGTAGCGCACCATCTGCGCCTCCACGCCTTTGATGAGCTCCGTACGGGCCCAGGTGCAGAAGCTCTTAAGAGCAGAATCGTTCATGGTTGATGAGCCTTTCTAAACGCCATAAGCCACCGGTGCGCGCTTTGGCACCGGTGGCTCCGCGGGTTAGTTGATACGGATCTCGTCGTTTGCAGCGAGCGCCTGCATAAGGCGGGAGCGCAGGTCGTCCACGTAGCGCTCCACGTCCTCTGCGGACAAGAGACGACTCGGCTTGGCCAGATCGGCGCGGCGCACAGTCTTGATCTTGCGCTGGGGCTTGGGCGCGGGCACGGGAGCAGACGATGCGGCGCCCTTGTTGGAGACCTTCTTGACCACCTCACCCGTACTCGTGACCTCGGTGGTGCGGCGCTCGTTGTCCATACGCATGCGGGCCGCATCCACAGCGTCGTACATCCCGTTGGTTGCTGCGCTGAGCCAGTTGGCCCAGTTAGTCGCGGCAACACTCAGCTCGTTGAGGCTTTGAGCACTGTGGGCACGGTTTTTGAACGACTCGTATTTGGCACCGGCGTCTGCAATGGCATCCTTGGCTTGATTGACAAAGCCCTTTTGACTCTCAGCCTGTGCCTGCAGGTCTTGCAGATCGCTCTCGATTCGGCACAAAAACTCATTGCGGCGGATGCCCAGCAGCTTTTTCATGTCGTCCTCGACGGGATCCATAAGCGGCTGCAGGTCTTTAATGCGGCCGTAGGGCTTGGGATCTTTGAGAACCTCACGCACCTTTGCCACATTCTCAACCGCGCTGGGAATGTCATCGGAGCCATACTCGATACCCTCGGTGCGGCTCAAGAAATCCTTGGCGTGGTCAAACGCCGTTCGTTGGTTGGACTCGAAGAACTCAACCACCTTATCAAAGTCTTCCTTGGCATCGAGCAAACGCTCCTCATGCTTGGTGAACGTGGTCAAGAACGCCTCGGCCTCGTTCTGGTCCTTAAGGACGTCGGCCACCTCCGAGCGCATCTTCTCGCACTCGTCCTCACCGGGATACGGGTAGGCCGGCTTGATGCCCGTGTAGTAGTCGCGTGCCATGGCGAGGCACGCCTCGCGCAAGCCCTCAAGGCGCTCTTTGAGCTCGGCCACGAGCTTATCCTCGTTGGAGGGCACGGTCTTGAGATCAAACAGATCACGCATGAGCTCGCCCGTGGCGCGCAGCAACCGGTCGCTCATGCGCACGCGCAAGCGCACCTGGGCCTTATCGGCATCCTTGCGCAGGAGTGCCACCATGCGGCTATCGTTAGCTTGAACCGTCTGGCCGCCAAACAGCACCTGCGCGCGCTGCTCCACCACAAGCTGCGCCACCACATTTGCGATGTCGACCTCGCGCCAGCCAAAGGGCCTTTGCTGGTACTGGCGCTGGATATCGCCCATAGCGGTATCCAGATGGCGCTGGTGCTGCACTTTGAGGTAGTCCTCGACCTCCTTGAGCGCACGCGTGTTACCCGCGTTCATGCCAGCGAGCCCCGCTTGAACGTTACCCGCCAGAGTGGAGCGGATATCGGAATCGCTCGTGACCGGCGCGCCGATATAGCCGGCCTTTTCAAAGACCACATCGCACAGCTGCGCCAGCACCTGCTCAAAGACCTGGGCGGGCTTGGCAGCACGGATCTCAATCATGCGCCCGTTGACGGCGCATCGTGCATGGAGCACCGCCTCAGCCAAAAGAGCGTCAGCCTCTTTCTCGTTAAAGTCCTTCTCGCGCATTTTGGCCTCGACGATCTGGCGGGTACTCAGCGGTAGCTCCTGCAGGTTGCGCGTCTGGGCGTACATGCGAATCTTAGCGGCGTTGACGAGTGGGGCCCAATAATCCACCTCGTCGCTCAAGGCCACGATGGCCTTATCCACGGATTTCAATGCCAGCTCGGCATCGTCCGCACGGCCCAGATCGCTGGCCATGGTCACCACTGATAGTTCCATGCCGCCCATGTTGGATCCATGAATCGAGCCATCCACGTAGCGGTCAAAGGGGAAGTCGTTGGTCCCGCGGTTGAGTTTGCGCGCAGTGTAGATGCTTTCGAACAGGCGCTTCTTGATGTACTCAATCACCTTCGCGTTGTCGATCGGGGTGCGTGCGATCTCCTGCGCTATCTCCTGCTCCTCGTCGGTGAGGAAGCTATAGGTATCGCCCTGGCGTGCCACGTAGCTCTCGCGCTCCAAGCGGGCGAGAGATTCCTTGACGCGGTCCTTAAGGGCGCGCTTATCCACGTCCAGGCTATCGATCATAAGGATGGAGATGTTCTCGACCGTGGCCTTGACGTAGCCGATGTAGCGGATCAAGTACAGGAGCTTAAGCACCCGGACATCGTAGCTCTCAAGACCCTCTGCGTTTTCAGCCGCGCGCTCCGCACAGACGACGACCTGATTGATGCCGTGCTCCAAATCCTTGGAGATTGTGTCGAAGAAGCGCCAGAACGGCACGAGTGCACCAGTCTGGTCATGCTGGATGGCCTGAGCGCTCTCCTGAAACGCGCTCAGCATGGAGCGCTCACCCGTGGACATGTGCTTGGCCTTAACACCGTGCTTGCGTACCTCGGTCATCACGTCGGGCAGAAGCTTAAACTGGTAGCCCACAAACGGGTAGCTGGCCACAAAATCCTTGGAGTTGGCGAAGCCGGCAAGGTCGGAGCGCGAGCCACCCTCAAAGGTAAAGTTGTTTTTGAGGACGGCGGCGTCTTGCTCGTAGACCTGTGCAAGCATATCGGCCGCCGGCGCGGTCTTCTCGAGCACACGGCGCTGGATGACCTCGTCCACGCTGGAGCTGGAGAGCGAAAGGCGGGTATTGAAGCGGCCTTGGATCTTTGAAAAGTCGTTGCCCACGGGCAGGCTCAGGTTGTCGATGGCCTCCTGGCTCGTGACCATCACCCACACGCGGCCACCGCAGGCGGCACCCAGCTCCTCGACGATGGTCTGAAGACTCAACATAAGGCTTGGATCCCGGTCGTTTGTAATAAACTGACCCACCTCGTCGACCATAAAGAGCAGACGGTAGTTGCCGCCGTGGGCCGCTGCCTGAGCGTCTACATAGTCCTTGACCTTTTTGGCAAAGACATCGGGGGCCAAAACCTCGTCCTCAGAACCCTCAAGCCAGTTCCATGCGGCCTTTTCGCTCATGCCGAGCACGCTCTGCAGCACCTCGACGACGTCGTCCTCAAAGTAGCTGTAGGTGTCGCGGGTCTGGAGCCAGGACTCGCCGTTGACGCGCTCAAAGGCCTCGCGGAACTCCTGGGTCTTGCCCAGGGAATCGATGTAGTCCTCGAGCTTTGCAAGCTTGAGGTCCTCGCCGTAGAAGCCGCGCGCCTCGTAGAACATGCGCTCAAAGCCGCGAAGCAGCGCCGTGGGAGCCGTATCACCCTGCTTCCACTGGCCCGCCTTGCTATCGATGTTAAAGAGGATGGCCTGCGTGGGCACCGAGCACGCGCGCTCCATGGCAGCCGCGACCATGGGGTCGACGATTTTGCCGTCAAAGTAGCGGATGGCGCTCTTGCCGCCGATCTGGCGATTCTCGAGCAGGTAGCTCAGCATCTTGAGGAAGTGCGATTTACCGGAACCGAAGAAACCACTGATCCACACGCCGATCTTGTCGGTGCGCGCATCGATGGCATCGCCGTAGGCCTTGAAGAACGTGGCAAAGTGCCTCTGCAACTCGCGCGTCACCACGTACTCGTCAAGCTCCTGGCGGATGGACCCATCTTTTGAATCCTGGACCTTGACCACGCCGTTGATGGAGCGGTTGATGTCTTTTGCAAAGAGGTCGCGAATGATCGTGTTGTCCATGGGTGCTCCTTTGGGTTTGGGAACGTTATGGCAAAGGGTTGTTACCGGCGACAGGGACTTGCCTGCGGGGAGCCGTGCTTACGAGATATCGATGGCGCGGTAGTAGTTATCGGCCGGCAGACGGTTAAAGAGCTGGAAAGAAGAGCCGTTGAAACTGCCCGGATAGGCAGCGACCACCGGCACCTCATCAAAATCCGCAAGCATGCAATGGAGAAGCGTGTGCATGCGAAAGAATGGGAAGACCTCGCCCGCGCCGGTGAGGAGAACGACGTCTCCAGGCGCGTGCGGCTCGGTCTGCTCAAGGATGTACGCGGCGACTTTCTCGGGCGAGGCGAACTTGGCCACGTCCTCGAGCACGCGCTGGGTACCGCGGCGCTCCTCTTGGCGTGGGATGGCCTTAAGGACACGGCGCTTTTCGAGAATTGCCAGCACGGCGTCGTAGAGGTTCACGACCTTGAGCGTGCACGGAAGCTTGTCGGCCTCGGCATCGCGTGAAAGGGCGTCAAATAATGCACGCGCCTCAAACTCCAGCGCGGGGTCGTAGCAAAAGGTGTGGAAGCCGATCTCATTGCCTATGCCCTTGTTGGCCAAAAAGTCCTCGCTGCATAGGCACTCGCGCAGAAGCTGCGCGCATCGCTCAAATTCCTGACGGGCGTGCTCGGAGCGGACATGCGCCGCCACGACGCTCTTGCGGGAATGGATGCCGATATTGGTGGTGAGATCGGTCGCCGGGGTGATAGCAGGTTCGGCGGCGTTGTTGACGGGAGCCACGCTACATCACCACCCTGCCGGTAAGGGCCGCGATAAGCGACTGCTCGCCCAGCAGAACCAAGGCTCGCTCGACATCGGAATCGAGGAAGAGTGGTGACAGGCGCTCGGACTCCGGGCCCTGGCCCTCGCCGATAAGGCCGGCATGGCGGAGCGTCTGGCGGAGCGAGCCCTTAATGCGCTTGACCGTGGCCTCAGTCCAGCGGGCCGCGTCCGGATACTCCGTGGTAAAGCGTGTCATAAAGGCGTTGAGGTCAACCGCCGTAAAGGCATAATCGAAGTTTTGTAGGCGCTCCCCTACCTCGACGAGCACGAGCTCGCGCACGATATCGTAGCGGCAGATCATGCTGTAGAAGATGGCCTGGCCCGCCTGCGTGGGAGTGCCGGATGCCATGAGCCTGGTTAGGGATGACACGGCCTCGACGGCGATATTGGAGTCGATGCCACGCACGGCGCATGCGGCGTCCGTGGGCACCATGGCGTCGAGGCGTCGAAGGCACACGGTTGCGCGGTTGGCGACCATGCGCTCCGTGGGATATTGAAAGAGGTTCTCGCTCTTTACGCGTACAATGACCTGCTCGTCGCTTGCGCCCTGCATACGAAGGGCAGCGACGATGCGCATCTCATGCGGGAGGAATTGCTCGCGGGTGAGCACCCCCCCCCCGAACGCTTTTTGTGGTTATATCCACAGTACACGCTCCAAGGGTGTCAAAGGCTGTCACAAGTGCGCCGCAACCCGGCAGGCAGGTGCGGCGCACATGACAATAATCATACCTGTTGGTAAAAAAGTTACCACGCCCAGAGTGTCAAATGTTGAGCAACAAAATTAAATCCGGTTAACGGTCATTTTCGCAGCTCAGAAGCTTTGACGAGGTCGCCCCAAATCACACTTGCCAGACAACCGCGCTTACGAATGCAGGCACGCACACGCCCAACGCCATCCTCCGCTATATTCAACATAGAGTTATACATATGCTTCTATGTAAGGAGCTTCATATGTCTGTCGTAAAGTCTATTTCTGATCAGACGCGCGCACTAACTACCATTCAGGAACGCGAAGATCACATTCAACGTGCCATCGCTCGTGGCTACGACGACCTCACCAACGGTCGCGTGCGTCCTTGGGAGCAGGCAAAGGCAGAGGCAAATCGAACGCGAGCCATCAGCTAAGGTCGCCCCTCCCCCATGTAACCATCCTGTAAATCATAGCGGCGCACTCGAGTTTTACCATGATGCGGTCGCGCCTAGCGCTCCACTGTGCTAAAGTATCCCGAACGTTCAAACGACTATAAGGGGGACCTAGAAGATGGCACGTGTGCACAACTTCTCAGCTGGCCCGGCCGCACTGCCCACCAGCGTGCTCGCCGAGATCGCCGACGAGATGATGGACTACCGCGGTTGCGGCATGTCTGTGCTCGAGATGAGCCATCGATCTAGCATGTACCAGCAGATCATCGACGACGCCGAGGCAACCCTGCGCCGCCTGCTGAGCATCCCCGGCAACTACCGTGTCCTGTTTTTGCAGGGCGGTGCCACGCTGCAGTTTGCGGGCATTCCCATGAACCTCATGCGCCGCGGCCGCGCCGGCTACGTCGTGACCGGCAACTTCGCCAACAAGGCGTACAAGGAAGCCGCCAAGTACGGCGAGGCCGTGCTGCTCGCGAGCTCCGAGGACGCCAATTTCGACCGCATTCCCGCCATGGCCGACATCAACGCGCGCATTGCCGCCGAGGCCGCGGGCGGCGGGCTCGACTACGTCTACATCTGCCAGAACAACACCATCTTTGGCACCATGTACCACGAGCTGCCTAACTTCGGCGACGTACCGCTGGTCGCCGATGTCTCGAGCTGCTTTTTGTCGCAGCCGCTCGACGTCGAGCGCTACGGACTCATCTACGCCGGCGCTCAGAAAAACGCCGGCGCCGCGGGCGTCACCGTGGTTATCGTGCGCGACGACCTGATCGCCGACGGTCCAGCCTTTGCGCAGACGCCGCAGTACATGGACCTTAAGACCCAGGCCGCCAAGGGCTCCATGCTCAACACGCCCAACACCTTTGGTATCTACGTGTGCGGCAAGGTGTTCCGTTGGGTGGAGCAGACCGGCGGGCTTGCCGCCATGGCCGAGCACAACTGGGCCAAGGCCAATCTGCTCTACGACCTGCTCGAGCGCAGCGAACTGTTCCACGGCACCGCGCAGGCCGACAGCCGCTCCATCGCCAACGTCACCTTCCGCACCGGCGATGCCGAGCTCGATGCCGCCTTTGTCGCGGGCGCGGCCGAGCACCAGATTCAAAACGTCAAGGGCCATCGCCTGATAGGCGGCATGCGCGCCAGCGTCTACAACGCCGTGGACCTAGAAGACGTGCAGGCACTGGCCACGTATATGAAGGACTTCGAAGCACAGCATAGTTTGAGCCCGCGATCTAACTAGCCCGCAACGCGCGGGCCGACCAGCCACCTCAGACCACCCTGTTTAGATCAAAACCCGCTAAGGAGTTTTCCATGCGCAAGATTAAGACCATCGACGACATCACCAAAGACGGCGAAGTCGAGTTTGGCGAGGGCTACGAGTTTGTAAGCACCGCCGAGGAGGCCGACGCCATCCTGATGCGCTCGACCGACCTGCACGGCTACGAGCTGCCCGAGGGCATTCGCGCCATCGCCCGCTGCGGCGCCGGCGTCAACAACATTCCCGTCGAGGAGTACGCCAAGAAGGGCGTCGTTGTCTTTAACTCCCCCGGCGCCAACAGCAACGCCGTCAAGGAGCTCGTCCTGGGCATGCTGGTGCTTTCGAGCCGCGGCGTGGTGCAGTCGATGAACTGGGTGCGCGACAACGCCGACGACCCCGATATCCAAGTCGACGCCGAGAAGGCCAAGAAGGCCTTTGTGGGTCGCGAGCTCAAGGGCAAGCGCATTGGCGTCATCGGCCTGGGCAACGTGGGCTCCAAGGTCGCCAACGCCTGTGTCGATCTGGGCATGGACGTCTACGGCTACGACCCGTTCATTTCCGTCGAGCACGCGTGGGTGCTGAGCCGCGAGGTGCAGCGCGTGGGCACGCTCGAGGATCTGTGCCGCGGCTGCGACTACCTCACCGTGCACGTGCCCAGCAAGGCCGACACCATCGGTATGATCAGCACCGAGCAGATTAACCTGCTAGCGCCCGACGCCGTGCTCATCAACTACGCGCGCGAGACCATCATTGACGAAGACGCCGTCGACGCCGCCCTGCGCGAGGGCAAGCTCAGCTGGTTTAGCTGCGACTTTGCCACGCCCAAGACCGTCAAGATGCCCAATACGTTTATCACCACGCATTCGGGCGCCGGCACCGGCGAGGCCGAGGCCAACTGCGCCGACATGGCCATCAGCGAGCTCAAGGATTACCTGGAAAACGGCAACATCGCGCACAGCGTCAACTACCCCGCCTGCAGCATGGGCAAGGCGCGCGCCGCAAGCCGTATTGCCTGCCTGCATGCCAACGTGCCCAACATGATCGGCCAGATCACGGCCATTCTCGCCAAGGACAACGCCAATGTGCAGCGCATGACCAACGAGTCCGCTGGCGAGAACGCCTACACCATGTTCGACACCGATGAGCACCTGGACGGCAGCACGATCGAGGCGCTCAAGCAGATTCCGTCGATGTATCGCGTGCGCGTGATTAAATAGCGCCGGTGCCAAGCCTGCCAGACAGACCACGAAGCCCATTCGCCCCCCCGTATTCACGAAACGGGGGGGCGATTTTGTTGCTCCGGACGACTTTAAAATGATACCCAGAACAAGTTTTTTCAGATAATCGATAGTGAGGCTCCAGTCGCTAAGCACACCCGCTTTGATAAACAGCTTTATCAGGGACTTTAGTAGGTAAAAATCGGTCTCTATGTGCCGAATGTAAGTTGACTGTCTATTTTCCGAAACAACTTATTCTAGATAGCATTTTTAGGGTCCCTCCAAGGCAAAATTGAAGCCTTTTTGCGACCAGAACTCTAGCTCGCGCTACCGTTTACCCACCGCGCGACTACATTCCCGCCCAATCGATAAAAATCTCCTCACGAAGCCGCCGTTCGAGCTCCTGCTGTCGCGGCGTCTTGTCTTTCAGCGGCACATCGAGATAGGACATGATGAGCTCCATCACCACGCGGAAGGCATCGAAGTCGGCCAGCTGACCATAGGTCATCAGAACGACGGGATATCCCATGGCTTGCAAGGCCGTCGTTCGATCGGAGTCCGAAATCTTGGATTCAATGGATCCGTGAATGGCTTTACCCTGGCATTCAACCAGACACTCTCGGCTGCCGTCCTTATTTGCCAGCAGGATATCGGCATAGCGCCTATCAAGCCCCGAAATCAGACGGGCGCTGCGCGTCATACGAATCTCAACGTTATTGGTAAGGCGCAGCCCTTCGCCGCCGCGCAACCTCGTAAGACCAAACAGCATCGAAGCCTGGACCTCGAGCGGCGATGCTGCCACCCCCGTAATGCATTTCGCGGCTCGTATGAACGATTTAGCGCCGCGGAGCCCCCGGACCTTATCGACGAACTCTGTAAGCTCAGAGAGCTCGATCAAGGGAGGTCGTTTCCACAAGTCCGTTGGATTCCCCGAGACATCCTTTACGTTTTCCCAGCCCGACCGTGCGTCACTCCATCGGCTCCCATATGCCTGCTCAAGTGCCGACTTTACCTGAGGCGCAATCTTGCACACGGCAAAGGTGCCGCACATCTCATACATGCACATGATTAGACGCTCGTTTGAGACCGAGGAAGCCAGGGTCAGCAGGGTAAAGAGTGGGGACGCAACATCGAAGCCAAACTCCGTCTGCCGCACGGAATCAAACGGCCTCTCCCCGTTCCAAACATGCCTGACAATGCGATCGCCCTTACGTCCGCAGCTGCCCTGCGCCAACACGTGTAACGGGGTGCCCAGGAAATGCGTGACGAGCGGATGCTCACATAGGTGCTCCCTGCGCGGATCGTCCGCAGAATCGGGCAGGTCCGGCATTATTGCCAAAACCTGTGGAGGTATCCGGTAATACCTAAAGGCTGATATGTCGCACAGCATGTCGTCCATGAAGAGTACGTACCCAGTACGTCGTTTGTGAGCCCGCCCAGACGACAAACGCGATGGCTCGGCCTGCGAACGGTAAATACTGCTACTTGCACGTCGTGAATCTCTCGGGAGGCTTACAATCGGTTTGGAAAGCAAACTGATTGTGAGGTTGCATATGGTTGATGAGGACTTTGCCTGGCGGCTTGCGCAGGACCTTGTAAAGATTGACAGCTCAGACCCCGGCGCATATGAGGGCGAGATTGAGCACTTCATTAAGAGGCTCATTGAGCAGCAGCTAGCGCAGCTTGATAGTCCTGCGCTCGATGCTGTGCGGATTGAGGAGCTCGAAGTGCTCCCCGGGCGCCGCAACCTTATGATTACCGTGCCGGACGCGAGCGACGAGGCGCGGCTCGTCTACATCTGCCACATGGATACCGTCACCCTGGGAGATGGCTGGGACGCAGACATACCGCCGCTCGGGGCGACCGTGCGGGACGACAAGCTCTATGGCCGCGGCGCCTGCGACATGAAGGGCGGTCTGGCCTGCGCCATTGCCGCACTTATTCACACGTTTGAGCGTATTGCGGCGAAGGGCGCACTTCCCCACCGCGGCTTTTCGCTCATTTGCTCGGTTGACGAGGAGGACTTTATGCGCGGCTCCGAGGCGGCCATCGACGCCGACTGGGTCGGCTCGCGCGAATGGGTGCTGGATACCGAGCCCACCGACGGACAGATTCAGGTGGCGCACAAGGGGCGCACGTGGTTCGAGATCGACATGGCCGGCGTCACAGCGCATGCGAGCCAGCCGTGGAAGGGCGCCGACGCCGTCGCCGCCATGGCCGAGGTCGTCTGTGCGCTGCGCCGTGCGTTCGCGGCGCTGCCCGTACATGATGACCTGGGGCCTTCGACCGTCACATTTGGACAGATCGAGGGCGGCTATCGCCCCTATGTCGTGCCCGACCACGCCAAGGTCTGGGTCGACATGCGCCTGACCCCGCCGACCGATACGGCCGCCGCAATCAATATGGTCGAGCATGCCATCGCCGTCGCCGAAGCCGCCGTTCCCGGTTGCCATGGCAGCTACACCGTGACGGGCGACCGCCCCGCCATCGAGCGCGACCCGAACTCTCCCCTTCTAGCAGCGCTCAAGCGTGCCGCCGATGACGTGACGGACGCGGACACGACCGTCGGCTTCTTTACCGGCTACACCGACACCGCCGTCATTGCCGGCAAGACAGGTAACCGCAATTGCATGAGCTACGGTCCCGGGTCGCTCGCGCTCGCGCACAAGCCCAACGAATATGTGCCCCACGCCGACATCGTTCGTTGTCAGCAGGTGCTAATCGCGCTCGCCGATAACGTGCTCTGGGACGCGAGCGGCCAAGTTGGGGCATAATAAGCCGCGAACAAACCGACTCGTGCGTTAGGACCGCCCCATGAAAGCACTTCCGTTTCCCTGCATCCGCCCGGCTCAGGACCGCGTGCTCGAGGCACTGCCTGCAATGGGCAGCATCCTGAGCGGCAACGATGCTCTGCGCGGAGCCATTGCCGATGGTCTGATGCTCAAGGATCCAGGCGCGGCGTATTACGTGTACGAATGCTCGGGTGAGCCGGGACGCGTGACGGGTGTCGTGGCGATTTGCCCGGTTAACGTGCTGACGGGCGGCGACGAGGCTGCCGCCGAGAGCATCGACGCACTCGCCACCGCGCGCGCGATCGCCGAGCTCAAGGTGCAGCCGCGCCCCGTGTCGCTCGCCTACGAGGCGTCGCCCGTCATGGATATCATTTTGAGCGCTGCCAAAGAGGGCGCATCGCTCTACGCCGTCACCGATCCCGCGGGCGTCACACATCGCGTGTGGGAGGTCAAGCGCGAGGACGCCGTTGCCGCCATCCGTGCCATGCTCGATCAGGCGCCCGACCCGGTGTTCGCCGGTGACTCCGCCTATGTCGCTGCACTGGCTGGGGCATCGCAGATTCTGGCCGACGAGGCCCGCGCTGCCGGCGCCTACTCTGGCAAAGAGCCGTTCAACTTTGCTGTAGCCGTGCTGTTCCCCGCCGCGCAGGTCAGCGGCAGCGCGCCGCAGGTTCCGACGGGTCTGCTCACTCACCAGGTCTCACGGTTCTAGCGAACTCAAACGCTAAGCTGGAAAACCCAGCATCCAAACAAACAAGGGGCGGAGATGCAGCAAACGCATGCACCTCCGCCCTTTTCGCATCAAACAATTACGCCGGTAAACCGGGCCGCAACGTCAGCGTCATCCACGCTGCGGACCTGCCGCCGCCACGAGCGGCTCTAGCCCCAGCTCGCGCGCGTAGTCTTCCTGCGTAAAGACTTCGACCAGTTCAAACGTATCGGCCGCATCGTCAAACGCAAAATGCAGCACTGAGCAGTTGCCCGGCACGCGTTCGCGCTCGTCGGCCGCCGCGCCCCGCACGTGGTCCAAAAACTCCTTGATAGCTGAGCCATGACTTACCGCGAGCACGCACGTATGGTCCGGACGCTGCATAAGATCGGTCAGCGTCGCCACCATGCGCGTGCGCACCTGGATCTGGCCCTCGCCGCCAAATTGACGATAGAAATCGCGCCACGGGCGCTCGGGCATGAGCATCACGCGCTCGGCCTCAAAGTCGCCAAAGAACCACTCACGCAGGCCGTCCAGGCGCTCGTACGCCAAGCCCGGCCACAAGTTGGCGATAGTCTGCTCGGTGCGATGAAGCGTGGAGGTGTAGGCATGATCGGGCTCAATGCCGCGCGCACGTAAAAACATGCCGGCGCGCGCCGCCTGGTCGCAACCCAACTGCGTAAGCGGCGAATCACTCCACCCCTGAATGATACGCTTAAGGTTGAATATCGTCTGTCCATGACGGACCAGATACAGATCTTTATTCATAGGGGTCCTTTCGTTCGTTACCAACCCAAAAGCGAAAACGCCCCGTCGCAATAGCCAAAATGAAGCACGGCACCGTTGTCGGGCAGCTCTCCCCCGCCAGTCACATACTCAAGAAACTCCTGGCAGGCTGAGCCATGGGAAACCGCCAGCACGCAGTCGTGCTGCGGCCTGGCCATAATACGGGACAGCGCCGCGACCATGCGCGACTGAAGCTGCACTTCCGACTCGCCGCCAAAGGCAACAGGATAATCGCCCCAGGGCTGCGGCGGCATCTCGCGATTTGATGTGCCCTCCAGCGAGCCAAAATGCCACTCACGCAGGTCATCGACCAGCTCAATGGAACGGCCCTCGCCAACGATAAGCTCGGCCGTATGCCGCGCCCGGCCTAACGGCGAGGAATACACATGATCAAAGGCCACGCCACGCGCCGCAAACGCCGTACGCGCCGTCAGCGCCTGCTCGCGCCCGCGCGCCGTAAGCGGCGAATCGTGCCAGCCCTGCAAAATGCTCTGCACATTGAGCTCAGTCTGCCCATGCCGCACCAAATACAGATCTGCCACACACCCTCCCCTCGTACCACCACAAAGGGGACGGGTACCTTTGTGGTGGTTTACCGCCGGATCACACCGCGGTGACACTCAACTACACCAGCACGTCGGCGAGCGAACGCTTGGGTACGTGGTGCACCCGCGCCTCGTCGCGCCAATAATTGATGGAGCCGTCGGGATTGGAATCGATCGCATCGATCACCTGTGTCTCGGCCGGAACGCCAAACGCCATGATCAGCTTGAGCTCATACTTGTCGTTATCGAGCCCCATGGCATCGATCGCGCGGGGCGTAAAGGCCTTGAACATGCAGGCTGACACCTCGGGCGTGGCGCTGCGGGCGGCGAGCATCATCGTCTGCGCGGCAATGCCCGTGTCGACCTCGGTAATGGGAGCGGCAGGCTTGCCCGGAACGGCGCGCTCGGCCAAAATCGCGATATAGCCGGTCGGGCGCTCGCCCTCGGCAGGACCCGGCCAGTCCTTAAGCGCGCCGGCCCATGCAAGCTCATCAAATACGCGCGCGCAGTCCTCGGCACCGCTCACCACATGAAAACGCAGACGCTGAGCATTGGCGCCGCAGGGAGCCAGGTGCGCCAGTTCCGCCAGCTCAAGCAAAAACTCGCGCGGCACGCGCATGGACTCGTCAAAGCGACGGCACGTACGGGCACGACGGACCAGCGCATCAAACGCTTCCAGACCGAGCTTTTCGCAACCTTGCTTTGCCATCGATTCGACACTCGACGGTGCCTCGGGAACTGCTTCGTTCATAGGGACCCCCAATACAAGCCAATTGTCCTTAGGAAAATCTAACCTAAAACGTGGGCAATAACGAACAGGGCTGCAATGTTCTACACCTGTTGAATAGAAAATCGCGACGTGGGGAACAACGGAAACAATTCGGGACCTTTGGGTTACGTTTCGCCCTCCCCGACCCATACGCTAGCGCCTTTAAGCGTTACTGGTTGTAACGATCAAGGCTTACGCCGCACGGAAAGGAGACATTATGGGCATCTTTAAGAACGATGACCAAAAATCGAGCCAGTTTGGATTTGACGAGAAAAGCATGGCAGGCAAGGCCGTCAAGGCCGTGCGCTGGATTTACGCCATCACGGGCGTCTTGGCGCTCGTCGCCGGCATCGCACTGCTGTTTGCGCCCGCCAAATCCCTCGTCTTCCTGACGACCGTCTTGGGCATCTACTTTGTGATCACGGCCGCGATCAGGCTGTTTACCGCTGTTTTCGAGCCGCTGCTGCCCACCGGCTGGCGCGTTACGAGCATCATCTCCAACCTGCTCATCATTCTGGGCGGCGTCATAATCCTGCGCAACCAGGCCTTCTCGACCGCGACGCTCACCACGATGGTGGTTATCGTGGCCGGCTTTGGCTGGATTGTCGAAGGTGTCATGTCCATTCTGGAGTCCGAGCTTTCGTCCAACCGCGCCCTCGCCATCCTGAGCGGCGCACTTTCCATCATCGCCGGCATGTTCGTGTTTATCTATCCGCTGTGGTCGGCCAAGATGCTCGTCATCTTTAGCGGCGCCGCGCTGCTGGTGTTTGGCGTAACGCTGATTGTTCGCGCTATTCAATTTGGCAAACTGGTGCACTAGATGCCGCGAACGCTCTTTATTGATGCCGACGCCTGCCCGGTCACGCGCGAGTCGATTGACTGCGCGCGGCGGGCGGGCGTCGCCGTTGTTATCGCCGGCAACAGCACGCAAAACCTGGAACGGCACATTCGCCGCGACGACCCGCGCGATGCCGAGCACGCGCGACGCGGCTTTTGGGTCACGACGCTCGACGTGAGCGTGGGCGCCGACAGCGCCGACTTTGCCATTGTCGAACGCCTGCAGGCGGGCGACGTGGTCGTGACGCAGGACATTGGCTTGGCGAGCATGGTGCTCGGGCGCGATGCCGCCGCTATCGGTGTGCGCGGGCGCGTCTACGACAAAGCAACCATCGACATGCAGCTGTTTATTCGCCACGAGGAAAAGAAGGTGCGCCGCGCCGGCGGACGCACTCGCGGGCCGGCGGCATTTACCAGCGAAGACCGCGCCCGCTTTAAACGCAACCTCACCGAGCTGCTGCGCTAACCAAGGTAGATTTTTGGGACATGTCCGGAAATCTACCTTTTTGTTTTGAGCGGTGTGAGCGCTCGGAATCCATGGCTCAACAAAAAACGGGCTTCAAAATGCCATGCGTCGCCGCATTGCGCAGGCGCTGAGCATGGCTATTTGAAGCCCATTTTTTAGGCCCACTTAGAGGCCAACGGCGGAGAGGATGAGGCCCCAGCCAGCGCCGATGACGTACATCATGATCAGGAACACGGCATTTTCGCGGGCGCTGCGGTTGGTGCGGAACAGCACCAGATAACCCACGCCGGCGGAAATGAGCGTGCCGGCGAGCATCGGCGCCAGTTGCAGCGCGCCTTCCAGATACAGCTGTGTAATGACCACGCTCGCCGAGCAATTGGGAATCAGCCCGACAAGCGCCGAACCCAGGACAGCGAGTGTCTCGTTGCCGCGCAGGAACTGCTCGATCGCGGACTCGCCGAACGTCTCGAGCACGGCGACCAGAATCAGCGTCACCAGAAAAATGAATACCGAGACCTGCACGGTGTGCGAGATCGCACTGCGGATGATCGACAGGACAGGCGTCCCTTCGTGGGAGTGAGAGTGACCGTGACCATCATGGTGTTCATGTTCGCCCTCATGACCGTGATCGTGGCCATGTCCGTGTTCGTGCTCGTCCTCGTCTTCATCACAACCGCAATGGTCGCGCTCGCACAGCTCGTGGATGTGGTCGGCGCTCACGCCTGCCTCGGCCACCTCGTCGATGATGTCACCGCCGCTGTGGTCGTCGTGCGCGCAGTTCACGTGGGCCGGGTTGGCCGCGGTTCCCAGCACGGTACGGCGAATCGCCGCGTGCGCGCGGGCGTTACGGCGCAGGCCGCGAATGGCAGCGTCCACGATAAAACCCGTGACCAGTGCGATCAGCGCTTTCGAAGCCAAAAGCATCGCCATAGTCTGCACGGGAACCTGCTCGGCAAGCAACAGCGGCAGCATCTCATCGGAGGTCGAAAGGAACACCGCCACCAACGTGCCCAAGGTCACGACACGGCCGGCGTACAGCGTTGCTGCCATGGCCGAAAATCCGCACTGCGGCACCATGCCCAGCAGCGAGCCAACCACGGGACCCGCAGCGCCGGCGCGCTTGATAGCGCCGTTGACGCGGTCGCCCGCAACGTGCTCAAGTGTCTCGAGAGCAAGATACGTCACCAACAAAAACGGCACCAGCGACAGCGTGTCCTTGCCGGCGTCGAGCAGAATATCAATCAGTAAATCCATGACGGATGGAACCTTTCGTGTCTTTCGGCAGCATTGTAAAAGTCCTAGCGGTCAACTAGGGTATTGTAGTTGTCCCGGGCGCGGTGCCAATAGTTGCCTATGGTAAACTATCATCTCGCCATAACTCAGTAACCTCGAGCCGCACAACGCGGCCCGTCCAAGGAGTAGCATATGAACGTATCGCAAGCACTCGAATACGAGCGCCAGCCGTTTATCCCCATGTTTATCTACGGCGACCACGGCGCCATGGAGTCCGAGCGCCAGAAGGGCGAGGAGGCCCTCAAGGTGCTCGAGACCGAGTACTTTACCGCCGAGGGCGACCCCGGCTTCGACTTTGCCACCGTGCGCGACCTGGCCGACCGCAACCGCGACCTGTGCGACCAGATTGGCGAGGCGCGTCTGCGCAACGTGACGCCCGCGACGCTCTCGCGCGGCCTGTCCGATGCCGACACCTGCGCCGCCATCGGCAAGATGCAAAAGCGCACCGCCGCGTCCGTTATGCGCGAAATCCGCGGCGACCGCGACGCGCTCGGCGTGGCCTACGCCCGCAAGCCCATCCAGGGCACCGTGCTCGGTATCGACATCGAGACCACCGGCCGTGCACCCGAGCGCGGCTATATCATCAACGTGGGCTGGGAGATCATGGAGCTCACCAGCGACGCCGTCCCGCATGACGCCGAGGCACACTACTGCGGCCTGCCCGACATCTACCGCGGCGAAGATGTGCCGCTGTCGAATATCCACCACATTACCTGGGACGACATCGACGGCAAAACGCCCTTCCGCGAGAACAAGGAGCTGCAAAAGCAGCTGCTCAAGCTTATGAAGAAGTACCCGTACATGGCGCATAACGCCGCCTTTGAGGACAGCTGGTTCAAGATTCACCTGGACGGTTACGCCGAGGCACGCCGCGCGGGTAAGATCATCGTCATCGACTCGCGCCAGATCTGCCGCAGCCTGGACGCCGACGTGCGCTCGCTCCCCCGCGAGTCCGCCCCCGCCGCGCTCGAGAACTGGGCACGCCGTCGCGGCACCCTCGCGCCCGACGCCAACGAGCAGCATCTGGGTCTGGACGACACCGACCTCATGCTCCGCACGGTACAGGCCGAGTTCAACCTCAAGAACCTGTTTGCGAAATAACCGATCCATCTGCGGGAGCGCCTGCCAGGCACAGTGCAATCCGTCTGGACGCACCGGCACGCAGTAAACTAGAGCGCAGTCTTATGGCTGCACCCTAGTTTTAATCAAAACGAGCAAATACGCATGCTTCACATAGTCGGCAGATTGGCCCACCTACTTTTTTCGAGTTGTTCGGCCAGCTGAACCACTAGTCGAGGCCCCTTGAACCGCAATCGAGCGCTATAGTCGCCCCAATTTCGCAACCAAGCCCTATAAATCTACCTGAATCAATTCGAATAAGACGTTGCGATCACACCATTCGTATAGGATAAGGCCGAATAACTCAAATTATGTTGGTGAGGCATCTGAGCGGTCGGCAAAAACGCTTAGAAGCTACGAATCCGCAACTAAAGTTCACCAAAATGGGGCAGCCGACAGAAACCTCCCCAGCCGAAGCTGCCCCCCCTCAATACGACAGCTCAAAAACCCACCGTTCGCAGAAGATAAGCCGCGCCCCAATACCGTTGCCCGAAGTTTCGAGCGTATATGGCGTCCGCTATGCCATCATGCGCGTATGGGAATCGTTCTGTCACATACCACGGCACGCGCTGTATACCAAACAGTCAACTCGCTCGCAAGCCACGCGACCGATCCCATATCTATGGAAAAGATCAAGGTGTCTGCGCCGACCACGTCCAACCTGGAAGCGGCGCGAGCATGGCTCAACAGAAAGAATGTCGATTCTGAAAGCATCCATGTGCTGACGTTTTCCAATAATGCCAAAAGGCACCGCAAGGGCTGCATCTGCCACTGCACGCGCTATACGTTTGATGCAGAAAGCTACCTAGAACTCGAGCCGAACGTCTACATCGTCGACATCAAGCTGTGCGCGTTAGAAGCAACAGCCGACCTCAACCTTTCGGAGCTCGTTGAGTATTACTTTGAAATCTGCGGCTCCTACGCGCTTG
Source organism: uncultured Collinsella sp. (assembly GCA_938023705.1). Taxonomy (GTDB): domain Bacteria; phylum Actinomycetota; class Coriobacteriia; order Coriobacteriales; family Coriobacteriaceae; genus Collinsella. The sequence goes on from CALJDJ010000070.1 coordinate 38,258, forward strand.
GAACGTCCGACGAAACTCAATATCGCGAGCGCCCAGCCCTAACCAGCGTTGAAGAGCTCAGAGCCTTCTTTTCAGAGGCATCGGGGTATCGTGGATCTAATAAAGCACTTAAGGCACTTTCTTATGTACGCGAAGGCTGTCGCTCCCCACTCGAAACGGCGTTTGTCATGATGCTGACAATGCCCAAGTCAATGGGTGGCTTAGCCATACGCGCTATCAAAACGGACTATCCGATCCCAGTCCCCAAAAGATACGCCGCCCTAACGCGACGGACGGTTTTCTACCTCGACGCGCTGCTCGAAAATTCGATGACCGATATCGAATACAACGGCTTTTACCACGACGAGCCCGAACAGCAATCAATTGACGAGGAACGCCGAAACACGCTGCGAAACATGGGATATGCCGTTATCACAGTTAGTCGTCATTCGTTTTTCAAGCAGTCCGCTTTTAGGCGGGTCATGGAAGCGATTCGCATTCGCGAGAAGATATGGCCCGGTCGACTCCCGGATAACTTCGCCATCCTGCAAGAAACTCTTCGTCAATTTGTCTTGCGGCGCTACTTCGAATACGGTCGCCGCGTCCTGGAGACACTCAAAGAAGAAGAGGCCGCCAAGCGCGAAATTGCAAGCCAATATCCGCAAGCTGATGACCCGAGCATCAACGATGTGCCAGAACCCGACGACATGCAACACGTCGGGGCCCTTGCTGAGGAAATCAATGGGCCTTGGGAATGCGACATGTTCGCAAAAATCGATGAAAACCGCACGGAAGACGACACGATTATTGATCTAATTGAGAATTCGCTCTTCTAAAGGCGATCTCTGCGGATGTCCACCTACATTTTTCGACTTATTCGGCCACCGATGTGCCAGATTGGCTGCAGCAATGCTCAATATAACTTTAGATAAAACTGATTCTGCAGGAACTCCCGTAGAGGAAGAACTGATTCTCGCGGTATTTAACACGATAAAGTACAAATATGAACAGTTCTAATGCTTCTCAAGGTGGCTTTCTTAGCATGCTGGCCGAACATCTCGAAATATGTTGGCGAGCATTGCGTCGATGTCTCCCAACCCGCAGAAAATCGCAGAGGCGGCAAGCAGTCATCGAAATTAACGTAAATAGTATTGACATATGAACATGCGCTCATATAATCGGAAGTAAGTTATATGAGCGCATGTTCATATGAAAGGATGTTGCAATGAGCAGCCACGCTGATGAAACAAAGACTGGCATCGAGGCCACCGAGCTGATCGTCCCCACCACCTGCTCGCCCGAGGACCTTCCCGACGAGGAGCTGTTGTACGACCTGGCCGACCTGTTCAAGGTCTTCAGCGACACCACACGCATCAAGATCCTCTATGCCCTCATGGGCCGCGAGCTCTGCGTGGCTGACATCGCCGAAGCGACCGCAACCTCGCAGTCGGCAGTATCGCACCAGCTGCGCACGCTTAAGCAGTCGCACCTGGTCAAGTTCCGCCGCGACGGCCGCAACATTCTCTACTCGCTCGCCGACGATCACGTCTACACCATGCTTAACCAGGGCATGAGCCATATCTGCGAATAGCAATCAACCACGGTATCAGCGCGGCCGGCACCCAGACCGCTAACACAGGGAAAGGAACCCACCATGAAAAAGCAGTTCAAGCTCGACGAGATCGATTGCGCCAACTGCGCGCGCGAGCTTCAGGACGAACTTGCCAAGCTCGAGGGCGTCAAGTCCGTTTCGGTCAACTTTATGACCCAGAAGCTGACGCTCGAGGCCGACGACGCCAAGTTCGACGAGGTCCTGGACCGCGTCGTTGAGTTCACCGCCGACGCCGAGCCGGACTGCGAGATCATTCTCTAACCCGCGCATACGTTGACCTGCGAGGCCGCGCTTGCCGCGGCCTTTGCTCGCGAAATTATATGAGCGAGTGTTCATAAACTCAAATGAGAGGTTTGAATCATGACAGCCGCCGATCCCAAAAAGAAAAAGAAGAAGCGCAAGAAGAGAGAGTCCCTTGAGCATAAGCGCAACCGCATCCTGGTAGCACTGGGCATTTTTGCCGTTGTTTATGCCCTCGACGAGCTCGGCGCCCTCACTATCGCATTTGGGGAGCCCGGCAACATCTACGCCAGCTTTGTGCTGTTCCTCGTGCCGTTTTTGATTGCCGGCTACGACGTACTGCAAAAGGCATTCAATAACATCCGCCGCGGCAAGGCCTTCGACGAGAGCTTCCTCATGGCCGTCGCGACCATCGGCGCGTTTGCCATGGTGCTCTTCCCCGACACCGACCCGCACATGGCCGAAGGTGCCGCTGTCATGCTGTTCTACCAGGTCGGCGAGTTGTTCCAGGCATACGCCGTGGGCAAGAGCCGCAAGTCGATCAGTGCCATGATGAACATCGCGCCCGACTACGCTAACGTCGAGCAAGCCGACGGCACACTCGAACAGGTCTTTCCCGATGACATCGCCGTCGGCACCGTGATCGTGGTCAAGCCCGGCGAGCGCGTGCCTATCGACGGCGTCATCGTCGAGGGCGAAACCCAGCTCGACACCGCCGCACTCACGGGCGAGTCGGTCCCCCGCCCGGCCAAGACCGGCGACGATATCATCAGCGGTTGCATCAACATGACGGGCCTCATCCACGTGCGCACCACCAAGCCCTTTGGCGAGTCAACCGTCGCGCGTGTTCTGGAGCTCGTGGAGAATGCCAGCGAAAAGAAGGCGCGCACCGAGAACTTCATCACGCGCTTTGCCCGCGTCTACACCCCCGCCGTCACTGGCGCTGCCGCGGTGCTCGCGCTTGGCGGCGGCCTGGTGACTGGCGCTTGGTCCGATTGGATCCTGCGCGGCCTGACCTTCCTGGTCGTCAGCTGCCCGTGCGCCCTCGTGATCAGCGTACCGTTGAGTTTCTTTGGCGGCATCGGCGGCGCGTCCAAGCTGGGCGTTCTCATCAAGGGCTCCAACTACCTCGAGACGCTCGCCGACGTGGACACCGTCGTCTTTGACAAGACGGGCACCCTCACCAACGGCACGTTCTCGGTCGTCGCGGTGCACCCCGAGGCAGGCTATACCGAGCAGTCGCTACTCGAGGTCGCAGCCCTCGCCGAGTCGTTCTCCGACCATCCCATCGCGCAGTCCGTGCGCGACGCCTACCAGGGCGAGGTCGACCCCAAGCGCGTGAGCGACTCCGCCAACGACGCGGGCCACGGCGTGACGGCAACCATCGACGGCAAGCACGTCGTCGTCGGCAACGCCAAGATGCTCGCCGCGGCCGGCGTTGAAGCACCGGACTGTGAGGTTGCCGGCACAATCCTCCACGTGCTCGTGAACGGCGTGTATGTCGGCCACATCGTGATTGCAGACACCGTTAAGGCCGATGCCGAGCAAACGATTCGCGACCTGCATGCCGCCGGTATCAACCGAACCGTCATGCTCACGGGCGACCGCGAGGAGGTTGCAGCGTCTGTGGCCAAGCAACTCGGTCTCGACGAGTTCCACGCGCAGCTCCTGCCGGGCGACAAGGTCGAGCGCGTTGAGGCGTTGCTCGCGGCCGAAAGTGGCAAGGGCAAGCTCGCCTTTGTCGGTGACGGCATCAACGACGCGCCTGTGCTTACGCGCGCCGATGTGGGCATTGCCATGGGCGCCATGGGCTCGGACGCCGCGATCGAGGCCGCCGACGTGGTGCTGATGGACGACAAGCCGTCCAACATTTCCCGCGCGATCCGCGTGGCGCGCAAGACCATGACGATTGTTTGGCAGAACATAATCTTTGCGCTGGGCATTAAGCTGCTGATCCTTGTGCTGGCAGCGCTGGGTATCGCCAATATGTGGCTTGCCGTCTTTGGCGACGTAGGCGTGGCGATCATCGCCATCCTGAACGCCATGCGCGCGATGGGTGTCAAGAACCTGTAGCTTGTACTCGGACGGTCCCGGCAGGGATGTCCCCTCCAAAACGTCCTCGGCAAATGTGGCCCCGTTGTCCTGCTCCTACGGGGCTATAGACAACGGGGCCACTTGCCTGCGGAATGTTTTGGAGGGGACATCCCTGCCGGGACCTGCGGCAACATCGCCGGTGGTTCTTGGGCATCGCTTGCTGGCGGGGTTCCTTGGCTGAGTTAGACTTGGTTGATGGGGTTACTGATCCCGGTCGCCGTCCCGGCCCAGCATTGCCCTTAGCTTCTCAAAGCTTTCCTCGCTTAGGCAGTGCTCCATGTGGCAGCCCTCTTGCGAGGCAACCTCTGCCGAAACGCCTGCGTCCTCGAGCAGCCCCACAAAAAAGCAGTGGCGCTCCCACATTTGGCGAGCGACCTCCAGACCACGCTCCGTCAGATGAACGTCGCGCTTGCCCATTTCGACATAGCCGTTGCTTTCCAGCGTCGCCATGGCCTTGGAAACGCTCGCCTTGGTCACGCCCAGGTATTCGGCGACGTCGATTGAGCGCACCGTGCCTTGGCGCTGCGACAGAACGTAGATCGATTCGAGATAGTCTTCTCCGGATTCACGTAGGGCCATGGGCCGCCTTTCGCGATGATTGCTAGTTAGCCTTCTGATACTTTCCTTGGCTTACTTTACCGCAAAAGTTGACCATGTCTTACTGCATTGACCAAAAAGTTAGCCGCGTTTCACAAAACGTGCGGGACGAAAACAAAATGGGAACGCCCCGCAAGGAGTGTCCCCAGCTGCCGGCAGATAAGGAGCGTCCCCAAGTGCCGGGTCGCAGCTACACGAGGCCAAAGTGCTTCGCGGCGTTGTAGATGCCGTCGTCATCCACGGCGGTCGTTACGTAGGTCGCTGCGGCCTTCACGGTCGCCTGCGCGTTGCCCATTGCCACACTTGTGCCCACGGCCGAGAACATCGACAGGTCGTTCTCGCCGTCGCCAAAGGCAATCGCCTCGCTCGCGTCGATGCCCAGGCGCTCCAGCGTCGCCGCCACACCCAGGTCCTTGCCGCCGTTTGCCGGAATAATGTCGCAGAACAGATCGCACCAGCGCGTAGCGAGCGAATGCGACACCGCATCGGTCACGATATGCTCGTCGGCCGGGTCCACAAAGGCGCAGAACTGGTAGACCGGTGCGTCAAAGGCGCGCTCAAACGGTTCCTCGTGGTAGACGATCCCCGCGTTGTTGCCGGCCGTCACCACGCGCTCGGACAGGCGGTTCACAAACGAGTTCTCGCCCTGCATACACAGCGAGTCGTAGCGTCCCTGCGCCACCTGGTCCACGATCACCGCAACGTCGTCCGGATCGATCGGGCAGCTGCGGTAAACCCCCTCGGCATCAAAGCAGTGCTGGCCCGAGAGCGTAATGTACGCATCCCAACCCAATTCGAACAGCCAATCGGGCATCTGATAGGTCGGGCGACCCGTGGCGATCACGCACGCAATCCCCTGCTCATGAAAGCTGTCGAGCACCTGCTGCGCCGACGCCGGAATCCGATGGGTCTTAAAGCTCAGCAACGTGCCGTCGATATCGAAAAACGCGGCCTTGATCATCCTCGCCTACTCCTCGCCCTCGAGCCTCTCGCTCGCCTCGAGCCACGCCATCTCCAACTCGTCCATGGCGGCGTGGGCCTCGTCGATCTTTGTCTGCTGCTCGCCCAGCGCCGTGTAGTTGGTGGGGTCGACCTGAGCCATCGCGGCCTCGGCCTCCTCCACGCGGGCGCGCTGCGTCTCCATTTTGCGCTCGAGCGAGCTCACCTCGCGGCGGAGCTTCTGGCGCTCGGCATTGGAAAGGCCATTGGGCTGGCCGCTCGACTTGGGCTTTTCGGCTGCAACCGCCGCGGCGCCGGTGTCGAACGTGCCGGTCTTGGCACTCGGCGCGCCCACGGGCTCGCCCTCGGCCGTGGCGTTGCACAGGCGCAGGTACTGGTCGACGCCGCCGGGCATATGCGTCAGATGACCGTCAAGCAGTGCCCACTGCTGGTCGGTCACGCGCTCCATCAAGAAGCGGTCGTGCGTCACCAGGATCAGCGTGCCCGGCCAGCCGTCGAGCAGGTCCTCGACAATCGCCAGCATGTCGGTATCCAAGTCGTTGCCCGGCTCGTCCAGGATAAGCACGTTGGGCTCGTCCAGGATCGTCAGCAGCAGCGACAGGCGACGGCGCTGGCCGCCCGAAAGATCGCCGATGCGGCTCCAGAGCTGCTGCGTCGTAAAGCCCAGGCGCTCGCAAAGCTTCTCGGGCGAGGTCTCCTTGCCGTCGATGACGTAGTACTTCTTATAGTTGCTGAGCACCTCGCGTATCGTATCGCCCATAGAGGGCTCGAGCTCCTCGAGCTGCTGCGACAGCACGCCAAAGCGCACCGTCTGGCCAATCTTCACACGGCCGCGCAGGGGCGCGATCTTGCCCTGAATCACGTCAAGCAGCGTGGACTTGCCGGCGCCGTTCTCGCCCAAAAGACCATAGCGGTCGCCCGCACCGATGAGCCAGGTCACGTCGGAGAGCACCTGCTTGGGCGCGCCGTCGGTATCCACATAGCCGGCGTCCACGTCGACCACGTCGATAACCTGCTTGCCTAGGCGGCTCACCGCCAGGCGCTTGAGCTCCAGCTCGTCGCGCACAGGCGGCACGTCGGCAATCAGCTCGCGAGCGGCATCCACGCGAAACTTGGGCTTGGTGGAACGCGCCTGGGCGCCGCGGCTTAGCCACGCGAGCTCCTTGCGCGCCATGTTGCGACGGCGCTCCTCGGTAACCGCGGCCATGCGATCGCGCTCCACGCGCTGCAGGATGTAGGCCGAGTAGCCGCCCTCGAAGGGGTCGACTTGGCCGTCGTGGACCTCCCACATGCTGGTGCAGACCTCGTCCAAGAACCAGCGGTCATGCGTGACCACGAGCATGGCGCCCTGACCGCGCTGCCAGCGGGCCTTTAAGTGACGCGCGAGCCAGTTGATGGTGCGCATGTCCAGGTGGTTGGTGGGCTCGTCGAGCATGAGCACGTCGTAGTCGCCGATCAGCAGGCGCGCAAGGTCCACGCGACGGCGCTGACCGCCCGAAAGCTCGCCCACCGTGCCCTCCCAGGGCACATCGCTAATGAGGCCAGCCAGGATCTGGCGCGTGCGGGGGCTCGAGGCCCACTCGTACTCGGGCGTGTCGCCCACAACGGCATGATGTACGGTATCGGTGTCGACAAGCTGGTCCTTTTGGCCGAGCAGTCCGATCGTGGTGCCGCGGCGGTGCGTCACGCGTCCGTCGTCGGGTTCCAGCGTGCCGGCGAGCACGCTCAGCAGCGTCGACTTGCCGTCGCCGTTTTTACCGACAATACCAATGCGGTCGCCCTCGCCCACGCCGAGCGTCACGCTATCGAAAATATGCTTGGTGGGAAACTCTAGGCTGATGGAATCGCATCCCAAAAGAATCGCCATATGCCCTGCTCCTTCGTAGAAATTCAACGTTGTCCATGATAGCAGCGAGCCCCACCCCAAACCACCACGAAGGTGCCTGTCCCCTTTGTGGTGGTCGTTTCGGTCGCAGAGCAAAAGGCGGGCCATCTCGCAAAAGAGATGACCCGCCTCTCCAATCAGTCCCGCGGCGACCGTGGCCGTCGCGGGCCTCAAGCATGTCCCGGACTAGGAGAACATGCCGGTGAGGTAATCATTCAGCCGCTTATCCTTGGGCCGTTGGAAAATCTCGTCGGTCTCTTCGTACTCGACCATATCGCCCATGTAGAAGAACGCCGTGCGATTGGACACGCGCGACGCCTGCTCCATGTTGTGCGTCACGATGACGATGGCGCGGTCGACAACGATCGATGACATCAGGTCCTCGATCGCCAGCGTCGAAATGGGGTCGAGCGCCGAACAGGGCTCATCAAACAGGATCACGTCGGGGTTGAGCGCCAGCGTGCGCGCGATGCACAGGCGCTGCTGCTGACCGCCCGAAAGCGCGTAGGCGCTCTTGTCGAGTTTGTCTTTGACCTCGTCCCACAGCGCCGCGCCGCGCAAGCTCTCCTCGACCATGCGATCGAGCTCGTCGCGGTCGGTGATGCCGTGACGCTTGGGCGCAAACGTGATGTTGTCGCGAATGGACTTGCGGAACGGGTTGGGCTGCTGGAACACCATGCCGATGGAACGGCGCAGCTCGTACGTGTTCTCGGTCTTGGTGTTCACGTTGCGGCCGCGGTAGTTGATCTCGCCCTCCACGCGACAGCCGCGAATCTCGCGATTCATTAGGTTGAGGCTGCGCAAGAAGGTCGACTTGCCGCAGCCCGAAGGCCCGATGAGCGCCGTGATCTCGCCCTTGTGAAAGTCGAGCGACGTATTGTGCAGCGCATGGTGATCGCCATAGTACACGTTGACGTCCTTGGTGGAGAGCACGACCTCGTCGTTCACGGCCTTGCCGCTCACACGCACGTGCTTTTCGCTTTGCCCCACGCTCGACAGAAAGTCCTGGGTCTCGGACGTGGCCGCCTCGGTTGCGGGCGTTGTATTCATCTCGCTCATTCGGCCGTCATCCTCCTTGCCAGTTGCTTGCCTACGATACGGGCGACTACGTTAAACAGCAGCACGCAAATCATCAGCAGTGCCGCGGTGCCCCAGACGATCTGCTGGGCCTCGGGGCTGCCCTCGCCATAGATCTTGTAGATGTGCACGGCCAGCGACTCGCCGGGACGGAACACGTTCCAGGCGCAGGTGGGGCTCGACAGGTTAAAGCTCAAGAAGTTCAGGCGAACCGGCGAGCTCATGCCCGAGGTAAAGAGCAGCGCCGCGGCCTCGCCAAACACGCGGCCGGCCGAAAGCACGATGCCGGTCACGATGGCGGGCATGGCCTCGGGAATCAGGATGTGCAGTGTGGCCTCCCAGCGAGTGAGGCCCATGGCCAGGCACGCATCGCGCTGGGCCTGCAGCACGTCCTCGAGCGCCTGCTGAATCACGCGCACCAGGATGGGGATGTTGAACATGGTGAGCGCGACGGCGCCGGAGATGATGGAGTACTTCCAGCCCAGCTGCACCGAGAACACCAGAAAGCCGAACATGCCTACGACAATGGAGGGCAGCGAGGACAGCGTCTCGATGGCGGTGGAGGCGATGTCGCGGATGGGGCCGTCCGGCGCGTACTCGACCAGGAAGACCGCGCCGCCCAGGCTGATGGGCACCGAGATACCTAAGGTGATCAGCAGTAGGTAGAACGAGTCGAACAGCTGGTAGAGCACGCCGCCCTGCGTTCCGTTGGCGCGTGCGGGCTGCGTGAGAAATCCCGGCTGGAACAGCGTCGAGATGCCCTCGAACAGAATATAGGCCACCATGGAGACGACGATGAGCATGACGATGGCGACGATTGCCTTCAGCACGCCCGTGGCGATGCGGTCCTGCTTTTGAACACGCCCGAGTCTCGCCTCGTCGATAAGGATGCGCGTGCTAGCCACGAGCCTTCGCCCCCTTGCGGCCGATGAGATGGATGATCAGGATAAAGATGAGACTCATGCCCATCAGCAGCAGGCCGAGCGCCCACAAGACGTCGTCCTGGGCCGAACCCTCGGCATAGACCGCCATGGACGTGGTAAGCGTGGTGGTGATGGTGGACGCAGGCGACAGCAGCGACGTCGGCATGGCCTCGATGCCGCCGATAACCATGCGCACGGCGAGCGTCTCGCCAAAGGCGCGGGTCATGCCAAGGATGACTGCGGTCATGAGCGATGGCATAGCGCTCTTGAGCACCACGTGCCAGATGGTCTGCCAGCGGGTGTAGCCCAGCGCGAGCGAGCCCTGACGGTAGCTATCGGGCACGGCGCGCAGGCCGTCGACCGAAAGCGTAGTCATCGTCGGCAGAATCATGACGGCCAGTACGATGGCGCCGGGCAAGATGCCCAGACCCGTGCTCACGTGGAAAACGCTCTTCATGAGGCCAACGACCACGTGAAAGCCGATCAGGCCAAAGACGACCGAGGGAATGCCGGTCAAAAGCTCAATAAGCGGCTGAAAGACCTTGGAGCCAAACTTAGGGCTAATCTCGACCGCAAAGATGGCAGAGCCGATGGCGATGGGCAGCGCGATGAGCGTGGAGAGCACCATGACCGCAAACGAGGTGATGATCAGAGGCAGGGCGCCGGTATAGGGCAGGCCGTTTTCGGCCGTGTTGGCCAGGTCCCACTTGGTGCCGGTGAAGAACTCGACGACCGAAACGCCGTCCTTAACAAATGCCGAGAGGCCCTTTTGGGCGACCATAAAGATGAGCGCGGCAACGACAAGCGTCACGAGCGCTACGCACGCGCCCGTGACGCCCAGGCCTACGTTCTCAAGGTCGCGCTTTGGCAGCTGTTTTGCCATTGCAAACCTTTCCGGGGCGATTACTTATTTAGCGGAGACCTTGCCGCTGGCGTCCTTGACGACCTTCATGGCAGAGACGGGAATGAAGCCCTGCTCCTCGACGAGCTTGCCCTGGACGTCGTCGGAAAGCATGAACTCCAGGAAGGCCTTGGTGGCCTCGTCGGCGTCCTTCGCGCAGTACATGTGCTCGGTAGCCCAAATCTTAAAGGAATCGTCGGTGACGTTTGCGCTCTTGGGCTCCACGCCCTCGACCTTGATGGCATTGAACTTGGAGTCATCGAAGTGCGAGAAGTCCAGGTAAGAGATGGCGTTGTCGGTGCTGCCCATCTGAGTCTGGACGTCACCGGACTTGTCGAGCTCGGCGTCGCCCTTAAAGTCGACGGCCTCGTCGCCAAAGACGGCAGCCTCGAAGGTGGCGCGGGTACCGGAGCCTGCCTTGCGGTTGAGGACGACGATGGTAGCGTCGTCGCCGCCGACCTCCTTCCAGTTGGTGATCTGGCCGGAGAAGATGCCCTTGAGCTGCTCGAGGGACAGGTCATCGACCTTGACGTTCTTGGAGACGACGGGGCCCATGCCCACGACGGCGACCTCGTGGTCGACGAGGTTCTTGACCTGATCGGCCTCGAGCTTGGTCTCGGCGAAGACGTCGGAGTTACCGATGGTGACGGTGCCGGCGGCGACAGCGGTCAGGCCCTTGCCCGAACCGTTGCCCGAGCCGGAGATGGAGACGTCCGGGTTGGCGTCCATGAACTTCTCGGCAGCAGCCTCGACGAGAGCCTGGAACGAGGAGGCGCCGTCGTAGGTCACCTCGCCGGAGACGGACTCGGCAGCGGCACTGCCCTTGTCGGCGGCGTCGGATGCGCCTGCGCCGCCGCAACCAACGAGACCGAGTCCGACGATGCTGGCAAGGCCACCAGCGAGGCCGAGGAACCGACGACGAGAATAAGCCTGATCGAGCATAATCTTCCTTTCATACATGCAACTCGCGGGCACCCTGCCCGCTTTGCTGTTTGGAAAGATACGGCCCCGATCGGGCAGCGCCCGCGCCAACTGCGGTTTCTTACGGGCATCTAATAGACCCTTACCGCAAGCGCGGCAGGGCTTTACAAACGAATAACAATCCCGCCGACAAGCATGACCCGCCTTTTACACCAAATGATCCGTTTTCCTCCGTCCCCAAGGGATCATTTTCAGAAAGAGGACGGCATAGACCTTCTGGTCATGCCGTCCTCTTCGAAAGACAGGTTGTCACTCTGGCGTTCGCGTAACCTTAAAGCTCCAGCTCGTTCAAGCGCAGGATTGCCACGATATAAATCTTGAGCGCCTGCTTGAGCCGCTCTTCATTGGCGCACTCGTTGGGGCCGTGCATCTGGCCGCCCCATGCGGGCAGCTCCAGGCCGGTCTCCTCGGGGCCAAACGAGACGGCGCGGGCAAAGTTGCGTGCGTACGTGCCACCGCCCATGGCGAAGGGTTCGGCATGCTTACCCGTAAACTCGTTATAGGTGTCAATCAGCGCCTTCACGGCCGGGTCGTCGGCAGAGACCGAGAACGGCACCTTTGCGCGATCCACGCGATACGTCACGCCAAAGCGGCCCACAAGTGGCTCGAGCTGCTCGCGGATGGTATCGGCGCTCGTGCTGTCGGGGAAACGCACGTCAATGACCTGCTCAATGTGGCCATCCACCACGCGGATGACGCCGGGGTTGCACGTGAGCGGGCCAAACGCCGTGTTCGTCGCATCGATTCCCAGGCCACGACCATAGGCATCCGCGTGCACAAAGGCCAAGAACTTAACGAACTCGTGCTCGGCAGGCGTCAGCAGGCGCTCGTCGCGCGCACCAAACGCATCCTCGGCCTCGCGCAGATACGCCACGATCAGGCCGACGGCATTGACCGTTCCCTCGGGCATCGAGGCATGACCGCCAATGCCGTGGGCGAAAATCTGCGCATGCCCGTTATCGAGCGCCGTGATCTCCAGGCGGTCGGCGTTCTCAACGGGCGCCGGCAGCTCATCGACGGCAATCGCAAGCTCGCAGATAGACTGCGACGGAATGGCGTTGCTCGCCTCGGCACCGCTCCAGGACACAATGCGCCCGCCGTCGATCTTGGAGCTCACAAACGTCGCCCCAAACTGGCCCTTCTCGGCATTGCAGACCGGGAACTCGGCATCGGGCGTAAACAGAAAGTCGGGGTTCGCGTGGTTCTCCAGATAATGGTGAACGTCGGACATGCCCACTTCCTCATCGCAGCCCAGCAGCGCGCGAAAGGTATAGCGCGGGGTGATGCCGTGCTTGAGCAGATAGGCGCCGGCGTAGAGCGACAGCACGGCAGGACCCTTGTCGTCGATCACGCCGCGACCGAGCAGCCAGCCCTCGCGGCGCTCCATCGCAAACGGATCGGTGTTCCAACCGGGACCGGCGGGAACCACGTCCACGTGGCAGATGGTCGCGAGTTGCTTGTCGCCGCGGCCCGGGATATCGGCAATGCCCACATAGCCCTCGTCGTCGCTCGTCTGGTAGCCGAGCTTTTGCGCAATGCCGAGCGCGCAATCGAGCGCGTCACGGACCGGGCGGCCAAACGGCGCGCCGGGCTCCGCATCGGCAGAAACTGCCACGGACGGATAACTCACCAGCTGCTCGATATCGGCGACGACATCTTCCCAGACCTCGTCGACATACTCAGCGACGCTCTGCTCCACCTGATTCATGGACGACCTCCTTACCAATGAGCGGCAGCGTGCCCGCCCCTCACATCACATACTTATATAGCGAAAAGTTTAGCAAGCTCGGCCACCGAGTGCACCACCGCATCGGCACCCGCGGCCTCGTGCTCCCCCGGCGCCGCCGCGCCCGAATAGATGCCGATACACGGCACACCCATCGCGTGCGCGCCCTCCACATCGTTAAAGCGGTCGCCGATCATCACGGCCTCGTCGGCCGTCGCACCGAGCGCCGCCAGCGCATCGCGGACCGAATCTGCCTTGGTCTCGCGCCCCTGCGGCGAATTCATGCCAACCACGGCTTCGAACTGGCAAAGCCCAAGCTCACGCACCATATCGATGCACTTTGCCTCCATGCGCGACGTCGCCACGGCCATACGCTTGCCCTGGGCGGCCAACCCATCCAGCAGCTCGGGAATCCCATCGAACACGGGGTACTCCCCCGGTCCCAGCTCATCAAAAAAGGCGCGGTACTCATCGGCCACCACAAGCGACTCCTCGCGGGAAAAGCCATAAAAGTCGTGGAAGCTCTTCCACAGGGGCGGCCCGATCATGCGGCGCAGGTCACCCATCTGCGCCTCCGAAAACCCGCGCGCAGCCAGCGTCTTGCGCGTCGAGGTCATCACCGCCCGACCCGTATCGGCCACCGTGCCGTCAAAATCGAACAGCACAATCGGCCGCCTGCATATCTCCAGTGCCTCCATCGGCATCCCTCTTCCCCAGTTGATGATTTCCACACCACCACTTCAAACTGTTGACTATTAAACAATTGAACCTAGCAATGTAGAGCAACTCCACTATACTTGTCGCACTTTGCTCTCAGAAGGCGGCGCGCAAACGCCCCAACGAAAGGTGCAATTATGTCTTTTGCCATCATAACCGACTCCACGTCGGACATCTCCCCCGCCCGCGCCCAAGAGCTCGGCATTTACGTGATTCCGCTGCATGTGATTATCGAGGGCGAGGACCTGCTCGACCAGGTGCAGATTACCGCCGAGGAGTACGTCGCCCGCATGGCCGGCTCCGAGCAGCTGCCGCACACCTCGCAGCCGAGCGCCGGCGAGTTCAAGGCGCTCTTTGACCGCGTGCTCGCCGACGGCCACGACAGCGCCATCTTTATCTCGCTGTGCAGCGAGTGGTCCGCCTGCTATGCCAACGCCAACCTGGTGGCCGAGACCCACGAGCTCGACGTGCGCTGCATCGATTCGCGCACCGGCTCGGGCGCCGAAGGCCTGCTGGTGGAGTATGCGCTCGCCATGCGCGAGGACGGTCGCAGCCTGGACGAAACCGAGGCGCAGATCCGCGCGACGCTGCCCGACGCCCACCTGCTGCTGATTCCCCGCACGCTCGAGAACCTGGTCAAGAACGGCCGCGCACCTAAACTCGCCGGCCAGCTCACCCAAATGCTCAACATTCGCCTGGCCGTTTCGCCGGAGTGGAAATCGGGCGAAATCAAGGCCATCAAAAAGGGCCGCGGCGCCAAGCGCATCGTCGCCAACACCATGGCTGACTGCCTCGAGTTTTTGACCGAGCACCCAGGCTCAAACGTTCGCGTGCTCACGACCGGCGCCGCCGAGGAGCAAGAGCTCGTCAACCAAGCGCTAGCAGGCCAAGACTACGTGGACGCCGGCACCGGCCCCATCGGCTGCACCATCGCCACCCACGTAGGCGTCGACGCCATCGCCATCAGTTACTGCCCCCGCTACCAACCTGCCAATTAGGGCCACCCATACCACTTGCGGTGAAATAGGGACTGTTTTTGGCTTATCAGCCGCAAATCAATCCCTATTCCACCGCAACTTAGAAATCGGCAATCAGCCCTGCGGGCCCTGGAATAGCTCCTCATGCGAGCCCATTCTGACCAGCCTGATCACAGGATTAGTCTTATGCGGCAAGTAGAGAACGACCACATCGACCAAGCCATCGGATAGATGGAAATCGATGTGGCCGTTGTAGTTGCCGCCCGGGTTTGAAAGCTCGTGGGCACCATATTCCGCGGGAAGCGAGCCGTGAGCCGCAAGCTCTGCGACTGCCGCCTTAAACTCGGTTTTTAGCTGCGGATGGATGCGCATCGTCCGTTTGTAATCCGCCTTAAACTGAGCCTCGACCTTAATCTCAAACATCGCTAGTCCTCATCGAGGAATGATATAAGCTCATCAGCGTTATTGAATGACGGGCTGTCGTCCGGCAGAATCCCCAACTCATGAGCTTCGGCGATCACCATGGCACGCCTCGTTGCCTCGTTGGGCACCTCCGCCCTTCCTACGATCTCAAAAGGAATCTTTCGTTGATTTACCAGCTGCCGAACAGCAAGGTTGAGATACGAATTGAGACTCAGACCAACCGTATCCAAGAACTCAGTCGCCTGTTCCTTGAGCCCCTCTTCGATGCGAACCGTCGTAGGCTTAACCGTTGCAGTAGACATACGCGACCTCCTCGCCTCGTCTTTTGCATCAGTATACCCCGTTTAGATGGCATACTGATGTTAAATAGCATCAGTATGCCGTTCACATTGCTATAACAACAGTCACAGCACCCTACATCAGCCCGCTCAGGGCAATGTCAACGGCCTCGTTGAGGTCGTCGGTGATGTGCACCAGCTCCGGATCGAGCGGGCTAATCATACCGGCGTCCATCACCGGGCCGTTGAGCCAGTCGAACAGGCCCTGCCAGTACTCGGTGCCCACCAAAACGAGCGGCATGCGCTTAACCTTGTGTGTCTGTACCAGCGTGAGCACCTCGAACATCTCGTCGAGAGTACCAAAGCCACCAGGAAACACGATGGCGCCCGAGCTGTATTTGACGAACATGGTCTTGCGCACAAAGAAGTAACGGAAGTCCATGCCAAGGTTCACGTATTTGTTGAGCCCGTGCTCGTGCGGAAGCTCGATACCCAAGCCGACCGACTTGCCGTTGACACTCGCCGCTCCCCTGTTAGCCGCCTCCATGACGCCGGGACCGCCGCCGGTGATAACCGCCACGCCGCGCTGGGCGATCTTGCGACCGACCGTGCGCGCGGCCTTGTAGAGCGGATCGGTCTTGGGCGTGCGGGCGCTGCCGAAGATGGTCACTGCAGGACCAAGCTCGGCAAGCGCGCCAAAACCATCGACAAACTCTGCCTGAATGCGCAGCACGCGCCACGGATCGGCATGCAGCCAGTCGGTCGACTCCTCGGGCGCCAGCAAGTTGGCATAGGTGTTGTCCTTAGGAATCATGGGGCCGCGCATGACCACGGGGCCGCGGCGGTACGTCTCGTCGTAGGCAGGCTCGCCCTCGACGTTTTCATTCTTAATCATGGGTACTCCTATCGAGAAAAAGAAAAACGGGCGAGGTCGACGCCATGCGCCAAACACCCGCCCGAACATCAACTATTCGGTATGGTACCCACGATGCATCAAGTGCTTGCAAGCTATCGGTCATCGGTCGCGCAGACGGTGTTAGCGAACGTGATGACCGGCCGGCGCTCGTCCCTTGCCGTTGCCCGCGCTTTGCAAGCGCCCGCGCCGCTCTTAGTAGTCCACCGCCGCAGGGCTGTTCATCCAGTCGCTCACAAACGCGCCGTAGCGGCCCTCGATAATGGCCTGACGGGCACGCTGCATAAGGTTGAGCAGGTAGTAGATGTTGTGCATCGACAGCAGAATACCGCCGAGCATCTCCTTCTGCGTGACCATGTGACGGATGAGCGCGCGGCTGTAGCCGCCCGTGCACACCGGGCAGGTGCAGGTGGGGTCGATGGGGCCGTCGTCGTGCGCAAAGCGCGCGTTGCGGAAGTTGAGGCGACCCTCGCTCGAAAACGCGGTACCCATGCGGCCAGTGCGCGTCGGCAGCACGCAGTCGAACATGTCGATGCCCACGCCAACGCCGCGCACGAGCGTGGTAGGGTTGCCGACGCCCATGAGGTAGCGCGGCTTGTGCTTAGGCATGTACTCGGAAACCAGCGGCGCCAGCGTCTCGAACATGGTCTCATGGTCCTCGCCCACCGAGTAGCCGCCGATGCCGTAGCCGGGGAAGTCGCCGCACTCCTCCAGGTGGCGCAGCGATCGCAGGCGCAGATCCAGATGCATGCCACCCTGAACGATGCCAAAAAGTGCCTGGTCATCACGGGTATGAGCCTTGTAGCAGCGCTCGGCCCACATACTCGACAGCTCCACGGCGCGCTCGACATAGGCACGCGTGGCAGGATAGCCGGGGCATTGGTCGAGCTGCATGCAGATGTCGGAGCCGAGCTTCATGGCGATTTCCATGTTGTCCTTGGGCGTCCAGAACACGTGGCGGCCGTCGTAATCGTTGACGATAAAGCGCACGCCCTCGTCGGTGAGCTTGACGGCGTCGTTGTGGCTGAAGACCTGGAAACCGCCCGAGTCGGTGAGGATGGGGCCGTGCCAGTTCATGAACTTGTGCAGTCCGCCCAGCTCGGCGATGGTGTCCTCGCCGGGACGCATGGACAGGTGATAGGTATTGGCAAGCACGATCTGGGCACCGAGCTGCTTGACGGTCTCGGTGGGAATACCCTTGACGTTTGCCTTGGTGCCCACGGGCATAAAGATCGGCGTCTCGATGTCGCCGTGCGGGGTATGCAGCACGCCGGCGCGCGCGTGCGTGGTCGGGTCCTCGGCGATAAGGTCGAATTTAAAGAGGCTCTGGTCCATAAACTGGAACTCCTTGGTTGCGGTTCATACGCAGACCATTATACGAGCAACCATCGAACCGCACCGACTCGACAGAAACTGGCGCATTAAACGACTAGTCGTTGGGGACAGTCTTCGCAGCCATCTTGCAAAGGAGTGTCCCAATCTGCCGGCACTCAGGGACTGTCCCCAAGTGCCGACAAGAGTGTCCCTTTCGACTAGTCATTTAAGAACATCCCCAACGGCTACCCATGAGAGGCCTTCTGTCAACAACACAAACGCCGATGCTATGGCACCGACAGCGAAAACCCGCCAGAGCGAGCAAGGTGCCTTGAAACAAGGCGGCATTGATCTTTTGATCATGCCGCCGAAGTTGAAAGGCAGATTGCCGCTCTGGCGGGTTTGCAGCGTCAACTGGTTACGCGGTTCGTAGAACCGCGTAACTGTTAGGGCCGCTGGCCCATGCCGCCCTCGAGGGTGACAGTCTCGCCGTTCATATACTTAAAGTCGGGGCCGCAGAGCTGAACGACCACGCGGCCGATCTCCTTCTCGACGTCGCCGTAGTGGCCCGCCGGCGGCATGTGGACGTTGGCCTTGAACGCCTCGGGATAGGCATCCTGGAAGTTCTCAAGCGCAGCGGTCCAAGCAAGCGGGCAAACGATATTGACGTTGATGCCGTCCTTGCCCCACTCGTTGGCGGCGACGCGAGTCAGGCCGCGGATGCCCTCCTTGGCGGCAGCATAGCTGCACTGGCCGTAGTTGCCAAACAGGCCGGCGCCCGAAGCAAAGTTGACCACGGAGCCCTTGGTCTCTTTCAGGTGCGGATAGGCCTTCTGCATGTACAGGTAGGTAGCATACAGACCGGAGTAAATGGCCAGGTTAAACTGATCCATGGTGTGATCGGCAATGGTCACGCCCGAGGCGCTGGCCTGAGCGTTGTTGACGACGGCGTCGATGCGACCGAACTCCTCAATCGCCTTGTCGATAACGTTCTGCACGACGGCCTCGTTGTCCTGGCCGGCGGAGACATCGGCCTGAACAGGCAGAACCTTGACGCCGTACTCAGCCTCGAGAGACTCCTTGGCAGCCTCGAGCTTGGCGACGTTGCGGCCAGTGATGACGAGGTTCGCGCCCTCCTTGGCAAAAGCGATATCGATGCCGTAACCGATGGAGCCAGCGGAGCCGTCCTTGAGCGTGGCCTTGCCGCCGCCGGTGACGATCACGGTCTTACCAGTGAAAAGTCCCATACAAAGTCCTTTCAAATCGCGACGGGCCCGCCCGTCGACTGCGCGCATCCAACTTCACGCGCCAAAAGCTGACATGCAACTTTAGCGGGTTCAAGTGAAAAATAAAGCCCATGGCAGGCGAACGGTGCAACGTCTTTCGGCGAAGGGAATGTCAAGTAAAAATTGGATAGAGCGACCGAGTTTTTGTTAACGCAACGAGTCATCGAACACGTTTTGAAACTTTGCTGCGGGGCGCGGGATGTCGGCGCGAGACTTTATCATAGGGTGACGAACAACGATGAGGAGCACATGCCTATGACAGACGAGCTGGACCCCCAGACTCAACAGCATATTGATAATTCCGCAGACACCATTGACGACTGCGATACTTCCACCAGAAGCGATGGCGGCATTGATGCCGCTGTCGAGGAGGCTCCTGCCGCCGCAGACGAGGCCGCAGACGCAAATGTCGCCGCAGAGCAAGACAAAGAAGAGCAGCTAGAGCAGCCGGACCCGAGCGATACTGAGCCCAAGGCTGAGAACGCTCCGCAAGCAGCGGGCCCCATCGAGGTGTCTTCGGAAGAAGAGCTCGACGCCGTCATGGACTCCATGATGGATGCCGTCAAAGCGATGAAGGACGCTGTCGCCGATGCCGACGTTGACGCCGAAGAGGAAGAGGCTGCCGAGGCCGCCTCGACCTTTGTACCCGGCGAGACCCCCGTTGCCGATCAGGGCAGCACTATGCCCTCGTTTCTGCAGCTCGAGCATCCCACGATTGGCGCGGACGCCGTCGACCCGCATGCAGCGGGCTTTTCCGTGATCGAAGGCGGCACCGGCAATATCGCCGCGCCGCAGACTGCCGATACGAATGCCGCCGAGGCCGCGCACCCGACCACCTCGCATGCCCCCGCCACGAGCCGCGACCTGGGGAGCGCCGTCTCAAACACCGCTAACGCCGTGGGCACTTTTATCGCCCAGGGCGCGTCGGCCATGCGCGAGATGAACGCCGCAAAGAAGGCACTCGCCGATGCCCGCGCCCACCTGTCCGAGCTTGAGCAGCGCATCGCCGACCAGGCAGAGGAGCTCGAGACGCGCCAGGACATCGCAGGCCGCTACGATCAGATCATCGCCGACCAGCGCCAGGCAATCGCCACGGCACAAAAGACTGCAGCGGCCGCCGAGATTGACCGTGATGCCCACGCCTCCAAAGCGACAGAGCTCAAGGGTCAGCTCGAACAAATGAAGACAGAGGATGACGCGACTGAGCTCCGTCTGAAGGCCGCGCTCGATGCCGTGGAGGCCCGCGAGGCGAGCTCGCGCGAGACCGGCAACCGCCTCGTTCGACGTCTTGAGGATTCCAAGCGCATCCGCGACAAGGTGAAGGCAGAGCGAGACGCCGGCATTGCCGCCGCACAACAAACCGTCGACGCCACGCGCGCCCAGCTCGAGACGCTGCGTCATGAGTATGCCGAGCTGCAACGCAATCCCTCGGCAAATCCCGCCAACTATACGGTGCGCACCAGCGAGCTCTCGATGCAGATTTCCGACACGGCAGATGCCCTGCGTAAAGCCGAAGAAGATGTCCCGCGCATCACCGCCGACCTTGAGCACTCGCTTGCCGCAGCCGAGCAGGCCGTCGAGCAGGCTCAAGCCCCTATCGCCGACGCAAAACGCGCGCACCAAGCCGTGACGACCGAAGCCGATGCCGCGCGCGACGAGCTGCAGACGGCGAAGACAGCCGCCGCGACTCGTCAGCGCGAACTGCGCGAGAAGATCACTGCCGAGGACAAGGCACGCCGCGACCAGGAGCAGAGCATCGCCAACGCCCAAGCAGATGCCGCACATGCGCAGTCGATCATCGAACAGGCGACCGAAGTGCACGACCACCCAGAGATCACTGAGTCGCTTGCAGGATCCTTGGCCCGAGACAAAGCCGAACACACCGAGACCGAGCGAGAAGTCGCCCAGCTCGAGGCCACCGAGGACGCGGTGCGCGAACGTACCCGCGACTCACGCATCAAATTCACCGGCGCCATCGTCTGCATCGTTGCCGTAGTTCTCGTGATCATCTTGATCTGGCTGTTCGCGAGCAAGTAACCACTCCCCAACGATTACAAGGACTGTCCCCAGGTGCCGGCACATAAGGAACGTCCCCAAGTGCCAACAAAGGCGACGCCGATGTTTTGGCGCGGACAGCGAAAACCCGCTAGAGCGGCATCCTCTTGACAACCAAAGAAATGCCGGTGTTTTGGCAACGACAGCGAGCGGGTCGCATTTGAGACAAGGTGACGTGAAACGAAAGGGCGCTGACCTTCTGGTCGCGCCCTTGAAGTTGAACGTCAGATTGTCCAAATGCGGCCCGCGCAGCGTCGGCCGGTTACGGCGTTTGGAAAACGCCGTAACCTACAAAATGAGCATCGCGTCGCCAAAGCTGAAGAAGCGGTAGCGCTCCTCGATGGCGGCGGCGTAGGCATCCATGATCTGGTCGCGGGTGGCAAGCGCGCTCACGAGCATCATGAGCGTGGAGCGCGGCACGTGGAAGTTTGTGATCAGCGCGTCGACCACGTGATAGGTCGAGCCGGGCATAAGGTAGAGCTGCGTCGTGGCGTTCGCGCGCACCACGATGTCACCGCGGCCAAGTGTATCGGCCCCGTCCTCGCGGCCCTCAAAATAGCGCGCCGTCACGGCCGGATCGGACACCGGTGCCTCAGCGTCAAAGGCGCTCTCGAGCGAGCGCACTGCGGTGGTACCGACAGCAATCACGCGATGCCCCTCGGCCTTAGCCTTATGCACGGCGTCGACAACCTCCTGCGACACGTGGTAGCGCTCGGTGTGCATCACGTGCTGCGTGGGGTCGTCCTCCTCCACCAGACGGAAGGTATCGATACCCACCTCGAGCTCGACGGCGGCAAACTTCGCACCCTTGGCCTCGATAGCGGCCATAAGCTCGGGCGTAAAATGCAGACCCGCCGTAGGAGCGGCAGCCGAGTGCTCCTCCTTCATGGCGTAGACGGTCTGGTACTTCTCGGGATCGCCCTCGTAATCGGTAATGTAAGGCGGCAGCGGCACGTGGCCGGCAGCATGGATGGCCTCGTCGAGCGTGCGCGGGTCACCGGCGGCATTGCAACCGGCCGGCTCAAAACGCACCAGACGACCGCCGCGGCTATCGGTGACAAAGTCGATGACCTCGGCCATCAGCACCACGGGAGCCCCCTCGGGCGCATGGGCGCCACCGGCGCGATACTCAATCTGAGCACCGGGCTTCAGACGCTTGCCCGGCTTGACCAGGCACTCCCAAACGTGGCCCAGCGGATCAACATCCTCGCGGCGCTTGAGCAGCAGTGTCTCGACCACACCGCCCGAGCCTGCTTTGCGACCGATAAGACGGGCCGGCATCACGCGCGTCTGGTTGATGACGAGCACGTCGCCCGGCTCGATATAGTCGATGATGTCGCGGAAGATGCGGTGCTCAACGGTACCGCCGTGCTCCAGCGGCGTCCCCGCCTGGGAGCCTTTGCGATCCACCACCAGCAGGCGGCAGGAGTCGCGCGGCTCGGCAGGAGCCTGGGCAATCAGTTCCTCAGGAAGGTTGTAGTCAAAATCATCGGTACGCATAGACACGTCGGATACTCCTTATATAGCTAAAGTCCGCTCTACATCCTAGCAGGCTGACGTCCCAAACGAACTACTTTTTGGCGGCTTTGCGCTCGTCGCGGATGCGGGCGCGGTCCATGGCCGCCTCGACAGCAGAAAAGCGGCAGCCGCAGTAGTTCTGTCGATACATGCCCAGTTCGCGCGAACGGCGCGTAGCCTCGGGATAATACGGGCGAAAATCGCGGATCACCGGGGTGAGACCGCGGGCGGCAGCCAGACGCTCCAAAACATCATTGCAGGTATCGAACAGCTGATACGGCGATACGGCGAGCGTCGTACCCACATATTCAAACCCGCGCTCCTGGGCAACGCGGCATGCCTCGGCCAAGCGCAAGGCATAGCACGCGCGACAGCGACGGGGACGATCGGCACCCAACGGAGCCACGCCGGTTTCCCAGCGTTCGCGGTCCTCCCCGGCCTCGATGAGCTCGATGTCGCCATCGGCACACCACCGGCGCAGCTCGTCCAAACGACGCTGCCATTCATCGCGCGGCTGAATATTGGGGTTGGTCCAGCAGATCGTGGGTTCAAACCCCTCCTCGCGCAGCAGGCGAACCGGCTCAAGCGAACACGGCGCACAGCAAGCGTGCAACAACAACGGCCTCATCAACATCTCCTCACCCGAAAAAGCGCACGCCAAAGGACGTGTCCTCGCAGGCGGCAATGCGGCGGTCGCGCAGGATCGTCCGCACGTAATACCAGTCGCCCGTGCATCCCGAAAGGTGCAAACCAGCCGCCAGGTAGCACAGCAGCGGATACCCCGAAAACGCAAATCCCAGGGCAAACGCCGCCGTCACAACAACCGTCGGCGCCAGGCAAACCGCCATGTACCGCCGGCGCGAATACACAATCCCCTCGGCGCAGGCATAGATCATGCACGTCTCACGGTTCGCTCCAAAAGTCACGTGCGCACTCGCGAGCGCCAGCTGCTTAAAAAAACACACCGTGCACCAGCTCGTGCACGGCAAACGACGCCATTGAGACCGCAGCCAAGCCGACTATCCAGCCCACGACTGCCGTCCAGCCGCCCGCATCAGCAGCATCCAAGTCTGCAGGCCCGCCCAGCAGCATAAACACCGGCACCAGGCACACGGCAAACACGCCGACTACGACCATCCCCCACACGAAGCAAGCGTGCAGAAAATCCTCGTCTTCAAACGCATGTATGTTGGAAATCTCATTCATAGCATCTTAGGATAGCGCCCCTGCCACGTACCCGTCCGCATGTGCGATAATGTCGAACGATATGCACGAATTGACCACTGCGCCGCCGAGCCCCGCGCCCGGCCGCGCTCTCACCATATGCGAAGGAGTCCCATGGCATCCAAATACTCCATGAACGACCGTCCCAGCTGGCCGCGCCGCGCCATCGTTACCGCCGGCGAGCCCTACGGCAACAAGGGCCTTCACTTTGGCCACGTTGGCGGCGTCTTTGTCCCGGCCGACTTCTTCGCCCGTTTCCTGCGCGACCGCCTGGGCCGCGAGAACGTCATCTTCACCTCGGGCACCGACTGCTACGGCTCGCCCATCATGGAGAGCTACCGCAAGCTCAAGGAGAACGAAGGCTACGATAAGTCCATCGGCGAGTATGTCGAGTCCAATCACTCCCGACAGGCCGCGACCCTCAACAACTACAACATCAGCTGCGACATCTACGGCGGCTCAGGCCTTGAGCCGGCTGCGCAGATTCACAACGAGGTTACCGCCGAGATTATCAAGCGCCTGCACGAGCAGGGCACCATCTCCAAGCGCTCCACACTGCAGTTCTACGACGCCAAGGCCGGCACGTTCCTCAATGGCCGCCAGGTGATCGGCCGCTGCCCCATCCAGGGCTGCAAGTCCGAGAAGGCTTATGCCGACGAGTGCGACCTGGGCCACCAGTTTGAGCCCGAGGAGCTCATCGCGCCCAAGAGCCAGCTCACCGGCGAGGTGCCCGAGCTGCGCCCGGTCGACAACCTCTACTTCGACCTGCCGGCCTACCTCGACTTTATGAAGGCCTACACCGCCAAGCTCGCCCAGAGCCCGCAGGTTCGCTCAGTGGTCTCCAAGACCATGGAGGAGTGGCTGCTGCCGGCTCAGCTCTACATCCAGAACAAGTTCCGCGAGGCCTTCAATGCCGTCGAGGACCAGCTTCCCGAGCACACCGTGCTGGAGCCCGAGGGCAACAAGAGCAGCTTTACCGTCACCTTCCCCAGCTGGAAGGAGCGCGACGACGCCCACGCGGTGCTCGCCAACGGCGGCGTGCGCTTCCGCAGCGGCAAGGCGCTCGTGCCCTTCCGCATCACCGGCAACATCGACTGGGGCGTTCCGGTGCCCGAGGTCGACGGCGTAACCGACGTCACCTGCTGGTGCTGGCCCGAGAGCCTGTGGGCGCCCATCAGCTACACGCGTACCGTACTCGCCCGCGACGCCCGTGCCGCCGGCGTGACCGAGGGTGTCGCCGCCCAGGACGCCGCCCTCATGGGCGAGCCCGCCGCCGATTCCACGCAGGTCTCCGCGCCCACCTACCAGCACAGCTCGCTCGACTGGCGCGACTGGTGGTGCTCGGACGACGCACAGATCTACCAGTTCATTGGACAGGACAACATCTACTTCTACTGCATCGCGCAGACCGCCATGTGGGAGGCCCTGGGTTGGAACCTTACGCAAAGCACCGTCAGCGCCTGCTACCACCTGCTCTACATGGGCAAAAAGGCCAGCTCGTCCTCGCAGACGCCTCCCCCGCCGGCAGACGACCTGCTCAACCACTACACCTGCGAGCAGATGCGCGCGCACTGGCTGTCGCTCGGCCTGTCCGAAAAGCCGGTGAGCTTTAGCCCCAAGGCATACGACACCCGCGTGACCGGCAAGGACAAGGACGGCAACGAGGTGCGCGCCTGCGACGACAAGCGCGTCATCGATCCGGCCCTTAAGGAGAGCGCCCTTTTGACCGGCGTGTTCAACCGTCTGGCCCGCAGCTGCTTCTACGGCGTCGCCGTCAAGGAAGGCGACGAGAGCCCCTATCGCAACGGCTGCATCCCCGCCGGTGCGGCCTCTGCCGCCGTGGTCGAAGCCGCCGAGCAGGCAGCCCTCGCCTTTGAGCAGGCTATGTACAAGTTCGAGACGCACCGCGCGCTTGCCGTGTGCGACGACTACCTGCGCGCCGCCAACAAGCGCTGGAGCGACGCTTCCAAGGCCGCCAACAAGCTCGAAGGCAAGGCAGCAAACGCCGCGATGACGCAGGCCCTCGTCGACGCCTTTACCGAGCTGCGCGTGGCGACCGTGCTCATGCACGGCATCGTCCCTGCCGGCTGCGAGCTCATCTGCGAGTACTTCGACATCGACCCGGTCGCCTTCTTTAGCTGGGATAACATCTTCGCCTCCACGGATGAGTTTGTGGAGAGCCTGGGCGAGAAGCCCGGCGAGCACCGCGTAAAGCCGCTGCCCCCGCGCTTCGACTTCTTTAGCAAGCACGAGAGCCAGTACTAAACACTCGACATGTAATGGAATGGGAAGGAAAGACGGATGTCCAAGCCGCGTCGTCGTAAGCAGAAAAAGCAGGTCAAGGCCGAGCTCAAGCTCAGGCAGTTTGCCGCCACCGAGCTTTCCGACCAGCTTGCCGCCCTTCCTTGCGCCGCCGACCTGCCGCGCTTTATGGTCGACACGGTCGCCGGCGCCTATGCGCCCGCCGATGCCGAGCTCATGATCGAGGGCTTCGGCGCCGCGGCCACACGCCCGGTCACGCTGCGCGCCAACACGCTCAAGGCAACCGCCGAGGACATCGCTGCGGCGCTCGATGCCGCCGGCATCGCCCACAACCCCGTCACCTGGTACCCAGACGCCTTCATCCTGCCCGAGGCCCAGGTTTCCGATCTGTGGGATCTCGGCATCTACCGCGACGGCAAGATCTACCTGCAGAGCTTGTCGTCCATGATGCCGCCGCTGGTCCTGGGCGCACAGGCAGGCGAGGACATCCTGGACATGTGCGCAGCCCCTGGCGGCAAGACGACGCAGATCGCCGCCCTCACGCAGGGGCAGGCGCACCTTACCGCCTGCGAGATGAGCATTCCCCGCGCCGAGAAGCTCGAAGCCAACCTCCACCGCCAAGGCGCAAAAAACGTGCCCGTCATGCGCACCGATGCACGCGAGCTCGACGAGTTCTTCCGCTTTGACCGCATCCTGCTCGACGCTCCCTGCACCGGCACGGGCACCGTCATCAGCGGCAACGAGAAAAGCCTGCGCGGCCTGACCGAGCAGCTGCTCGTCAAATGCGCCCGCTCGCAGCGTGCGCTTCTGGACCGCGCCATGGGAGCCCTCAAACCGGGCGGCACGCTCGTCTATTCGACTTGTTCGATCTTGCCGCAGGAAAACGAGGACGCCCTGCAAGAAGCCCTCGACAAGCATATGGACTGCGAGCTCATCCCCCTCGACGGCACGCCAAGCGAAAGTGAGGCACGCCGTGCCCAGGAAGCTGGTGAGGAGCCGCGCATCGAGTCCAACGCCCTGACCGAGGCCATTGCCGCGGGTCAGGTATCGGCCATCGCCAACGGCCTGCCCGGCACGCTCACCATTCCGCCCAGCCGCGAATTTGAGGGCTTCTACATTGCCCTGATCCGAAAACGCAGCTAGCGCACGGATCCAAAACTCAACAAGCTATCTCCGTGCGCGTTTGCCCTGCTGGTCGCGATGCTGTTTAAGCATCGTGCGCTCCTTGCGTTCGGCCCTTTTGCCCTTAATGGCCGTGACCACAAAGTAGATGACCGCGGCGGCTACGATTGCGCCCACGCATAGGCCAATCGAGCCCAACATTGCCGAAAATTCCATACCGCGTCACCTCTCTTTTAAACGGGACTTTCAAGATAGCACCTCGATCACCGCCACCACAGCTCCTTCACGTTCGCCGCCCTTCGGTCTAACGGAGGACGCGGCGGGGAAAAATCAACTCGTCAAACGATTTAGCATTCGCAATTCCGGCTGCATCGCGCCGGCCGTCATCACATAGAATCGAGCTTCCATGGATACCCTCAACGATCTAAATGAGCGCGTCGACGCCTTCGTCGGCACCAGCTCTTTCGACACGCCTGCCGCGGCAAACGACCAAGCCCCCATCGATGTGCCCGCCGAGGTTCACGAGGACATTGTCGCCTCGGTCGATTTCTCCGAGGTCGAGCTCGCAGACGAGTTCACCGAACCCCAGGTAGCTGTGACCCCCAACGGACTGCTTCCCATGGAGCCGCTGCCCATCGACGGGCGCCTGCGCAAGGCGGCCCTTCGCATGCCTGACGAGATTGAGGAGGCCAGCGGCTTCACGCTCTTCGGCCGTCGTATCAAATCGCTCATCTACACCACCGACGTCGCGGTCATCCGCAACTCCAACGCCGATGCCGTCTTTGCCGTTTACCCCTTCACGCCGCAGCCCGCCATTACGCAGGCGTTGCTGACCGTCGCCGAGTGCCCGGTCTTCGTAGGCGTGGGCGGTGGCACCACCACCGGCAAGCGCTCCGTTCAGATGGCAGCCGTCTCCGAGATGCAGGGCGCGGCGGGCTGTGTGGTCAACTCCCCCGCCACCGCCGAGATGGTCGAGCACATCACCAACATCGCCGACATCCCCGTCATCGCCACGGTCGTACGTTGCGACGACGATGCTCACGCAAAGGTGCGCGCCGGCGCCAAGATTCTTAACATCGCCGCTGGCAAAAACACGCCGCAGGTCCTGCGTGAACTGCGCGAGCACTATCCCAACCTGCCGCTCATCGCGCCGGGCGGCAAGACGCCCGAGAGCATCCGCGAGACCATCGCCGCCGGCGCCAACGCCATCATCTGGACGCCGCCTTCGGCACAGCAGCTACAGACCGACATGATGCAGCGTTATCGCAAGATGAAGGAAGACGCCACGCCCGTTATCTCGCGCGACGATGTGCCCATTATCGACCAGGTCGCCGCCGCCGAAGTCAGCCAGGTCGAGAACATGAATCCCGACGTGCCGATTCCCGACGAGGTCATCGAGCGCGTCGCTTCGATCCACGAGCGCGTCGAGGAGCGTCGCGCCAACCGCGGGCTCAAGCCCTCACTGCACGGCTTTTTCTTCCGAGGAAAGAAACGCTAGCAAAACATCTTGGCCCGCCCCACAAACGTGAGGCGGGCCGTTTTCGTTTGGGCAATCATGCAGCGATGTGATGGGGCAAATTAATCCACGCGCTTGTCGCCCATAAAGAAGAGCGCCACCGTACCAGGTCCGGTATGCGAGCCAATCAGAGTACCGATGTTATTGATCTCAATCTTGCCTTTAAGCTGCGGAACCTGTTCCTCAATCAGCGCCGCAACTGCTTCGGCATCCTCGCGGCACGCCGAGTGCGACATGATGCACTTACCCGAATAATCCGCACCGTCCTGCACGTGTGCCATCATGGTCTTAGCCATCTCGGAAATCGCGCGCTTCTTAGTGCGAATCTTCTCACGTGGCGACAGCTTGCCGTCGCAATCGACCGTCATAAGTGGGCAAATCTTAAGCGCCGTGCCGATGATCGCGCTCGCAGCCGAAATGCGACCGCCGCGCAGGTAGCTCGACAGATCGGTCGAGAAGAACCAGTGGTGCAGGTTGAGCTTATGCTCCTCGATCCAAGCGGCCGTCTCGTCGAGTGAAGCCCCGCTATCGCGCACGTCGGCGGCACATTCCGCCAGCAGGCCAAAGCCCGAAGACGCTGCCAGCGAATCGATGACGCGCACCTTGCCGCCCTGGGGATAGCGATCCGCGAGCATCTGCGCCGCAACGCAGGCCGATCCATACGTGCCCGAAATACCCGACGACAACGTCAGGTGCAGCACGTCTTTACCCTCGGCAACAAACGGCTCCCAAAACTCCTCGTACTCACCCACGCTCACCTGAGACGTCTTGGGCATGGCGCCCGCGGATATCTGGGCAAAAAACTCGTCCGGCGTAATCGACTGATACAGATCGTCCGCATAGACAACATCGTCGATCTCGTAATGAAAACACACGACAGGGATATTGCGCGACGCAAAGAACTCACGGGTTCGATCGGCGGCGGATTCACAGGTCAGGACAAAATCACTCATATGAGGCTCCTTAAGTATTGCTGTGCAAATTATCGCACAGCAAGCCTAAATACGATACAAATGTCCACTATTTACCAATGCGAACCATTTGTATTGATTATCTTTATCATGAACATCCCCATCCCCGCCATGGGCCAACATGGGCAAAATCACCCGCTTTGCCTCCACTCAACCGCCATATCTACCTCAACTAAATCGATTTACCAAACCGTTCAGCCGACAATTCAGCCGCCGGTGCAAAATCGAAACAAAGCCGGCGCATACTGGTAAACGCTTGACACTGTTTTATCAGTTTTACCAACCATATCGGAAGGTGTTTCATGGTCGCATTCGATCGCAATCCGCAAGACTTCAAGTATCTGCGCCTGCTGTCGAGACAGTTTCCCACCGAGCAATCCGCGTTTACCGAGATCATCAATCTCTCGGCCATCCTCAACCTGCCCAAGGGCACCGAGCACTTTATGAGCGACCTGCATGGCGAATACGAAGCCTTCATGCACATCCTCAACAACTGCTCGGGCGTCGTACGCGAGCATGTCGACGAGATCTTTGGCGACACGCTCACCTTTTATGAAAAGGGCGAGCTGTGCACGCTCATCTACTACCCGCGCGAGAAGATCGAGCTGGTCCGCAGCCAGCACGAGGACTCACCTACCTGGTATAAAACCATGCTCGACCAGCTTATTGTGGTTGCCCGCTCGCTTTCGAGCCGCTATACCCGCTCCAAGGTGCGTAAGGCCATCCCGCGCGATTACGCCTACATCATCGACGAGCTGCTGCACACGCATCCGGACGAGAACAACTATCGCGTGCGCTATCACGAGCGCATCGTGGAGTCCATTCTGGAGACCGCCAGCGCCGACGACTTTATCGAGTCGCTTGCCTCGCTCATCAAGCGCCTGGCCGTCGACCACCTGCACCTGGTGGGCGACATCTTCGACCGCGGCGGCGGCGCGGCCAAGATTATGGACCGCCTGCTCACCTACCATTCGCTCGACATCCAGTGGGGCAATCACGACCTGCTGTGGATGGGCGCCGCTGCCGGCGAGCCCGCCTGCATCGCCACGGTGCTGCGCAACAACCTGCGCTACGACAACTACGAGATTCTCGAAAACGACTATGGCATCTCGCTGCGCGAGCTTGTCGCCTTCGCCGACGCCGCCTATATCGCCGGCGAGCCCATCAGCCCGCTGATCAAAGCCATCAACGTCCTGCTCTTTAAGCTCGAGGGCCAGATTATCCAGCGTCACCCGGAGTTCGACATGGCCGACCGCCTGCTGCTCGACAAGGTCGATCACGACGCCGGCACGGTCACCCTCGCCGACGGCAGCGTATGGCCGCTCACGACCAACGACTTCCCCACCGTCGATCCGACGGACCCCTACACGCTCACACCCGAGGAGCAGCACATCATCGACAAGCTCGTGTCCGAGTTTGTCACCGCCGATCACCTACATCGCCACATCGATTTCCTCTATACCCACGGCTCCATGTATAAGGTCGCCAACGGCAACCTGCTGTTCCATGGCTGCGTGCCGCTCAACGAGGATGGTACCTTTAGCAGCATGAACTGCCTGGGCACCTGGCACGCAGGCCGCGATTATCTCGATTTTTGCGACCGCATCGCCCGCCGCGCCTGGCGCGTGGGCGACCGCGACGCCCTCGACTGGATGTGGTACCTGTGGATCGGCTTTAACTCACCCGCCAGCGGACGCCTGGTGCGTACCTTTGAGCGCGCCTATATCGCCGATAAGAGCACCTGGGTCGAGCCGATGGACCCGTACTTTACGCTAACCAAGTCGCCCTCGGTCTGCGACGACATCATGCGCGAGTTCGGCGTTGCCCCCATGGCCTGTTCGCCGACCGGTCACATCATCAATGGCCATACGCCCGTCAAGACTACCAAGGGCGAGCAGCCCATCCGCGCCAACGGCAAGCTGCTGGTCATCGATGGCGGTTTCTGCCGCGCCTACCACCCCAAGACGGGCATCGCCGGCTACACGCTCATCTCGAGCTCGCGCGGATGCCGCCTCAAGTCGCACCAGGCCTTTACCACCGTTGCCGAGGCGCTCACCCGCAATATCGATATCGAGAGCGAGACCAACCGCTTTGACGAGGCCGACCGCCGCCGCATGGTAAGCGACACCGATACGGGTGCCAAGATCCGCAGCCAGATCCAGGACCTACGCCAACTGCTCGATGCATATAGAAACGGTGCTATCGAGGAGCGCGCCTAGCTCCACCCGTGGGGATTGGCTAAACTTGCTGAGTTCATCATCCCCGCGGCGCCCCGGCGCAATCCTAAGGCAGGTACCATGCAAAAGCTCCTTGCGCAGATCATGAAGTTTGGCGTCGTCGGCGTCGTCGCCACGGTCATCGACTTTGGCATCATGAATCTGCTCCACTACGGTCTGGGCCTTAACATCCTGATCGCCAACACCAGCGGCTTTATCGTCTCGCTCATCTTTAACTACGTCGCGAGCATGAAGTACGTGTTTGCACACAAGGAGGGCATGAGTCGCCGCCGCGAGTTCATTATCTTTGTCGTGCTGTCCGTGATCGGCTTGGCGCTCAACGACGGTATCGTGCTGGCGCTCAACGCCGGTCTGGGGCTCGAGGCCAATATCGCCAAGATTTGCGCCACCGCACTGGTCATGGTCTACAACTTTGTGACCCGAAAGATCTTCCTGGAGGGCGAGGAGACCAAATAGCTCGGCCTCCTCGTTGCACTACGGGGCCCACGAACGACGTGCGTCGAGCGCTGCGTTGTTCGTGGGCCTTGTTCGTTTACGGGCAAATTTGGCACGTTTGCGGATTGTCTCTTGCAAATTTGGCGAGTTCGTATAGTTCTTGGCAAAGACCTTACGTTTCCCATGCAAAAGCTCTAAAGTATCCTCTGCTCGATTCGTCAACGCATTGGATGTGATTACGTGCGCAAGGCACTGGCACAACCTCATACTAAGCAATTCCTCAAGTTCGCTGTCGTGGGCCTTATCTCCTTTGGCATCGACTGGGGCATGCTGATTGCGCTCGTCGAGCTGTTCCATCTCGACTTTTTGATGAGCACCACAGTCTCGTTTACCACCTCCGTCGTGGTTAACTACTGGCTCAGCATGAAGTACGTGTTCGACCATCGCGAGGGCATGAGCCGCAAGCGCGAGTTTACGATCTTCACCATCCTGTCGGTAATTGGTCTGGGTCTCAACGACCTGTACATGTTTGTGGGCGTCACGTTTTTGAGCATCGGCTACCAGGCCATGAAGGCAATCGCAACGTTCTTGGTCACCTGGTACAACTACTTTAGCCGTCGCTTATTCCTCGAGGGCGCGCAGTCGTAGACGGCCCAACATAATCTCGCTTCGCAGCCGGTTGGAATTCACGTTCCAACCGGCTTTTTGTTTACAGAGTCTGCCGCGGAAGGCGTACGAGGCGGGCTACAGTGCATGAATGGGACGCAGTTTCCCTATGAGCGCCGTTCCGGAAAGTGCATCCCAGATTGCAGCCTCAGAATGGGACACAGCTTCCGCAACGCCGTCCTAGCGGAAACTGTGTCCCGGAATTCGCCTTCAGAGTGGGATGCAATTTCCGGTTGAGCCTCGATTGGGAAACGACGTCCCATTCGCATGAAAACGGGCGGCTCGGATGTTGGTCCGAACTGCCCGTCTGGCGCGCTATGTCGAGGCCTCTAGCCCGTTACGTAATACCACACGACGTTGGCGCCATTAGGGAGAACGTAGTTACTGCAGGCCGTCATGGGCGCTGTGCCGTTAACGGAGTACATCCAGCCGCTCTTGCCGCCATGCTCCATCTCGGCCAAACCGCCAATGGCGGCAACATACGTTCCGTACGACGTGCCGCGCGCATTCACGGAAAGCCCTAGGGCGCACAGAGCATCGTAGGCCGTAGCGCCCTCGTTAAAGGTGAAGGTGCCACTAGAAGACACAGGATTGCCCACGGCGCTCGATGTGACCGAAACCGTCACCGTGACGTAGCCAGGCTGCTGCGAGCCGCCCTGATTGCCAGCAGAGGCGCTGCCGCTGTTGGATGCAGACCCACCGCCAGACACCGAGCCGCCGCCCGAAGAAGAGCCGTCAGAAGAACTCGATCCACCGGCGGATTCGGAGCCATGTCCGGCAGACACGTTGCTGGACTTCTTCCCGCCCTTGCCTTCGGACTTCTTCTCCTTCGAATCCTTTTTTGAGTCCTTGTCCGAGGATTCGGAAGCGTCCTTGGAATCAGATTCATCCGAGTCCTTCGACCCGTCCTTCGCATTGTCCGAAGATTTGGAGTCCTTGGACGCAACCTTACCCGAAGCGGTAGTCGAGCCGGAAACCGACGCATCCTTGGCAACGATGCTCTCCCCCGTCACGGTCTCGACAATCCAATCGATGGACCAGGCACCGCTGACGGAAGGGTAAACAAAGCCCAGCGAGACGACAATCAGCGCAATGCAGACGGCTGTCAGAACACCAACAAGCGCCTTGCGCCGCGAGGCGGGCGCCACCGAAGCGGCGCCCTTTTGCTTTGTATCGTCAAGCTGGATGAACGACGAGTCGGGCTGCTTGGACTCGGCGTCCTGAGGCTTATTGGACACAGCCCTCACCTACCGACGCTTGGTGAATACGAACACGCCGATGACGGCAAGACCGATCACGCCTGCCGCAACGCCGACGATGGCAAGCGGATTGAAGCCAGACTGCTGCGCGGGAGCCGCAGTGGACTTCTTAGCAGCGGTCGTAGCAGACGAGCCCGTATCGGACTTGGAGCCGGACTTGCTGGACTTCTTATCAGACTTCTTGCTGTCCTTCTTGTCGGACTTGTCGGAATCCTTCTTGGAATCCTTGCCGTCCTTGGTCTCGGTCGTGGTCGTGGTCGACGACACCGGCTTCTGCCCAGGCGAAACAGCGCCGCCGCTCTGCTGGCCGTTAGTACCATTGCCGGAACCGGCGCCGGCACCGGCATTACCCGAGCCGCCGTTGGAGCCAGAGCCGCCGTTACCACCAGGGTTAACAGCATTCTTGACCCACTTGGCATACAGCGTCATATCCGCCGTCACCGCAACGCTAAAGTCATACGCCTCCGTACAAGCCTCGTCGGTATACCAACCAGCGAAGGTGTAGCCCTCGCGCGTCGGATCGGCAGGCTTGGCCACAGAGCCGTTGGCGGCCGTAGTCTGAAAATCGACCTTGGACCCCTTGCCAGCACTAAACGAAACCTTAACGCCAGCATTCAGCTTGAACAGCGTGCCAGAGTCGTTGATGTAGTACAAGTTGCCCTGGGCATCACAAGCGATTGGCGAGTCACAGTAGTTGTTGTGGCCCGTTGCGCTAAACACACCAGAAGCCTCGGTGTCACCCAACTTGTAACGATATACGCCACCGCCCGTGGTGTAGTTAACGAAATCAGGGCTCTCGCCGTAGTTAACCGTGAAGTAGACATACGCGTCTTTGCCCTGGGCACTCACGAGCGGAGCGCCCTTGATGCCACCAAGTCCGGCCGGCAGCTGAGAGCCGTCCGCCGTCGTGACCAGCGTCCTGGCAAAGTCCTTGGCCGGGTCAATAATCGCCAGCGCAGAGCCGCCAGCAACCTCGCCGCCAACAATTAGCTTGCCATCATACATCGTAGGCGCACACGCACAGCCGGTAAGGCCAAGGTCAACTACGCGCTCCTCGGTAATACGCGAAGCGGCATCCGCATCGCGTGAGTCGCCATCAGAAATCGCCAATACGTGCAGCTTGCCGTCGCGCGAGATGAGATAGGCATGGCTACCGTCGTCAGAAAACACGCAGGTGGAGTTGACAATCGCCCCAACCGAGACGCTGCCGAGCACATCGCCCGTCGACTTGCTCAGCATCTCGACGGTACCGGAACTGGTGGGAACCAAGACAAAGTCATCGCCCACCGTAGCGCCTGTCCAGTAATAGCCCTCGTTCGGATTGACATGCTGCCAAGAAACCGCTCCGGTCAGGATATTGATGCGCGTCAGATGGCCGTTGTCATACGTGCCCTTTCCATAGTCGACATCAACGGTGCCGACATAGAGGTAATTGCCATCAACCGTCAGCTGAGAATTCGACTGAGCAGTCCCGCTCACGAAGTCAGTGACCCAAACCGTTGTGAGCGTGTCAGCCGTCAGAGCCTGGACCGCACCGCGGTCGAGCGGAACGATAACCAAACCGTTCGCGTAAATCGGGCGCGAGGTGTAACCGACCGCAGTCTTAAGCTTCGACTCGGCAAGGACCTTGCCCGACTCGGCGTTAATCTTTAGTAAACGCTTGTTGACGGCGAGGTATACGTAGCCGTTAACAACGATAGGCTCACTTGCGTTGGGATTCGTGGCACCCGAGTACGCCTTCCAATCGAACGTCCAGGAGCTCGCTAGCGCACCCGTAGGCGTCGAAACGTTCTCGACCGCTGCATTGGACTTGCCGTCCCAATCGGACTTCCAATCGGTCGGACGTGGGGCGCTCGGATTGACTACGACCTCGTCGGGATTAGGCACCGTATCGCCGGCAGCATAGGCCCAGACGATCTCGTCACGCGACTTGAGCACGTAGTCACTGTCGAGTTGAGATCCGGGAACACCGTTAACAAAGTACGACCAAGCGCCGGCCAACTTAGTGCCGTCAAGCGGAGAGACGAGGCTGTGAACGCCCCAGAAGCCCAGCTGATCGTACATCTCGGACTTGATGCCCAAAGCATCGAAGTAGGCGGCAGTGGCGTCCTTGATCGTCGTGCCCCCAACAAACACCTGCTTCGAAGGATCGGTCCAGCGCTGTGCCTTATCGTCCTTCTTGCCGATGATCTCCATCGAGACAGAGACCTGACCGGGCATGGTGCCATCGGAACCATAGACCCAGGTAATCTCATCGCCGGCTTTGAGCGTGTAGTTGCCGGCGCCGACATTGGCCATCTTGCCGTTAACGAAGAACTGCCAGGACTTCCAGGTGCTTTCGTTTACCCGTACGGTCGAAAGCTTCACGCTCTTATTGAACGGAGAAGTCAGCGAATTGAGGAACCAACCATACGAACCGGTTTGGACGTCGGCGCCAATACCGGCCCGCTTAAAGACCTGCTCGGAAAGATCGGCGGCAGTTGCGCCCTCTTCCACCAGTGCAGTCGTAGGCTGCGCCCACGTCTGCTGAGCACCCGAAGCGTCCTGACCGATAACGGTGCAGCTTACCGAAAGCTGGTCGGTGGGTGCAGCGTCGCCGTACTTCGAATAGCACCAGACAACAGAGTCGCCCGCATCGAGGGGGTAACTGCCAGCGCCAACCGACGCCGCAACACCATTGATAAACAGCTGCCAATAGGCACCCGTAGCGGAATCATACGCAAGAGTACGATCAGCGTCGAAAGGCGACGTAATGGAGTTGAGCACCCAGCCCCAAGAACCATTGGGGTCGTAGTCGACCTTGAGACCGGCCTGCTTAAAGAGCTCTTCGGAAAGATCGGCGGCCGTCGAGCCATTCTTGAGCGTGTACTGCGTCGCGGCAGCCCACGTTTGCTGTTTACCCTTGGCATCGATGCCAATGACGGAGCACGTCGCCGTAACCTCGGGATCGTTTTGACCGCTCGTGCCCAGAACCGTGATCTTTGCCGACACGTCCTGGTTGGCAAGCTTGGCGTACGTAGCGTTGTCGGGGTAACGCTCAGCGTAGCGAGCGTACTTCTCGCTCGTCAGACGCGAGGAAACGACAACCTTCGTGTTGTACTGCGGCTGCGTGACCTTGAGATTCTCTGCGGAAACAATAGAGCTGTTGCTCGACTTAAACAGACGCCAATCCTGCCCGGACATCGCGTCATAGCCAGGCAGATCGACCGGAACAATACCGGGGGACGTCGAATCGGTCGTTGCCTTGTTGTAGCTCCAGGCAAGGTTGCCGTCGGCATCGAGATATGCCTTCTGGAACGCGTGCATGTCGGTCGAAACGGCACTAGCGTCCTGGCCATTCAAGATGGCAGCGGCGTAGCCGGCCTTAGCCTGCTCCATAAGAGAAAGCTCGGCATCGAGCTCGCCCTGGTCCTGCGGAGCAATCGCAAAATCGAGGGTCTTACTAGCCGTGACCTCGGAGTTCGACTTGTCGGTCACCGTGAGGGTGATCTTGGTGTTTGCGGCCTTGGCTCCGGGCAGCGGCTGATAGACCGTGCCCTTGTAACCGTTGAACGTGATGTCATCGGTGCTGGCAGAGTACTTGACCTCGTAATACTTGCCGTCGAGATTGAGCGTGCTCGTGCGTGGCATCTGCAGGTCGGCGGTCAAGCCGTCCTTGTTGGCGACCACGTCGGTGCCGGAGTACTTGATATTATCGTAGGTAAAGGCCGCATTGACCTTCTCCTGCAGTGCCTTCTTGTCGGCGTTGACTTTCTCGGGATCGCCCTTGACCGTCACGACGAAGTCATGCGAGCCGGCAAGCTTGATGTCGCCGCTCGTAACCGTAACCTTGGCGGTCAGCGTCACGTCTCGATCGCTCGATGCGCGCGAAACCTTACCCGTCTTATCTTCCCAGCTATAACCAGAAACAAACAGGC
The DNA here is from genome assembly GCA_938023705.1 of uncultured Collinsella sp. Classification (GTDB taxonomy): domain Bacteria; phylum Actinomycetota; class Coriobacteriia; order Coriobacteriales; family Coriobacteriaceae; genus Collinsella. The sequence continues at coordinate 76,323 of CALJDJ010000070.1, forward strand.
GCTCGGTGTCGGAGCTTGTCCATTCAACAGAGAATTTCTTTGCGGAACCCGCCTTGTACGGAAGCGTGACATTTTGAGTCACGCCATCGGCGGACTCGCCCGACGCGTAGCCAATCTGCAGGGATTCGGCGGCTCCGTCAAGAAGGTCTTGCAGTTTAGCCTCGTCCCAAGCAACCTGCACGGACTTGTTGGGCAGGTAATACTCGGTCTTGCCATCGCGCGACAGTTCAAACGCCACATCGGCGTTACGCAGACCGTCGATGTTGTAACCGGTGTAGTTGTTGGGGTCAATGAAGAAGAACGCCACATTGCCATTGGTCTTATCCTGGGCGTCGGAGATACCGACCGTAGCCTTGGCGTCCTCGGCCTTAAAGGCAACGCCGCCCTCAGAGACCTTGACGTCAATATCGGTAAAGCCCAAATCGGCAAGCTGCGCCTTCAGGACATCGTTGACGTTGCCGCCCTTGGCGCTGTAATCAACGGCGATCTGCTTATTGGCATCGTTAAGCTTTTGGACTGCGGCCTCAAGCGAGCCCGCGGCGATAACCTTGTTAGCGGAGACGAGCTCGACCGTCGAGCTGCCGCTCGTGGCGACAGCCTTCAGATACTTGCCAGCAGCAGATGCCGAAACCGTTGCCGCGGCGCCCGACATATCGGGCAGCAGCGTCCAGTCGGCCGCCGGAGCCTTCGCGTCGTCGGCCGCATACCAGGCTACAGTCGCCTGGTCGGTGACATCGATACCGTTGGTGGTCGAACCGTCGGCGCGCTTGGCCTGCGCTGTCGCCTTTACGCTATCGCCCGAGACGAGATGGGTCGAATCGCTATTAATCTGCGGGCTGGCGATCACGCGCAGCAGGCTATACTCCCCCGCCGCGGTGACGCTATCGGACGAAACCCATTCAACCGTGTTGTCGAGAGCGCTCGCCGTAACTTTGATGCGCTTGCCGACAAGCGCATCCGTAAGAGTCAGGCTGCCATCGGTCTTATCGATGCCGTCGGTGAGCTCGGTCCAATCGGCATCGCCCTCGCCCTTGGCATACCACGCCATGGTGAGCTCGGCATCTTCGGGCACGTCCTTCGTCGAGCCCGACCAGCTGCCCGGAACCTGCACGCTCGGCGTGATCTTTGAACCCACGCTGAGCGTAACGTTCTTATCGGCAAGCTCAATGCCTGCCAGCTTGTACTGGCCCTTAAGCGTCACGGGGCCGAGCGGGGCAACGGACTGCGTGCCGCCGTAGGAGCTCTTCTTCTGCGTGCTGGAAACGGTATTTTCGCTCGTCACCTTCACGCGCAGATACTTGCCAGCATAGGCAGCGTCAACGGTATAGGCGGCCTCGGTAGCACCGGGAATATCGGTATAGGCGGGGTCGTAGCTCGAGCTGCTGTTTGCATACTGCCACTGGTAGGTCACGTTATCGGTGCGGTCGATATAGTTGTAGCGCGAACCGTCCTTTTTGCGCACCTTAGTCTTGAGCGTATCGCCTACGTGCACGCCATTGGTAGCAGGAGAACCCTCGAACTGCACGTCATAGAGCTCCACTTGGCCCGCGACGGAAACGGGACCCACCGCATAGTACGGCTTCTGCTCGCCATAGCCGCCGTTGGCCTTGGCCACGACGTAGTAGCCCTTAAGGGCGGCGGTCACCGTCAGGGTGTTACCGGTCTCACCCTTGATAGGCGTGTCGCACTTGCTTGCGGTGTTCGAGGTGCCCTTATACCACTGCCACGTGACATGCGAATCGGCGGTAACGTCGGTGGAACCCGCCTTGGCGGTCGCCGTAATCGTAGAACCAACCTCGACTTTGCCCGAAGTCGGGCTCATAGTCACGCTCGTAACGTTAATTGAACCGGTAGCCGCAACGAGAGCGCCCGTGTTGTTGGCCATGCTCGAAGAGCCGATCTTCGAGGACACCTTGCACTTGAGGTACTTGCCACCTAAAGCGTCGGTAAGCTCGAGGGTCTCACCCGTGGCACCCGCAATGTCGGTATACGTGCCACTCTTGGTGTCAGAGCTCTGCCACTGATAGTTGAGCTTGCTCGCGTCGACGAACGCGCCGTACGCGCCGCCCTTCTCCTTAGCGCGGGCCTTAGCGGTATCCCCCACCGCAAAGACGCTCGTATCGTCCTTGGTATTGATGATGGACACGGCCGAAATCTCGACCGCACCGGCCTGTTTGACCTTGCTGGAAGTGGTCTTGTTCACCGTGTTGACGCCAGCGTTGGCCTCGACCCTGATGTACTTGCCCTCAAGGTCGTCGCCCACCACGAGCGAAGCACCCGTCTTGCCCTCGATCTTGGTAAAGCCCGAGTACTGCGAGGTGGATGCGGACCACGTGTAGGTAACCTTGGCGTCGGCGGGGGCTTGCTGATAATAGCTTATGTACGGAGTCGCCGTCAGGGTGTCGCCTATGCTCGGCGTGTCGCTACTCAGCTTGACGTTGTTAAGCTCCATCTGCCCGGCACCCAGCACGGGACCGGGGATGTTGTTGGCATTGATACCCGAGCCGGAAGAAACGGACGGACCATAGTAGTCCTTGCCATCAACCGTTACCCTGCAGATGAAGTATTTGCCTTCCATCGCGGCGGTGACGGTGAGCGACTGCTCGTGGCCTACGACCTCGGTGTAGTCGGCGACATTGCTGCTGGCCCTAGTCGTACCGGCGAGCCAGGTGTAAGTCCAAGTGCCGGGATTGGCAACGGGCTCAGTCGAAGTGCCGTACCAGTCGTCCTCGACCTCATCGTACATATTTGCCCAAAGCGTCTCACCGGCCTTGAGCGCGCCCGACTTCGTGGAATAGGAGCTGTCCTTATCCTTGGTATCCTGGATGAAGACCTTGGCCTCGCTCGAAAGCGTTGTGGCAGACGCGGCGGCAACGGCGTTCTTCTGCTCCGAAGCAGCAGGCGTCGCAGCAGAGTTCTCGGACTCAGTCGCGTTGCCTGCGGCGGTGTCGGCACCATTCGCGGCACTCGCAGTTGCGCCCTGATCTGCGCCGGCGTCATCGGCAGCAGCGCTCGCCGCCGCACTGTTCGCGCCGGTGTCGGCAGCGGTGCCATCGTCGGCCGCCGCGCCCTCGCCGCCCGTCGCAGCCTGCGCCACGGCCTCGGCAATGCCCTCGGCGCCCTCGGCCCAAAGTTGCGCCGGCGTGGTGCCAAAAGCCATGGCAAAAGCCAGGAACGCCACCAGACCGCGCTTGGCTACGCCGCGGGCAATCGCTCCATGACGACGCCACGAGGCGCGTTGGCACTCATCCTCAAACATATCCATTTGTCTCCTATTGTCTGAACTTGGGACATTGCCCAGCGGCTGCCCCACGTCATCGCGCATATCGCGCTTGAGTACCCCCATCGGGGTCCCCCTTCCCTCCAGAGCCCAACGCGTACCGGCGGCATGCGCCGCGGCCGCGTACAAGATGGGAGGCGATCCGACTTAACCTTACCGACCCGGGCGCGCCGTCCGATCTGCGACGCGACCATCCCGGGCCAAGAGGAATTACGGTTACTGGTACAGCCGGGGACTTACACCCCGATTCTCCCAAACGCGCAGGAAAACCGCGCATTCGTGCGTCTCCGCACCACCATCTAGGCCATCGATTATTACTGTCGATATGGTAGCACGCAAAAGGGCCCCGCACACAGGCGAAGCCCAAGGTACAAGCTATGGTTTGCGATAGAAAAGGGCGGGGATGAAGTGCCGAGCAAAATAACCCGTTTCCCCGACCCCGGGAAATCGCTAACGCTTACCGCCGTGGCTATTGCGCCAGATCTCGCGGCCCAGCATCAGTGCCAGCGCCAGCGCGCTCACGTAGCCCATAAAGCCAATGACCGGGATACCAAACACAACCGGCTCGATACGCGCATAGTACACCACCGACGAACCGATAAACAGACCGGCGATCACAATTGCCATCGACATGCGGTCGATAATTCCACCCAGCTGCCGCAGTGCCTTATCGCTGCTCATGATCTGCGTGTTCACCTTAAGCTGGCCGCGCGTAAGCATACGCGACGCCAAGCCCAGATACTCGGCCGCCTCGAGCGAACCTTTTGCCGCTCGATAGCTGCTCGCGGCAAGATCGCGCCCCATATCGCGCACGCGCGCATAGGTGCTCTTCTCGTTTTTGATGTGCGTCTGGATAATCTGGATCATGTTGACGTTGGGCATGTACTCGGTCAGCAGGCCCTCGAGCGTCACCATGCCGCGCGCGAACATCGTCACCACACTCGGCAGCTCAACGTCGTTTTTGCGCGCCAGATTGAGCAGCGAGGTCAAAAACTCGCCGATATCCAGGTCCTTAAGATCGAGCCCCGCAAAGTCGGCGACAATAAAGTCCAAGTCGGACAAAAAGGCCGAATGGTCGAGCTCGGCAGAATCGCCGCGCGTCACGGCAAAGCGCATAAGCGAATCCTTGAGCTTGGGGACGTCACCCTCGGCCACGGCGAAAATCATGTCCTTGACGATACCGCGGTCGTGACTCGACATGCGTCCGACCATGCCCAAGTCGATAAAGTAAACGATGCCGTCCTTGAGAATAATGTTTCCCGCATGCGGGTCGGCATGGAAAAAGCCGTCATCGAGCACCTGCGTCGAGTAATCCTCGACGATTGCGGCACCGATCTTTTCCAAGTCATAGCCCTCGGCCACCAAGCGTTCAGGATCGGCGATCGAAATGCCGTCGACGTAGTCCATAACCACCACGTGCTCGGTGCACAGGTCCAGATAGGATTTAGGGCATGTCACGCCATGAACGCTCTTATGGAACTCGTAGAAGTCGTTGAGGTTTTTGGCCTCGGCCAAAAAGTTGGTCTCCTCGCGAAACGAGGTCCACAACTCCTCGACTACGCCGTGCAGGTCAACAAATTGATCGGTGTTGACGAACTTGGAAACGATACGCACCACCGAGCGGATGATATCGATGTCCTGTGCCATAACCTGCTGCGCACCGGGGCGCTGCACCTTGATGGCCACGTCCTCGCCCGTCACCAGACGAGCGCGGTGCACCTGCGCGAGCGATGCGCTACCAAGCGGATTGGGGTCGATCGCATCGAACATCTCCCCCAGGCGCAGGCCGTATTCTTCTTCCAGACAACTGAGTACGACCTCGTACGGCACCGGCTCCACGTCGGAGCGCAGGCGGCGCAGCTCGTCGCAAAACCGCTGCGGCAAAATCTCGGAGCGGTTAGCCAGAATCTGCCCCATCTTGACGAACATGGGGCCGAGTTCCTCGAGCAGGCGGCGCAAACGAACCGGCGTGAGGTTATCCCACACGCGGTACTTTTTGACCAGGCGAACAATCTGCCCGATGCGCTCGCGGCGACCCGCCGGCGTGAGCTGGTATTCTTCATCCGGCGCCATCGCGTCGGGCTCCTCGGGGACCATATCGACAGCGCGCGGCTTCTTGCGAGCGCCCGAGACGGCGGCATCGACCTCATCGACAACCGCCGCCTCGTCACCCAAGGGATCTAGATTGTTGTAATCGGTGGTGGAATCTGCCATCTGCGCTGCTACTCGGCCTCTTCGGTATCCTTCGCATCGTCGGGCTCAACGGACTCGACGGGCACCGAGGTCACGTTGTCCTCGACCGAATCGACGATGTCGCGCACATGGGCCAGGAAGGCCGTGCGCTCGGGGGCGGTCATGACGCGGACGCGAGTCAGAATGAGTTCGTCGAGCACGCGCTGAGCCGCGGTCTCGCCCTGCATGCCCAGACGCTCGGTCAGGTCGGAGATGGTGCCACCGGCTTGCTCGAACATGTCGGACACGCTGCGGGCGATATCGGGGGCGCCTGCGTCCTTGCGGACCTGCTCGCCTTTGGTGTTAAGGTCGTCGAGGACCTTCTTGCCGCCTTCGACAGCAACGGCGGCAGCGCCAAAGCCCACGTTGATGGCGCCGTTAACAAGCTGATCGAGTTTCATAACCATGGTTGTCTCCAATCACAAACAACTGCATTGGCGTTCTTGTACCCAAGATTGAGTGAAAGCGACAAAGCGTTTTAGCGCTATTCGATCGACGGAAAATCCCTATCTCACGTTGTCGTTCATCGCGAAAGAGTTCTTCATGGCGCAGCTCGTGGTGTAGAGCACCTTGCCCAACAGGGCATCGGTCTCCACGCGCACGAGCTCGGCAAACTCCTCGTTGGCGCGTGCAAGCTCGGCAGGCACCTCGGCCTCGGGCAGAACGGCTACGGCAGCGTCGACGTCATGAATCTGCTTGTGGCCCATGCCGCCGACCTTCTCCTGATAATCCTCGACTGCGCGGCCGCACTCATGGAAGCGGACGTCGGCCAGCGCGCCGATCAGGCGGTTGGCCCAGTAGAAGTTTTCGGACGTCACGCGAGCCTGCGTGTCGGCAAAGTACTCGGGCATGGTCTCGACGTTGGCGTACAGCGGAACCAGCGCGTTAAACGAGTTGGAGCCAAAGGCCATCCACTGCACGGCGCGGTAGGCCGGATGCGCATAGGGGCGCAGCTGCAGCACAGCGAGCTGGCTGTTGCGGTTGATGCCGATGGGGCGATAGGCGCCGCGCGTGGCGGGCGTGCCCTTGCTGCCATAGCAGTCGTACTCCGTGCCCTGGTAGTGGCTCGAGAGCACGTACTTGATGTCCTCGATGGTCACCTTGCGCTCGGGCACGCGGCTCCAGGGGATATCGTCGCTCTCGGGCGTGTAGTCGGCGTCGGGGCCATCCCACACGTCGCTGGGGTTGAGGCAGCGCTGCATGTACCAGGCGCGCGGCGTGTTGTAGACATGGTCGCTGTCGCTGTGCGAGCCAAAGGCCTCGCGCGGGTTAAAGACCGTCGCCGGACCGTCGCCCTCAACGCCCAGCGTCAGGTCCAGATGCCACTCGGCCATCCAGGCGCGCAGGTCGGCGGAGCACATGTGGTCGGCCTGGGCGCCCTCGGCGTCATCCAGGTCAAAGCTGTCGATACCCAGCTGGTTGGGCATGGTCACATAGGCGTCGTCAGGCACGCGCTTGGCGATCCAGTGGTGACCGCCGATGGTCTCGAGCCACCAGATCTCGTCCACATCACTAAAGGCGATGCCGTTGTTCTCGTAGGTGCCGTAGCGCTCGAGCAGGTTGCCCAGGATACGCACGCCGTCGCGGGCGGACTTGGCATACGGCAGCACCAGGGTCACCATGTCCTCCTCGCCCAGGCCACCGGGCTGCGCCGGAACATAGCCGTCCTCGCCCTCGTTGCCCTTGGCGGGCACGTAGTCGACGAGCGGGTCGGCGCCGCGAACGCGCTCGTTGGTGGTGAGCGTCTCGGTTGCGGACATGCCCACATTGAGCTCGTTGAAACCGGCCTCCGCCCAGATGCCGTGGCCCGGGACAACATCGGGGACGCTCGTGTAGCGCATGGGGTTATCGGGCAGTTCAACGGTCAGGTGACTCAGGACGCTCGTGTAGACGCGCGGCTGCTCGTCGGGATGCACCACGCGCATACGCTTGGGCTCAAACACCCCGTTGGACGAGTCCTCGTTGCGGGCAACCAACGTCGACCCGTCGTAGCTCGCGTTCTTACCAACCAAAATCGTTGTGCACGGCATGCGCATCCTCCTTGAGCGAAGAAATCAAACGGCAACAGTGTATCGCTTCGGCGCAAAAAGGGCGAAACCACGGCCACAGCAACCCCTGTGTGCAAAAAATGTCAAATATGAGTACTGACACCAATTTAGTAGCAGCTATTTTGCCGGGCGTGGGCGTCGAAAGTCTACATTTGTACAAAAGTTAGACTATGTAATTCCTCAAAGGTCCAATAAAATAGGGGTCCCTATCGATACTAAATATCGTTAGAGAGCCAAAATGACCTAAATTATATGCGACTAGCTTGGCAACAGTACTCATATTTGGCATTTTTTGCACACGGCGTGTCACGGGAGTATATATCTAACCCCCTAATCAGCCAAAAATGCCTAGTTCAATGCGCGCTCCGCCGCCTCGATCACGTGTTTGGCGAGAATCGCCGTCGTCACTGCGCCCACGCCGCCCGGCACGGGCGTGATGGCGCCAACAATCGGCTCCGCAGCATCAAAATCGACGTCGCCGACCAGCTTGCCGGCGGCCTCGTCCCAGTTAATACCCACGTCGATGATCGTCTGGCCCTCGCGAACCGCATCCGCGCCAATCGTACGCGCACGCCCAACCGCGGCAACAACAATGTCGGCAGAACGGCACTCAGCAGCCAAGTCGCGCGTATGCGTATGGCACGTCGTCACTGTGGCATTGCGAGCCGTAAGCATGGCGGCAACGGGACGGCCAATCACCAGCGACCGACCAACGACCGCGACCTTGGCTCCATCCAGCTCAACGCCGTAATGGTCCAGCAACGCCAGCACAGCCTCCGCTGTGCAGGGGGCAAAGCCCTCGCCACGCCCCGAAAGCGTGGTAAGCAGCGAGGCCGGCGTCATGGAGTCAACATCCTTGGCAGGATCGAGTGCCGCGGCAACTGCATCCTCGTCAAGCCCAACGGGCAACGGACGAAACATCAGGCAGCCATGAACAGCGGGGTCGGCATTGATGTCCTCGATGGCCGCCAACAGCTCGTCCTGCGAAACATCGGCAGGAAGCAAAACGCGGCGAACCTCGATGCCGACCTTCTCGCAGCGCTTGAGGGCGCCACGCTCGTAGGATAGATCGTCCTCGCGCTCGCCCACACGAACGATGGCCAGCGTCGGCACGATGCCCCGTTCGCGCAGGGCGGCGCAGCGAGCAGCGAGTTCCTCAGTCAAAGCACGGGCAACGGGAGCACCCTTCAGCAGCTCTGCCATGGCTATCCCCTCTTCCTGGCGGCGTCGGCGGCGCGGCGCGCCAGCGCATCGGCGCGCGGCAGCCACGTATCGAGCAGTTCATCGCACGCCGCCTCGAGCTCCTCGGCGCGGGCACGATCCTTCATAGACGTGGTGTTCGCAAAGAGCGTCAAACTCGCGCCCTGCATGGCAGCGCGGCAGAATACGGCGCCGCACGCCACATCGGACAGCAGTTGGCGCGAACCCTTATCGGCCATGTCCTCGAGCAGCGCCAGCGCACGACCGCACGCATCCATAATGCGGTACGGCGGCATGGCTGCCACGTGCAGTGCATCCTGAATCGCAGCCGGTCGAGCCGGATCATCGCGCGGAATACCGTATGCCGCAGACACCTGGCCGTACGCACGAACGTCCTTGGCAACCAGACCCACAAGCTCCTGAGCCAGCTCGTCTGCCTGGGCAAACGCGTGCGTTAGATCGTCTGCGCGATCGGCAAGCGCGGGGTTCGTCGCGCCATAGCGAGCAACCATCCCGCACAGCGAGGCACCCAGTGCTCCCACAAACGCGCTGGCGCTGCCGCCGCCGGGAACCGGCTCGCGCGCGGCAAGCGCCTCGGCAAAACCGCGACAGGTTTTATCCATCATCTCTTGGCTCATCGAAACACCTCTGCCTAGAGCGCCGGTCGCCACGGACCGCGCCGGAATAAAAAATGGGACAACGACGCCAGGAAGCGGTTGTCCCATTCATCGATCTTGTCCAAGCCAGTCTAGCCCATAAGACAAAGGCTGTCAGGAGCTCTGGCTATCGGTGTTTCCGATTGCCGGCTATAGGCACGGGCGCCTAGTCCACCTGAAACGTCGGCAGCAGCGTGTCGATAATCTTCGATCCCATGTCGCGGTTTGCAGTCGAGTACTCCAAATGCGCCGTGGCAATCGTCGAATCCGTGACGATCGTCTTTTCGTAAATGACCGTATCGTCCTCACACCACGAGACCACGTACCAGTTGTCGCCCTCTGCGGTATAGAGGTCGGCCTTGCCCGAGGTGTCCTCATCGACAAACATCTCGTGTGCAGTTTCGTCGTTAATGTTGACGTAGCCAGACAGGCTGATCACAAAACCCGTCTCCGGATCCTCGTACCTTGTGCTGCTGCCGCTGGGAGTATCTTCCATCTCAAAACGGTTGGGAATCGACATGCTATAAGGATGCATGTCGTTCGTGTACGTATGCACGTCGGTCAGGTAATCGTCCGAATCGCCCGAACCGTAGTATGCCGACTCGTCCCCGGGGACGGCCTCGTCATCGGACGCCGAGGATTCCTTGGACTTGGACTTGTCGCTCTTCTTCTTGGCAGAAGAATCTTTCTCGTCCGAAGACCCGGTATCGACCACCGAAATCTGCGTGCCGGAGCTCTTTGACCCATTGAGCACCGTAAGCGCAAACACCGTGCCGCCGCCGATGAGGACCACAGCAGCACATGCCACAGCGATAATGACCGGCGCCTTGCTCTTGGGCTATTGAGGCGCAGGCGCGACCGGCGGCATCGATTGGGTTAGGCCCGGGGCAGAGGAAGGACCAGCGCCCGTAGGCGTCGGCGCGGAGCCACCCGCAAGCGACGCCCCGCAATGCGTGCAAAACGTCGATCCATCGGGAACTTGCTGTCCCCATTTTTGACAGAACATCGTTCGACCTTTCGTGGTTTAGCTTTTGTCACAGCCAAGTCTATACGCCCCCACCCAGGGCGCTGTTGCGCAACATGAAAAAGCCGATGCCGAGCCGTACCGTCCCATGCGCCTGCCCCAAACATGGGACACATGGCCCACCTTTCGAGACTCCCGGGCAGCACAAGCTGGGGCATATCTATAAGTAAGGAACCCGTTGGGGCACGGCCACTCAACGGCCGAAAACTAAGAACGGAGGTATCGCCGCACCACACACAACGACATCCGCCACGCTTGCGAATAGCAACATACACCAACGGCTCCAACAACCCGCGGCGCCGTGATGTCACCGACAGACAAGGAGGACGCCACCATGAAGAAAAAGACCCTATCGATCCTTTCCCTTTGCATCGCCCTCTTTGCCGCACTCGCCCTTGTGGGCTGCGGCGGAAGTGCGTTAAGCGGAGGCGGGGGCAGCAGCGCATCCAAGAGCGAGGGCAAGGAAAAAGCTCCCGTCGCCAAGAAGACCGACTTTATCTGGTTTAAGGTCGAGATACCCGAGAGCGTTGGCGTGAGCGACTCCGCTGGCAAGAATGCCGACAGGGTCCAGCTCACCTTCCCCGAAGACGAGAACGGTTCGGCCGATCGCTTTATCCCCGTTTGGAAAAAAGCGCTGACGGCCGAGGAATCCCACGCCGACCAGGCGGAAAAGAAGGGGGATACGTTCCAGTGGAAGGATGGCGGATCCGTCGAGTATAACGGCAGGACGTGGCTCGTCGGAACGTACGAGGACAACAGCGGCGTCTCAACCCTCCTCTTTACCGACGTTGAGCCGGGAAGCGTCTACGTTCTCATCTCGAACTTCGATCTGCATAAGAAAGAAGCCGAGGCGCTCCTCAACTCCATCGAGTTTCCCGATGACATGGCGAAGGCAGTTGCCGAGGCACGCGAAGTCGAGATTTCGAGCGTCGAGATCAAGCATTAAGGGCTCGCACGCAGCATCGCATGCGCAGTCATTAAATGATCGGACGCCCAGCCAGGGGAGGATCGATAGCATCGGCCCTCTCCTCTTTTACACCCGCGCATATTGCCACTTATCGGCGCAAATCCAACCCCCAGAATGGGACACATGGCCCACCCTAGCGAGCCGTCCGCGCGTACAGTAAAGGCAGGTAATCCATGGGCGGTTACAGATTGAGGAGGACACGACCATGAAAAAGAAGGCCTTTGCGATTCTCACCCTTTGCATCAGCCTCTTTGCCGCGGTTGCCCTGGTGGGTTGCGGCGGAAGCGGCGGCGCTACCGGCAGTGGCGGTGGCGGCGGCGCAGAAAAGCCAGCCGTGGATATGAGGACCGACTTCATCTGGTTTAAGGTCGAGGTGCCCGAGGGCGTCGAAATCACGGACGTCGCAGGCGACACGGCCGATAGGGCCCAGTTTAAGTTCACCGAGAGCGAGCACGCCAGCGACCGCTTCATCCCCGTCTTCGACTCTGACAAGAACGCTGACGAGCTGTTCGACTACGAGGCCAAATGGAAGGCCAACTTTGAGTGGACCGAGAATGATCCCGTCAAGTACAACGGCAAGACCTGGCGCAACGCTTCCTATACACACTCGGGCGGCGTGACGACTGAGTACTTCACCGAAGCAGGCGGCGGCAGCGTATACGTGAGCATCGACAACGTCGAGGAGCACAAGGACGCCGTCGAGACCATGATGAAGTCTCTGGAATTTGCCGACGACATCGCCGAAGCCAAGACCGAGGCCATGGACGTCAAGCTCGACGATATCGAGATCAAGCGCTAAGCAACTGGCGAGCGCAGCGGGAAACACGGGCGCAGCGCAAACAAGCGACGGTGCCCCAGCGTTTCGTACTAAGGGAGGGCCGGTAAACCGACCCTCCCTTTCTTATGCCGGCACCTGACGAACGCGAGGATGCCGGACGCCGGAACCACCCCAAATGTGGCAACGGTACGAAAACGGCAAGCACCCAAACACGTCCGCCCGCCGATTAATAGCGCCATGCAGACAATTTAAGCCGACGCCTTTAAACATCTGGGCAGTATAGTGTCCAAAACGAGCGCATAACCGCACCCTGCGAACGGAGGAGTTATGACCGAACACCACGCCATCAGTCGCCGAGCGTTTACGCTGGGCCTTGGACTTGCAGCGCTGTCGCCGCTTGCAAGCCTGCCAGAAACCGCGGCACCGGGCCTCCCCCTGCGAGCGGCATTTGCAGACGACACGCCCGCACCGTCGGACAGCCTCCATAATTTCGTCATTCGCCTTCGACCCGCGGGCTATTTTCGCACCGCGAGCGTCAACCAAGACGGCAACGTTCGCGGCAACGTCTGCCACCTATTTAACGACGGCACGTCCAGCAAGCTCATCCTTGAGAACGTAACGACCAAGAATGACGATACAAACTGGTATGCTATCCGCACCTTGCTCAATTTCGAAGAGCATAAAAAGACGGGCTACAGCATTTGGTCGGTCGACGACGACTCGGACAAAGATGGAAAGGTCATCCACGTATGGGGCGGCGAGTATGACAACAAGCCCAGCCGCGCTTTTGCGTTCGAGCGTCAATCAAACGGAACCTATATCATCCGAGACCGCACGGTCGAGAAAGAAACCGAGAAAAAAGACATTAAGTACCTGGCAATAGAATCGAACGGCAAAGACCAGGACAACAATAAGATCTGCCATAAGAGTAAGAGCATTCCGTGGGAGCTCGAACTTATCGGTTACGACATGAAAAAGAACGATGCCACGGTTAACAGCCTCGACTGGATCACGTACAGCAGCTACGTCGATGGGCCATGTTGGATGAAATACGTCGACGACAGCAAATACCTCGACGAGCTGAGCATCCCGGGTACGCACGATTCGGGCACCTGCAGCGTGGACAACGACACTGAGCCCCAATCCTCGCAAGTAAAATGCCAGCAGGATTACATTCCCACGCAGTTGCTCGAAGGCATTCGCTATTTTGATATCCGACTCGGAAAGGGCGACGACCCCGGCATCGACCACGGGATTTTCTACCTACTCAAAAAAGACGGGAACTATCTGCATCTCTCCGATGTCATCGGGTACTTCAAAACGTTTTTGAACGAAAACCCGTCAGAAGTGCTCATCATGCTCGCATCGCGCGGCAACGATGAGGCTACCGACGAAAGCATAACGACGGCCTTCGCCAAGGTTATGGCCGATAACCCCAACCTGTTCTACACGTCGAGCCACGTCCCCACGCTGGGCGAGGTGCGCGGAAAGATCGTTCTGCTGCGTCGATTTAGGCTCGCCGGCAACAGTGCAAGCGGCCATACGTGGGGCCTCGACCTTACCGAATGGGATGACAAGATCAAGGCTCACTCCGACAGCACCACTATGTGTCTCGTCCAAGACGCGCGGGGCTTTGAAGCCGCGGGGGAAACAGGCGACAAAGAGCCCTATTGCACCAAGGTATACGCCCAGGACAAGTACAAACTCACGGGAACCGACAAGCTCAGCTGGGTCGATAATGCGCTGAAGGAAACGACCGGGCGCACGCGCAACAAGGTGGACGTCGTGGACGATGACAGGGCCAAGGTGCAAGTCCAGGAGCGTTGCTGGTCTATCAACTACACCAGCTGCACGGGCTTGTCGCACGGAGGCAATCCTTTTACCTCGGCACGAGTAGTCAACGAGCATCTGTACAAGAGCCCGTACATCAATCCCAGCGGCATCGAGGATACAAAGTCAGATTACCTCAAGCACATTGGCATCATCGCATCCGACTTTGTTGATGCGGCGCTGGCCCGGAGCATCTACCAGCGCAATTACGATGCACAGCACAAGCAGACAGCTTCGTACTACCTCCCGACCCGTATGCGCATGACATACGGCGACTCGCTGAGCGATGCCTCACTCCAGGATGGCAAGATCATTGGCGAGGGTCATTTCCGCCTCGTCGACAGCAGCAACGTACTCAACGTAGCAGCCTCGGGCCGTGCATTTGCCATCGAATACGTTGATGTCGACGCCTTGGGCAACGAGACCGTTACGGAGCTGCGGGGCTCCGTGCCCATCGATATCGATCCACGCGCGCTGACGCCCCATTTTGAGGGACTCGAAGGCCTTAAGGCCGGCGAAGACGTGCGCGCCAAGATTGCGGCATCACTCGAGGGCAAGCTCGAAACCGATGCCTGCACGGCCCAGCTCGAGTTTGTGCGCGACGCGAACGGCGCTCCGGGCACGGCAATGGCCGAGGGCGAAACATTTGCCGCAGGAACGTACTGGGTGCGCGTGAACGGTCTCTTGGGCGACGCGGCGCAGAACTACACGCTCGCCAGCGATGGAGCAGCAAGCTTTACCGTAGCGGCCTCGAGCAGTGCGGGCGGCACCGGCAGCGGCACGGGCTCCAACGTGGGCAGCGCTGATAAGAACGGTAAGGGCAACAAGGGCAAGGGCTCGGGCGGAAAGCTCGCCGACACAGGCGACGGTTCCGGCATTGCCGCCGGGCTCGCTGCTGCCACCATGGCGACAACGGTCGCCGGCGCAGCAATGCTTGCAAATGACCGCGAAGACAACGGAGACGTTGACGATTAGGCCAGCCGGCCCTTTTGGACACATCGATTTAATGAGGGGCGCAGGACACCGTTCTGTGCCCCTATTTTTGTCATGAAGGAGTAGCAAAGTGTTGTTATCCATGCGTGTCACTCCCGCGGGGTTCGCTAAAACTGCCTCTATGGCCACATTTTAGTCACCGCAAGGCTCCCATGCGAAGGTGCCAGACAGCACAGCAATTCGTGTCCGCGCGAGGCTTTAAACTAGATGCGATAAAGATGCATTCCACAAGAGGAAAGTGGGGCGACAGTGATGGGCGAACTGGTAAACCGTGGAGAATCGGCAATCGTGCCCGAAGGTTTTTACAAGCAGGTTTCCTCGATTCTCAACGCCGCTCGCGACAAGGCTTATACCGCCGTTAACTTTGCGATGGTTGAGGCGTATTGGGAGATCGGCAAGAGCATTGTTGATGAGCAGGGCGGAGAGGAGCGCGCCAAGTATGGAGAGGCACTGCTCAAGGCCCTCGCAATCAAACTTACCAAAGATTTTGGTAAAGGTTTTGAAGCAAGAGAGCTGCGTAAAATGCGTCAGTTCCATCTTGCATTTCCAATTCGGGACTCACTGCGTCCCGAATTGAGCTGGACACATTACCGCAGGTTAATACGCATTCCTGACCCCGAAACTCGAACATGGTACATGAACGAATGTGCCGATTCTCGCTGGAGCACGCGTCAGCTCGAGCGCCAGATCAACACCATGTTCCGCGAGCGCCTGCTTGCCAGCAAGGACAAGGAGGCCGTCACCCAGGAAATCCAAAAGAGCGCCCCGGCTCGTCGCCCCGAGGATATCATCCGCGACCCATATGTACTGGAGTTTTTAGGTTTCTCGGACGATACTGCGTTTCGCGAGAGCGATCTAGAGCAGGCGCTCATCACGCATCTTCAGAAGTTCCTGCTGGAGCTTGGCCGTGGTTTCGCTTTCGAGGCGCGCCAAAGGCGCATCACCTTTGATGGGCGCCATTTCTATATTGACCTTGTGTTTTACAACTATCTGATGCGCTGCTTCGTGCTCATCGACCTTAAGACGGACGATCTTACGCACCAGGACCTGGGCCAGATGCAAATGTATGTGAACTACTACACGCGCGAGCTCATGAACGAAGGCGACAATCCGCCCATAGGCATCGTGCTCTGCGCGGACAAAAGCGATTCGATCGTCGAGTACACGCTGCCCGAAGACAACGACCAAGTGTTTGCCGCCAAATACCTGCCGTATCTTCCAAGCAAGGAAGAGCTGGCGCGCGAGCTGAGTGCCGAGTACCGCGCCATCAACGAAGCGACTAATGGCGAAGCGCAAGGGTAGCAGTGAGGCTCTAGCGAGCGCGACAACGGCAACGGCTCGCTCATGCGCATCGCTCCCCTGGCGTTCACCGATGCGACAGACGAAGAGGTCAGCAAGGTCTCCGCGATTACGCACGCCCACAGAACGTCGACCGACGCATGCATCATATTTGTCGAGCTGATGAGGGATGTGATGAACGACGTGCTCCCCTCGTGGGCGCTCCATCTGAAAGGCGTGCCTGAGCAGGAGATCAGGTCGGGTGGCTTCGTGCGCGACACGCTTAAGGCAGCCACCTGGTGTTTCGTCAACACTAACAGCTACGAAGATTGCGTGCTTGCCGCCGTCAACCTAGGCGACGACACCGACACCACCGCAGCCGTCGCCGGCGCCCTCGCCGGCACGGCATACGGTCTCAAAGCCATCCCACAGGAGTGGATCGACACTCTGCGCGGCAAAGAGCTGATTGAGAGCTGCCTGTTTTAAGGCGCCATTCAAGAAATAAGGCAGGAGGCATCATGGAGAGGAAGATCGCAAATATAGACGAGTTCCAAGTGGACGAAAACGGAATTCCGCTATTTCCAGTAGGACTGAAGGAGGAAACCAGCCTCTATGTCCTCCCCGACGGGCGTTACCTCCCCTGCGGGGTCTACAGGACCGCGGACGGCGGTTCGATCATTTATGAGCCATCCGAACTAAGCTTCTTCGGGCAGATGCTTGCTCAATTCAAAGAGAACTAGAGGCTTGATTGCCCGTTAGATCGACACTGCTCCAAGCCATGGGGCGGGTAGGATGTCTCCCGCCGCGGCCTGTGAGGTAGAATTACGACTGCCGCGGAATCCGCCTGCGGGCAACGCTCCGATCTCCGATTGGGGTGAAGCCTATGAACTTGTTTCTTGAAATCCTGCGCCTCTCGATGTATGTAACCGGCATCGTCCGGAACCTCTACTCGATCTGGCGGGAATATAAGCAGTAACGGATAGCGAAGGGAGTCATGCAAAGGGCCGGTCGCACCCGGCCCTTTAGACGATAGTACCTGCGTTGCCCGCGCTTCCAAAGTTGACCGACTGAGGAGCGGGTTCCGCGGCACATCCTGATTTTACCCAGTGGCAAGGCTCTTTTACAGCCGTTCCACCGTTTATTTACATCCGCCAATCAAGACGAGGCTACTACGCACCTTTATTACACACGATGTTTTCAGCCTGGTATAAACAAGTTCAATAATAGAATGCAAATCCAACCATCGTGTCTGATTACGAAAGGATTATTGCCTTTTCTGCAGCAAACTCTTCCTCGGTAAGTACTCCACTCTCACGCAGTGCTGCAAGCCTCTCAAGCCTTGCAACTACATCAACCACTATCCGCCAGCGTCTCAATAGTCTGTGAAACCTGCGGATACCGCTCGAGCTCCTTCGATAGGGCATCGACTATCTTGGCAATATTCTTTGCATTTTTGCCCCCGTTTAATACGTTTGCCCTGACCTTAGATGACGACTTGACAGTAACGCCAGATCCGCCTTCAACTGGAACAACCGAAATACTGATATTTTCGCCCCAAGACCAAAGGCTCATACCAATCTCGGCTGCAACTGTTCTTGTTGTGGGCGATGCACTATCAACTTTTACTTTAGGCAGCTTTTCCATAGCTGCCTTCAAGGCATTAAACGTGTCGTCAGGAGAATACGGTACCTGAAGCTGAAGCTGCTGATCCGCAAAACCCATAATCTGGCCTCCGCTTCTTACAAGATTAAGGCTATCGGCAATGGTAGCACGTTCCCAGCAGTCTTAAGTTCGTCTCATGACCTTGCGATGCAGCCCGACGCCCCGGCACCACTCCCCTACTTACCAAAAATCGCAGCGAACAATCCCTTGCGTTTGGGCTTTTCTTCTCGGTAAGAACCCTCGGCGACCGCTGCCACCTGATGCTGCTGCTCGCCGCCTCCACGGCGCACGATCTGGTACAGAAACGGCGACTTAACGTATTTGACCTCGATGGGCGTGGCGTGCACGGTGCTCTCGCCGGACAGATGCAGGCTCGGGTTGAGCGGTGCCACCACATGCGTCTCGCGCTTGTCGCTAAACACCACCGCGGCCGCGCGGCCCGTCTGGCCGTTCACAGCGATGCGCACTTGCTCGCCGTCGCGGCTGTCCGTCGCCGGACGATCGACAAAGTAGACCGGCACCATCACCAGACCGTCCTTATGCTTGCGGGCCTTGCGCGCCCAGGTTCGGATGCTCTTTTTATTGAGCCCAAGCACTGCCTCGGCATCGTTGCCGACAATGTCGAGCGCCAACTTATCAATGACCACCTGGTCCTTGGTAGACGCATCGACGGAGACAACGCGAAAGTCACCTTCCTGCATGGCCGGGTCAAACGGCCCAACCTTGGCAAAGTCCCACGGCTCCAAAATGCCCATAAGGCGAACATCCAGATAGTTTGCCCGCGGATACGCCCAGTCGAGCACCTCGTAGTACACCAGGGTTTCCTTGCTCAGGCCCTTGCCCGGGAAGCTCGCCATCATACGCAGGTCCGCCAGCGCCATGGGGAAATAGAAGAGCATCATGTCGTTTTGGATTGCGTCTTCCACCTCGTGCCCGGCAAAGGCATCCGGGTACTGGCGCACCAGCTGCAGTGCGTTGGCACGTGCCTGCTGCGGTGAGATTTCGCAGGGAATACCCTGCTCCGGCACATACTCCGCACCCACGCCCATGGTCAGACGTTTGCTAAACGTACCGGGCTTGAGCAGGTCGGCAATGCCGATCTTGTTGCCGCAGGACGGGCACTCAAACACGCGCTGGATCGATGACCCCTCAAAGGACGCGCCGCAGAAGGGGCAGGGAATGCTCACGTGCGTGGCCTCTTGGAACTCCTGCGCCGTGCCGCGGTCCTCCCACAGCAGATGCTCCAGAACCGACTGATTGCGCCAGTGCGAATTGAAGAAGTACCAGTCCGGGTCCTCCGGGCGCTCGAGCTGCGACACATGGGTGAGCTCAAGCAGTCCATCGACAACCGTCAGCGGCGCATGGCGAATGCCCAGGGCGCTCTTGGGCTCCCCCGCATCGGCCTGCCACGGAACGACCGTGCCGCAATAGGCGCACTCAAAGCTGCGCTTAGCCTGGTGTGAGTACATAGGGCCGCCGCAGTTTTGGCATTTAATGGCAAACATCTCGTCCATGGATACGTCCTCCTTTACGCAGGGGCTGTCGATAGTAAGTATGTCGAGCAGGCAGGCACATGCCCATACCCATGTGGCCCAAAATGCAGCACCCTGTCGGACAAGAAGGGCCGCTCGTTAGCTCCAGCAGACCATTGCTGCATTTTCTGAGCACCGGCGCACGGTGCACCCATGCGAGCTACACTATCCCCTTAACCATGATTGTGAGGACGATCGTTATGCTATTTGTAAATCGGCTGGTACATACGCTTGTTCCCGGCAGTGAGGGCGAGCCGGTCGATATAACTTGTCGCACCAACGCGGGCTTTGCCGCAAGCCTCATTTGCATTGGCCTCAACATTACCCTGTGCCTAGCCAAGGGCATCGCGGGTCTGCTCGCCGGCTCTGTCTCGCTTATCGCCGACGCCTTCAACAACCTCTCCGACGCCTCGAGCAACATCGTGAGCCTGCTCGGATTCCGACTTGCCAGCCGCCCAGCCGACGAAGGTCACCCCTATGGCCACGGCCGCTACGAATACCTCGCTGGCTTGGTTGTCGCCGTCCTCGTTTGCGCCGTTGGCATCAACCTGGTGCTCGAGTCCATTACCAAGATTATCAAGCCCTCCCCCACCGCCTACACGCTCGTTTCCCTTGCGGCACTGGCTACGTCCATGCTCGTTAAGCTCTGGATGGCTGCGTTCAACCGCACGCTGGGCGACCACATCGACTCGGAGACGCTCATCGCCACGGCACAGGACTCCAAGAACGATGTCATCACCTCGGGCTCGGTCTTGGCGGCGGCGCTTATTTCGCAAGCGACAGGCTTTGACCTCGACGGCTGGGCGGGCCTGGGCGTGGGTATCTTCATTTGCATCAGCGGCATGGGCCTGGTGCGCGACGCCATCAGCCCGCTGTTGGGACAAGCGCCCGACCCCAAGCTCGTCCAGGAAATCCGCGACAGGATTATGTCGTACCCCCAGGTCTTGGGCACACACGACCTCATGGTGCACGACTACGGTCCCGGCCGCCAGTTTGCCAGCGCACACGTGGAAATGCCCGGCGAGGGCGATGCCTTTGAGCACCACGAGATCCTGGACACCATCGAACACGATATCAAGCATCAAATGGGCATCGACATCACGCTGCACTGCGACCCCATCGCCACCACCGGCGACGACCTGCGCGGCTGGGTCAAGCGCGGCGTAGCGCAGATCGACCCCGCGCTCTCCATCCACGACTTACATGAGCACGACGGCTTTGTTTCGTTTGACCTGGTGCGTCCCGACGGCTTTGACATATCCGACGAGGAGCTGTTGGAGCTCGTCACGCGCATCGTGCACGAGCGCAGGCCCGATGCATCATGCGTCGTCACATTTGACTCGGGCTTTAGCTCGCCCGACCGTCCGGCAGAGCAGCTGTAGCCCCGCTCCGCTCGGCCGCTAGTTTCCCTGCGCGCCCGAGATGCCGTTTTGTAGGGCGTTCCAGGCATCCGTCGCCATGTCGCCCAAGTTCTGAGCGGTGTCGCCCAGGTTCTGAGTCGTATCACCCAGCTCTTGGGCCTTATCCCCAAGCTCCTGTGCCTTGTTGCTCAAGTCCTCCAGCGTATTGGAGCTCGAGCCGTCGGTACCGCTTTGGCCGTCGGACGAGTTGCCCGAGCTGTTCTTGTGCGTGAGCTGAATTTCGAGGTTGCCGCTGTCGTTATAGTAAGCAGAAGTAACGATCCAGTTGGCATCGACGACGGGCGTTGAGCCATCATCAGTCAGGACCACGGCATTCGAAAGATCGGCGCCGCGCGACTTAAGGAGCTTCTTGGCGTTGGACCAGTACTGCCCCGGGATATCGCTCAGATCGACGGTGCTAGACGAGGCGGACTCGGTTTGCTCAACAGTGGCATCGGCCGTTGAACTCCCTCGCTTGTTAAGCATGCCCGACACGATGGCAAACACAACCGACAGCGCAAAGAAGATCGCCAGTACGATGAGGATCTTCTTGATCACGCTCGACGAACGCGACGGCTTCTTCTCCTCGTCCTCGCCATATTGCGGAATCGACTTGGGGTACTCGCGATACGGCTCGCGCGACTCGTAGCGAGGCTGCGCCGTGCGAGGCATATACGTCGTCTGCTGAGGCTGCGGAATGGGATTCTGCGGCAGGTTGTCATAGGGATTCGGCGTCGAGGCAGCATAAGAATCCTGCGGCGCGTAATCAAACGGATCCGGAGCTGCGTTGCCATAGGGGCCTTGCGAAGATGTAGCGTAAGAATCCTGCGCCGTGTCGCCATAGCCCATAACCCGGGTGGGCTCGGCAGAAGGCTGCGTCGCGGCGGGGTCGGTATAACCGAGGTTGGGAACAACGCGGGTCGCATCGGCGCTATCGCCAGCCTGCGCGGAACCGTAGCCGCCCATCACGGTTGTCTTGTCCTGATCCATGCAACGATTCCTTTCCGTCGCGCGTGAGCATCAAGTTATCCATGCATTCTACCCGCGCAAAAGCCTATGATGGGCAGAGCCCGTCGGTATCTACAAGACATGCGCGGGCCTAAGGATAAAAAAGCCCCGCCGGGCCTTGGGGGCACGGCGGGGCGGGCAGGCAGCTAGGGGCAACAGGCTTAGAACAGGCCGGTGATGTTGCCGTCGCTGTCGACGTCGATGTTCTCAGCCGCGGGGACCTTGGGCAAGCCCGGCATGGTCAGAACACTGCCAGTCAGTGCGACCACAAAGTGGGCACCGGCGGAAACCTTGAGCTCGCGCACCGTGATGCGGAAGTTCTCGGGAGCGCCCAGGGCCTTGGCGTTGTCGCTAAAGCTGTACTGCGTCTTGGCCACGCACACCGGCAGGTTGCCAAAGCCGTTCTCGCGCAGCTCGGCGAGCTGGCGCTTGGCGGCCGGCGTAAAGTCAACACCGTCGGCGCGGTAGACCTTGGTGGCAATGGCCTCAAGAGCGTCGGCCACATCGGCGCCGTCCTCATAGGCAAACTTGAGCTCGCTCGGCTGCTCAATCAGACGCATGACCTCATCGGCAAGCTCGAGCGCGCCCTCGCCGCCCTTGGCCCAGACCTCGGAAAGCTTAACGTTGACGCCGAGCTTCTGACACTCGGACTCGATGAGCGCAAGCTCGGCCTCGGTGTCCGTCGGGAAGCGGTTGATGGCGACTACGCAGGGCAGACCATAAACGTTCTGGATGTTGTCGACGTGACGCAGCAGGTTGGGCATGCCGGCCTTGAGTGCCTCGAGGTTCTCCTCGTTGAGGTCGGCCTTGGCGACGCCACCGTTGTACTTAAGCGCGCGGGCAGTGGCGACGACCACAACAGCGCTGGGGCGAATGCCCGTCATGCGACACTTAATGTCGAGGAACTTCTCGGCACCCAGATCGGCACCGAAGCCGGCCTCGGTAATAGCGACATCGCCAAAGCGCATCGCCATACGCGTGGCCATGATAGAGTTGCAGCCGTGGGCAATGTTGGCGAAGGGGCCGCCGTGGACAAACGCAGGCGTGCCCTCGAGCGTTTGCACCAAGTTGGGCTTGAGCGCGTCCTTAAGCAACGCGGCCATGGCACCCTGGGCCTTAAGGTCGCGGGCGCGGACGGGCTCGCCGGCAAAGCTGTAGCCGACGACGATCTCGCCCAGGCGCTCCTTGAGGTCGTTAATGCTTGTAGACAGGCACAGGATTGCCATGACCTCGGAGGCGACGGTGATATCGAAGCCGTCCTCGCGCGGCACGCCCTGGGCCTTACCACCAATACCGTCGATGACGTGGCGCAGCTGACGGTCGTTCATATCGACGACGCGCTTCCAAGTGATGCGCTTAACGTCAATACCGAGCTGATTGCCCTGCTGAATATGGTTGTCGAGCATGGCGGCCAGCAGGTTATTGGCGGCGCCGATAGCATGGAAGTCACCGGTAAAGTGCAGGTTGATATCCTCCATGGGGATGACCTGAGCCCAGCCGCCGCCGGCAGCGCCGCCCTTAACGCCAAAGACGGGGCCGAGCGAAGGCTCGCGCAGGGCCACGGCACTCTTGACGCCGCGTCGGCGCAAGCCATCGGCCAGACCGATGGTCGTGGTGGTCTTACCCTCGCCAGCGGGTGTGGGGTTGATGGCAGTCACGAGGACGAGCTTGGCCTGGTGGTCAGTCGGCTCGTTGAGCAGTGAATAGTCGACCTTAGCCTTGTCGAAGCCGTACGGAATAAGGTGCTTAACGTCGACGCCGGCGTTCTTGGCCACCTCGGTAATAGGCAGCGGCGTGACAGAACGTGCGATTTCGATGTCAGTAGGCATGGGCGGTCCTTTCGTTACCGAATGAGAAAAAGACCAATTCAGCATAGCACGGGCGCGCAATAGTAAAACGCCCATAACCGATGAACGGCGATATGTTTACCCGATGCCCAGCGATAGCCCAACAGCCCGCCAAAACAAAGCGCCCTAAACGGTAGATTCAATCCCCAGGTGCTCAAAGGTGCGAAGGGTTGCCTGACGGCCCTGCGGCGTACGAATCATCAACCCGCACTGCAGCAGATAGGGCTCATAGACATCCTCGAGCGTGCCCGGGTCCTCGCCCACCGCGCTGGCAAGGGTCGTAAGTCCCACGGCGCGACCGGAGAACGTCTTAGCGAGCGTCTCCAAAATGCGAATATCCATCCAGTCCAGACCGAGCTCATCGATCTCGAAGAACTCGAGCGCCTGGCGACAGATATCGAGCTCGATGGGGCCGTTGCCGCGAACCTGGGCGTAATCGCGCACGCGCTTGAGCAGGCGGTTGGCAAGACGTGGCGTGCCGCGCGAACGCGAGCCGATCTCGAGCGCACTGGGATGGTCGATCGTCACGCCCAGGATAGTCGCCGAGCGCGTCACAATCTGCGCGAGCTCCTCGACCGTGTAATAATCCAGGCGATATGAAATGCCAAAGCGGTCGCGCAACGGGCCTGTCAACATGCCTGAGCGGGTCGTTGCCGCTACCAACGTAAACTTGGGAATATCCAGGCGAATCGAGCGCGCCGCCGGACCCTTGCCAATCACGATATCGAGGGCAAAGTCCTCCATCGCGGGGTACAGGACCTCCTCGACCGAACGGTTGAGACGGTGGATCTCGTCGATAAACAGCACGTCACCCGGCTGCAGGTTGGTAAGGATAGCCGCCAGGTCGCCGGTGCGCGCGATGGCCGGACCACTCGTCGTCTTGATCTGAGCGCCCAGCTCGTTGGCGATAACGGTGGCCAGCGTGGTCTTGCCCAGACCCGGAGGACCCGAGAAAATCACGTGGTCGAGCGTCTCGCCACGGCTCTGCGCCGCTTCGATCAACACGCGCAGGCTCTGCTTGATGTGCTCCTGGCCACAGTAATCGTCCAGGCGCTGGGGGCGCAAAGTGCGGTCGACATCGAGGTCCTCGGCCGTCAGCTCCGAGCCCACCATGCGCTCGCCGTGCGCCATGGATGCCGCCGGCGAGTTGCCGGGCGTCGCCCACAGGTCCTGAGAGTCATCGGCTTCCCACATCACGCATCCATTCCGAGTCGCTTAAGCGCCGCGCCGAGCAGATCCTCGACACGCATATTCTGCCCATCATACCCGCTCAGGGCAACATCGGTCTCCTGCGGACTAAAGCCCATGGAAAGGAGTGCCGCGCGGGCGTCATCGATCGCCGAAGGAGCGGCGGCGGGAACCGGCATCGCAACCTGGCTGGGAATCACGTCGACCGGCACAAAGCCCTTGTCCTTGGCAAAGGTACTCTTGAGTTCCAGGATCAGGCGCTGAGCTGTCTTTTTGCCCACACCGGGTACCTTGGCCATGCCCTTGTCGTCCTCGGCCATCACCAGCGAATACAGCTGCCCCACGGTATAGGTGGAAAGCACGGCGAGCGCCAAGCGCGGGCCAACGCCCGAGACGGACACGAGCCGGTCGAACATCGTGCGCTCATCCTTTGAGGAAAAACCGAAAAGTGTCATGGCATCCTCGCGCACCTGCATACGCGTGTAGAGGCGGACCTCGCCGCCGGGCGTCGGCAACGTGGCCGCAGTGCTGCCCGAGATGCCGAGCTCAAAGCCAACGCCCGACACATCGACGACAGCAGAGCTCATCGTGGCCTCGACAAGCGTTCCGTGGAGCTGGGAAATCATCAGTATCCGGTTCCTCTCTGTTGATAGAACTCGCCACCGGTGAGGGCGCGGGTGCGGCTGAGGTTTACATGGCAGATGGCGCAGGCCAGGGCATCGGCGGCATGGTCGGGATGCGGGTCGTGGTCGAGCTGCGTGAGCGTGCGTACCATGTAGGCGACCTGCCGCTTGTCCGCGGCGCCGGTGCCCACCACAGCCTGTTTGATCTGCATGGGCGTGTACTCGCCAATCTCGAGCGCACACTCCGAAAGCGCCACAAGCGCAGCGCCGCGGGCATGTGCCGTGGGGATGGCCGAACGAACGTTGGCGCCAAAGTAGATGCTCTCGACAGCAGCCGTGTCGGGTCGATAACGCTCGACGACATCCTTAAGGTCATGGGCGATATGCGACAGGCGCACCGCGAGCGGACTTCCGGCACTGGTCTCGATGCAGCCATAGGCACGGCAGCGAACCTCGCCACGCCGCTCCTCGATAATCCCCCAACCCGTATGAGCCAAACCGGGGTCGATACCCAAAATGACCAAGCCAACCTCCCCTCGTCACAAGTACAGCACAAGGCAAGGCCCCGAGCATCATTCACGAACGTCTGTTCTAGAATAACACAACAGCGACCGTATCTAGCAAGCAAGGTTGAACCATAGGTTGAGCATAAGTCAGCGAGCGAGTCCCTGCCGTGGCAAGGTGTCGCGAAAGAGGAGCGCCGCGTACTTCTGTACGCAAGCGACGGTTTGAGCAGCAGATTGCCCGGCAGGGGCTCGCGCAGCGTCGACTCGTTACGCGGTTTGGTAAAACCGCGTAACCTTGGCCCTATCCCATAGTTAGTTCTGCGAGAAAAAAGGAAACTGACGGGGATCCACCGGCGGATGCGGCATCGGTCCGCCCTGGGGCCCACCCTGCGGGCCACCCTGGCCGCCCATCATCTTATCGATGGCGTCCTGAACCTCGCCCTCGAACTTTTTCATGCCCTCGTGCAAACGACGCTGACCGTCCTCAGAGCGCAGCTCCTCCATCTGCTCGGGCGAAATACCCAGCAGCTCACCCAAAATGCCCATCATCTCACCGCGCATACGGTCACTCGTATCGTCGTCGGCAAAGCGACGCACCTCGGCGCGCGCCAGCGAATCAACCGTCATGCGCTCCTTGCCGTTAAGCCCCAGGTCGGACCACGCGAGCATGTACGGCCAGGCGCGCTCGACAAACGAACGGGCTGAGACGATCGACGCCGTCGGCAGCATGCGGCGGGCGGCCTCGCCCTGACGCACGAGCATCAGCAGCAGCGAGCAGGCCTCAGGCTTGCCAGCGGCCATCGGGATGTCGTCGAAAGATCGATTGCGGTCCACGTGCGCCTCGAGCGCGCCATCGACCTCACCCGGCTCAAGCCCGCCGAGCAGCTGTGCCGCGCGGTCGAGCATATCGACCGGACCGTCGAGCGTCGAGAGCGCCTGCGCCAGCACTCGCTCCATACAATCTTCCACCGCGTTGAGCGTCACGAGCTCTTGGGGCACCACGGCAGACGCGCGGTTGCGCACACGCGCCACAAACTCAAGCATCGACAGGTACACATCGCCAAAGGGCGCGTAATCGCCCTGGTAGCCGCCGCAAAGCGCCGGCGCCGCCAGCGCGTACTCGGTTTTGGACAGCGGGCTCAGCGCCATCGCACCCAGCTCGAGCGCCGTGTCCTCCAGCATGAGGCCCAGCGTGCGCGAGCGCAGACGCTCGGCATCGCCCGCCGACACGTCGCGATCGAGCACACGCGCCGCATCCGGTGCATCGCGCTCGACGGTGCGAATGTGCAGACGCTCGGCGATGGCGCGGACGGCGGCACAGCGGGCAGCCTCGGCCTCTTCCTGCGCCGGCGTAAAGATACGGTTGCGCCCCAGCACCAGGCCAATCACATTACGCGGGCCCAGAGCGTCGACGGCCAGCGCCGCCAGCAGGGACGACGGCAAGTCGCCCTCGAGCGCCACCACAGCACGCGACGCACCGTGGGCTCGGGCGTTGTCGCGCACGGCGAGCACCAGCGCCTGCCACAGCCACTCCTCGAAACGGAACTCGGGCAGTTCGTGATCTTCCAGGGCATCGAGCATCACACCGCGCTGAATCTCCTGAACCAGCAGGCTCTCCTCAAAACACGGCGCCTGGGCCACCACGCGACCGCAGTCGTCGAGCACAAACGAACCGCCGGTATACACCGACTCGTCATAGGCACCGACCGGCGCCATACAGGCAAACCACACGCTGCGCTTGGATGCGATCTTGCGGTAGGCGCCGCTGCGAACGGCGGCAATGGCGGCAGTCTCGCGGTCGGTCATGTCAAACGCATTGAATTGGAAATACGCAATGAGGTCAACACCGGTCGGCAACATCTCGAGTTCGCGGTCCAAGTCAAAAATCACGGCGATGCGCACGCCGTCCACGTCGAACACCGGCGGCGCCCAACGCGTGTCGTTGTTCTCGCCACGCTGCAGGGCAATGCTCGAACGCGCCGGCACCACATGACCGTCCTTGAGCATCATGTAGTCGAGCAGCGGCTGACCCTCAAACGAAACCGCCGCGGGCACGATGCAGATCATGTCAAGCTCCTGGATGCGCTCGGCGACACCAGTCAAGCCGGCAAGCATGTCGTGCTCAAAGTCGGCAGCGCCCACCAGGCCACCGGGCATGGCGCCCATAAAGAGCGGAGCCGGAACGCACAGCACGCGCGCCCCGCGCTCGTGGGCCAGACGAGCCTGGTCCTCGATGCGGCCGCAAATGCCCTCAATATCACCCAGGCGCATATCGATCTGTGCAAGCGCGAGCTTCATGGCTCAGCCCTTTCCGTCGTAAACCATCGAAATCGTAGTAAAAGCGCCGGCCGCATGATGCAGTCGGCGCTCGCATGTGCATATGCTAGCTATGATACCCCGAGCGGGGGCGCGCTCCTAGAACGTCGCGGACCACAGCCCGTGCAGGTTGCAGTAGGCATAGACGGTACCGGTCTTGGAACCGCCGGCAAAAAACGTCGCGGGCTTCATACCGGGCTCAAGGTAATGGACCTCTAAGCGGCCCTCGGCCTCAAGGGCGATCCACTCAATATAGTGCTCGGGCAGGCTGGGGTGCTCGACCGAGCCAACGCGTGCGCGAATCACGTGACCGTCGCGCTCGGTCTCGACAACAGGCACGTGCTTCTCGTGCGCCGCGTCCTCAGTGTTTGCGGTCAGTTCCGTGCAACCGGCAGGGGTTGCAACGTCGTTGCCAAGGGCGGCAATGAGCTTACCGTCGGGGTCCTTAAAGAATTTCGCCATGATGTTCTCCTTTGCTGACGTGCCAATGTTCTTGATGGTTCTTATGCCCAAAGGCAGACAAACCATCCACGGCATTGCAAATGAACACATAACGGGCGGGGACGATGGGGCAGCGTGCGCTATCCGCCCTGGCGGCCCCACCCGAGCGGGTTAGCGCCCGTCGCCGCCCAGCAGCGCCAGAACATCTTCGCGGGTAAACAGCGCCGACGAGATGCCGTCGCCGCCGAGCACGCTGTTGACCAGGTCGCGCTTGGACTCCTGCATCTGCATGATGCGTTCCTCGATCGTGTCCTTGGCGATGAGCTTGTACACGGTCACGGTATGTTGCTGGCCAATACGGTGCGCGCGGTCGGTCGCCTGGTCCTGCGCGGCCACGTTCCACCACGGGTCGTAGTGGATGACCACGTCGGCCGCCGTCAGGTTGAGGCCCACGCCGCCCGCCTTGAGCGAGATCAAAAAGACCGGCACCTCGCCCGCCTGGAACTGCGCGACCATTTTGGCGCGGCTCTCCTTGGACGAAGCGCCTGTGAGCTTAAGAAAGCCGATGTCCTCCTTGGCCAGGCGCTTGCCAATGATATCGAGCATGCCCGTGAACTGGCTGAACAGCAGAA
Source organism: uncultured Collinsella sp. (assembly GCA_938023705.1). Lineage (GTDB taxonomy): Bacteria > Actinomycetota > Coriobacteriia > Coriobacteriales > Coriobacteriaceae > Collinsella. The sequence continues at coordinate 105,764 of CALJDJ010000070.1, forward strand.
TGTGGTGCCCGCCGTCGAGCGCACCGTGCACGAGCTCCATGCAAGCGTCGAGCTTGGCGCTCCCCGCCTTGTAGTCCTCGTAGTGTAGATGCGGGTCGCAGCAGATCTGGCGCAGCTTGGTGAGCTCGGCGAGCACCTTGAGCTTGTCTTTCTTAAACTCGGATGCCTCACGATGCTGTACCTGCTGGGCGATGCGGTCCTGGTTGGCCAGGTAGAGCTTGCTCTGCTCGCCGGTGAGCCGAGCCAAGACGGTGTCCTCGATCTTCTCGGGCAGATCGGCCACCACGTCTTCCTTAACGCGGCGCAGCACAAACGGCGACACGAGCGCCTGCAGGCGAGCGGCGCTGTCCCCCTCGGCGTGCTCGACCGGACTTTCGAAACGCTTGGCAAACGACTCGCGCGTACCAAGCAGGCCCGGCATCAAAAAGTCGAAGATGCTCCAGAGCTCGGACAAGCGGTTTTCGATGGGCGTGCCCGTCAGGGCAAAGCGCACGCCGGCAGGCAGTCGCTTGGCGGCGCGCGCCACCTGCGTGAGCGGATTTTTAATGTACTGTGCCTCATCGAGCACCACGCGGGCAAAATCCTGCTCGACGTACTCGTCGATATCGCGCCGCATAAGGTCATACGACGTCACGACCACGCTATGCTCGGCCACGCCGGAAATTTGCATGCGGCGTTGAGCCTTGGCACCCACAATGGCGCACACATCGAGCGACGGGGCAAAGCGCTCCAGCTCGGCAGTCCAGTTGTACACGAGTGAGGCCGGGCATACCACGAGCGTGGGCTTGGTGTCCCCCGCCTCCACGCGCGCCAGAATATGCGCAATCATCTGGAGCGTTTTGCCCAGGCCCATGTCGTCGGCCAAGATGCCGCCAAGGCCCAGGTGTTCGAGCGAGCCGAGCCACTGGTATCCGTCGACCTGGTAGCCGCGCATCGTTGCCTTGAGCGATGCCGGCACCGTAAAGTCCATCTTGCCGAGCGTGTCCAGGCGCTCGACGGTACGGCGGAACGCAGCGTCGCGATCGGCCTCGAGCGCCGGCGTGCGTGCGAGCATGCTGTCGACGAACAGGGTGCTCGACGCGGGAAGCGACACGCCGTCGAGCAGGTCGACGGCATCGACACCCAGGTCCTCGGCAAGGCCAAACGCGGCGCGCGCCCCCTCGTCCAGGCGAATGATGTCGCCGGACGTAAGGCGCGCGAACGTTTGATGGCGCTTGTACGAATCGAGATAGACGGCAAGGTCCGCGGCCGAAAGCCCGCTCGCGCCCAGCTCGACATCGAGCAGATTGCTCTTAGCGGTCGCACGAACCGAGAGCTTGGGCGCGGGGCGGACCGAGATCTGGCGCAGACGGTCGCTGAGCATGACCTCACCCAGTTCGGACAGGGCGGACAGGCCCTCGGTCAGCAGGCAGAACAAGCGGGCGTCATCGCGCTCCTCAAACGCCAGACCGCCCTCGTAGAAATCGAAGTACAGGGCCGCCGTATCCATAACGCGAAACTCTGCCACCTCGTCGCGCGGCGGCACGCCCGGGCGCCGCTCTTCGAAGGGGCTGCCCGGAGCGCCCAGGCTAAAGAGATCTGCCGACCAGTCGCCGTAGGTAACCGTAATTTTGCAGGTCACGAGCCCATCGTCGACGCCGATCGCCATGGCAAAGCTCGGCTCGGGCGCCACGGTGTCGAGCACGGCGGGAGCGGTAAGATCGGTGTAGTCGCGCAAAATGGGCAGTGCCATGCGGCAGAATTCGCCCACCTGCTCGGCGGCAATATGGACCGGCGTGCGACAGGGCAGCAAGCGTGATAGGAACGGCGCCGCGTGCTGAGCAAACGCCACATCGGTGCGGCGCGCACGGCGGGTGTCGACCAGATAGGCAACGTCGTCCGAAGCAAAGCAGTATGCATCGGCCGGCAGGCGCAGATCATAGCTGCCACCGGCCGCCGGCGCGATTTTGGCGGCAAGCAGCGGTGGGCGCTTAGCGGATGCCCCGTCCTCCCCTTGCGGAGACAGCTCAACCGCCACGTCGTAGGTGCGATGCGTCGTCATCCCCCGCGACCAGGCGGGCTCAAAGGAGATGGTCTGGCCGCGCAGCAGGTCCAGCACATATACGATGCTATGCTCGGACAGCGGCAACTGACGCTCGGCAACAAAACCGCTGCGGGCAAAGTCGTACGACGCCGAACGCGAGCTTGTGATGTCATCGAGATAGGCAACTGTCGTCGCAACAAGGTTGAGCAGCTTTGCCGATGTTTCGTCAAAGGCCTCAGGTGAATGGACAAACGTGAGCTTCTTGCCATAGGAGAACGTGCCGCCGCGCACGTAGGCATCGGCCATGCCGTCGATGTCCTTGACCACGTAGGACACCGATCCACAGCGAATGCGGAACTCGAGCGCCCAGCTAAAGCGGTCAGCGAACAGCGGATTGTAGTACGGCACCAACGAGGGCTCCAACGCCGCTTTGGGAGCGTCGGGATCAACGGCACCGGCAAGCTTGCGGCGCATGCTCGCCAGCTCATCCATGCGCGCGTCCGAAAGATCGGAAAGCGCCGCCACAAGGCTCGGGCTCGTGGGGACGGGCGCCGGGAAGGGAAAGTTGGGGTTGACGGCCGGCGCTTTGGGCGCGGTGCGCGCGGGCTGTTTCGGCTGCGCCGTAAACGTGCGGACCGGCGTGCGCAGGCCCTCGACGGGCTCTGTGCCGCTTGCGTCCAGATACGCCAGCGCCGTGGCGATGGCGTGCTTGCACATGCCGGGATAGCGATAGGCAGCGGGGCAATCGCAGTCGTAGTCGATCACCTCATGCTCGTCCATGTCGAGCGCCACGCGCGTCTTGTACAGGTCGCCGCGCGAGCCGCGCACCGAGCCCTCGACCGTCACGTTTTTGGAAAAGCGCGAGCCGCTGTCCTCAATCGACAGCACGGCGCCGTTGAGCATGAGCGAGCGCCCCTTCATAAAGGTGCCGCTCAGCGCCGCCTCTTTCCGAAGCGCCTGCACAAACGTCCCCTGTGCCATCACTTCCTCCAATCTCACCCGGGGTAGCTTAGATCACCGTCACGCGACCCTGGTTGCCCACGATGGCCTTGGCCTCGGCCAGCAGCGGAATCGAGCGCGCGTTGACCTTGGCAGGCACCTCGGCGCGCAGCACGCGCCCGTCCACCTGCTCGATAAAGATCTCCACGCGATCGCCGCCCGGGTTGGTGGTGAGCACCGTGGCCAGGCGCGCCATATTGCCCTGGCTAAAGCGGCTGTTGGGCACCATAACCTCAAACACCTTGGGCTTGTTGTTCTCCTCGTTGAGCTCCAGCGGCACGATCTCCTGCGCGATGATCTGGTCGCCGCGGTCCGAGCGCTCGAGCTTGCCCTTAATGCGCACAAACGCATCGGACAGCTGTGCACCGGTCTCGGGATCGACCTCGCCGTACAGGTACCCCTCGGCCTCCTTGTAGGTCTTGGGGAACACGACGACGGTGGCCTCGCCTTCCATGTCCTCGAGCTGCACGATGCCCATGGGGTCGCCGTTTTTGGTCACGCGCTTGGACACGCTCGAGACCATGCCGGCCCACCACAGCGCCTTACCCTCGGGAATCTCCTGGTTGATGGTGCCGCCCGTAGGATTCTGAACTTCGTAGCCGGTGTCGATCTGCGAGAACGAAAAGTCGCGCGCCTTGGCTAGCGCATACTCAAACGGGCGCAGCGGGTGGTCCGAGACATAGATGCCCAGAACCTCTTTCTCCTGGCTCAGCTTGAGGTGGCGGTCCCATTCCTGGCCATCCGGATCGGGCACGCTGACCTCGAAGCCCGAGCCCTCAACGTCGCCAAACATATCGAAGAACGACGTCTGGCCGCTCGCGCGATCCTTCTGGCGCTTTACCGCGGCGTCGATGATGTTCTCGGGGTTGTTCTTGTCCACAAAGTGCATCATCTGGCGACGCGGATACCCCGTGGAGTCGAAGGCGCCTGCCTTGATGAGCGATTCGATCACGCGACGGTTTGCCTGGCTCGAGTCCACGCGCTCGACAAAGTCGTGCAGCGTCTTAAACGGGCCGCCCGCCTCGCGCTCGGCAATGATCGCCTGCGCCACGCCGGTGCCCACGCCGCGAATGCCGGCCAGACCAAAACGCACGCCCTCCTTGGTAGCCGTGAACTCGGTACCGGACTCGTTGACATCTGGCGAAAGCACGGGGATGCCGTCGTGACGGCATGCCGAGACGTAGTGCACGATCTTGTCGGTTTTGCCCGTATAGGACGTCAGAACGGCCGCCATGTATTCGTGCGGATAGTGTGCCTTGAGCCACGCCGTCTGCATAACCAGGATGGCGTAGCCGGCGGAGTGCGACTTGTTGAAGGCGTAGGACGCGAACTCGAGAACATCGTCCCAAATCTTCTGGGCGACCTCGCGCGTGTAGTTGTTCTTGATAGCGCCGTTCATCCAGTGGTCGTAGGTGGTCTCGTCCGAGCCATCCTCCCAGTGCAGCACCGTCGACGTGAGCAGCTTGATCTTCTTCTTAGCCACGGGCTTACGGATACGCGAGTCCGATTCGCCCTTAGAGAAGCCGCACATCTCGACGGAGATGAGCATAACCTGCTCCTGGTAGACCATGGTGCCGTAGGTTTCGCCCAGGATGTCGTCCAGGCGGTCGTCGTAGGAGACGGCCGGCTCCTTGCCGTTCATACGGTTGATGTAGGACGACACCATGCCGGCGCCCAGCGGGCCCGGGCGGTACAGGGCGATCAATGCCACGACGTGCTTGTACTCGGTGGGCTTCATGTTCTTGATCGTAGCCGTCATGCCGGCGGACTCGACCTGGAAGACGCCGGCGGTGTGGCCGGAGCCCATGAGCTTAAAGATCTCGGGATCGTCAAAGGGAATCTCTTCCTCTTTGATGTCGATGCCGAAGTTCTTTTTGATGTTTGCCTTGGCCTTGGAGATTACCGTCAGCGTGCGCAGGCCCAAGAAGTCCATCTTGAGCAGGCCCATGTCGGCAACGGTATGGCCCTCGTACTGGGTAATCTCGACGCCGCCTTTGGTGTCGAGCTTGGTGGGCACGTGCTCGTTGACGGGGTCGCGGCAGATCAGAACGGCGCACGCGTGCACACCCTCGCCACGGGTGAGGCCCTCAATCGAGAGCGCCGTGTCGATGATACGGCGGGCGTCGTCGTCCTTTTTATATGCCTCGGCAAAATCGGGGTTAAACAGGTCCTCTTTGCCGGGTTGCTTTTCGAGCACCTGCTTGAGCTTGACCTTGGGATCGCTCGAGACCATCTTGGACAGGCGCTGGCCCATGTAGACCGGGTAGTCCAGGACGCGCGCGGCGTCGTTGATGGCCTGCTTGGCCTTAATGGTCGAGTAGGTGATGACGTGGGTGACCTTCTCGGGACCGTAGAGCTGGCGAACGTGCTCCACGACCTCGAGGCGCCGCTCATCGTCGAAGTCCATATCGATATCGGGCATCTCGGTACGCTGCGGAGACAGGAACCTCTCGAACATCAGGCCGTTCTCGAGCGGGTCGAACGCGGTGATGTTCATAGCGTAGGCGACGATAGCGCCGGCGGCCGAGCCACGGCCGGGGCCGACACCGATGCCGTTGTCCTTGGCCCATTGCACGTACTCGGCAACGATCAAAAAGTAGGCGGCAAAGCCCTTGTCGCAGATGACCTTGTATTCGTACTCAAAGCGCTCTTTGATGTTAACGCCGCCGATCTCGCGCGTAGCCCAGTCGTCACCATAGTGCTGGCGCAGGCCCTTCTCGCACTCGCGGCGGAACTGGCTCTCGTGCGTCTCGCCGGGATCGAGCAGCGGGAAGCGCGGCAGGATGATGGAGTCCCAGTCCAGCTCGACGTAGCACTTGTCGGCGATCTCGAGCGTGTTGTCGCAGGCCTCGGGGCAATACGGGAACATCGCCCGCATCTCCTCCTCGGTCTTCATGTAAAACTCCGAGCCGGTCATGCGCATGCGGTTGGGGTCGTCGACCTTGGCGTTCATGCCAATGCACATGATGACGTCCTGCACGGGCGCGTCCTCGCGGCGCAGGTAGTGGAAGTCGTTGGTGGCGATGACCTTGACACCCACCTGTTTGGCGATGTCGATGAGCGTGCGGTCCATCTGCTCGTCGGTCAGGCCGTTGTCGGTGGTGATGCCGTGTTCCTGGATCTCGATGTAAAAGTCGCCGGGGTCGAAGGTGTCGCGGAAGGTCTCGGCCCACTTGATGGCGCCTTCCATGTCACCGCGGTCGATGTATTTGGGAATGATGCCCGCGATGCAGGCACTCGTGCAGATCATGCCCTTGGCGTGGCGGCGCAGGTTGTCGAGCGTCACGCGCGGCTTGTAATAAAAGCCCTGCACGGCGGCCTCGGAGACCGTCTGCATCAGGTTGACGTAGCCCTCCTGGTCCTTGGCCAGAAGGATCATGTGGTAAAGCTCGGGCTTATGGTCGCGGGCGAGCGTCTCGTCCGGCGTAAAGTAGACCTCGCAGCCAAAGATGGGTTTGATGACCAGGGGCGGCTTGAGCTCGTCGATGTTGCCCTTCTCGTCCCACATGGCCATGTCCTTCACATACTGGGCATGCTCGCGCGGGTTTGCCTCGGGATCGGGCTCCACCAGCTCGTCGCGGCGGTCCTTTTCCAAGAAGGCCTTGTCGTGGCTCCACGTTTTGTACTCGGGCGTGTTGTGGTTGACGGCGTCGCAGGCCAGCGCCAGGTCGGGCACGCCATACATGTAGCCGTGGTCGGTAATGGCCACGGCGGGCATGCCCAGCTCAACGGCGCGGTTGACCATATCCTGGATACGGGTTGCGCCGTCGAGCATGGAGAAGACAGTGTGGTTGTGCAGATGGACAAATGCCATGTGATGAGCTCCGATGCGGGTTCGTGTTCTGACTGAACGATTTTACCGCACGGCGCGGACAGCACCCGAACCTAGCCAAACCCACATGGGCAGTCAATTTGGGACGGGGCTTTTTAGCTACTTTTGCCACCCCAAGAAAACCATCCTCAAAGTAGCTAAAAAAGCCCCGTCCCAAAAAGACTGCCCAATCGCAGGTGCGGGCTAGAGGTTGTAGGTGACCACTTGGGGCTCGGCGGGTTCGGCAGAGGAGATCTGGTCAACTTGTTCCACGCGGACGAACTTGACGGTCACGGCCTCAAAGCCCGCCTTGTGCAGAACATCAGCGTAGACGCGCGCCTGCAGGGCGTGCTTCTCCTGCAGCTGATCCGGCGTCTCGTCCGGTGTGCCGCCCGTCTTGTAGTCGATGACCAGCGCGCGCGACGGATCGGCCGGGTCGGTTGCCAAAGCGTCGATGGCGCCCTCGGCATATGCACCGTAGCGGGCAATGTCCTTGTCCTCACAGCCCAGCGAAAAGAACGGCACCTCGGCGCGAACGCACGGCCACGCGAGCAGGTCGGCACGAACAGCCGACTTGAGCCAGCGGTCCAGGGCAACGTCGAAGCGTTCGCGCTGCTCCGGCGTCAGGCGCCACAAGCGTGCCAGCGCATCGGCGCGCGCAGCGGGCAACACGTCGGCACCCATCTCGATCAGCCACTGGCAGGCAGCATGGAACGCCGAGCCCAGCGCCATGGGGTTGCCGGCGGGCTCAACGGCGGCCACGTCTGCATCCGTCATCTCGGAACCATCCGACTCCGCATCATCGTCGGCCTCGTCCATGGGCACGTGTGCCTCGGCGGCACGGTCCTCGGACTCGGCATGCAGCGCCGCGGCAATTGACGAGTAGCTGTACGAATCGCGCGCCGGATACGGGCAGGTGCCCATGCGCACGCCCACCGCCTGGGGATACACGAGCTCAAACGCATCGGGCTCGGCGTCGGCAGGACCGGGCACAGTTGAGTGCGCAGCATTATCGGCGGCATCGGCATCGCCGCGGACAAGCCTGCCCTCGGCATCCAGAGAAGCATTGGCCTCAAACGACTGCTCGCCAAAGGAAAAGTCCGCGAGCGAAATGAGCTCGTAGTCGCCCGGCTGGGAGTTGTCGAACACCAGGCGGTCGGCATCGAGCTGCGGCATGTCCAGAGCGTCGGTAGGCAGAATACGACGCAGCACGTCATAGGTCAGATCGGTCTCGACGTCGAAGGTCGGCGCCGTCACCTTGCCACGGCTCACGCCGGCATCCATCGCCAAGATCACCAGCTCTCGCGCACGCGTCATGGCAACATAGAGCAAGCGGGCCCGCTCCTCGAGCGAAAGCTGCAGGTCGTCGTTGCGCAGGCGAACGAATGCCTCGGCGGGAGAACCCGTCGCGCAGACGTCCTCCATGAGCTCCGGCGGCAACCATAGCGACGTGCCCTTGCCCTTAAACGCATGCTCAAACTGCTTTTTGACGTCATCGCCCTTCACGAACGTACCGTCCGCGAGTTTAACGCCGTCGAAGCGTGCCGGCAGCGCCACGACCTGCGCCCCGCCGTCGACGCGACCCATCTGCGCCGCACCGGACGACTTGCGCACGCCAAAGCACTCGGCAACTGCAACGACCGGATACTCCAGGCCCTTGGACGCATGCACGGTCATGATGCGCACCGCGCCGTCGCCCTCCTCGTTGAGGGCGCCTGGGGCCTCCTTGCCCGCCAAGAAGCGGTCGAAGGCAAGCGCAATGGAACGCGGCGAGTTACCGAACTCGGCCTCCGCCTCGGCCACGGCATCGAGCGCCTTAAGCACGTTGGCGGCAATGGCCCTGCCCTCGGGACCACGCTGTGCCAGACGCACAAACCAGCCGGAGGCGTTGACAGTATCGCGCGCGATGGCGGCGAACGAATCGCGCCCCACACGGCGAAGCGCGTAGCGCAGCACCTCGCGGGCGCGCGTCACGAGCGGCAAGTCTTGCAAACCCGGCACATCGAAATCGCTCATGATACCCGCATCGATGTTGCGGCGCGAGGTCTCCCCCGTCTGGTCGTCCAGCTTGGTCGCCAGCGCCAGGAACTCCTGGGCGCCGAGCGCAAACATCGGCGAGGCGAGCAGCGGCATAAGGCCCTGCGCCGTATCGGCCGGATTGGCGAGTGCGCAGACCAGGGCACGCACCGTCTGCACCTCGGCTGCCTGGGCAAAGACCGAGCCGCCTGCGATCACGCAGTCGAGCCCCTGGTCGCGGAAGGCCTGCGCATAGACATCGGCGTTGGTCATGCGGCCCAGCAGCAGGACCATGCTGCCCTGGGGCTGGCCCGCTTTAACGAGTGCTTGGAATCGCTCCGCAATCGCGCGAGCTTTCGCCTGCGTTCGCTCCTGCGTACTGCCACCGGCAACGAGCAGCGCCTGGCGGCGCGATGCCTTCGCCTTGAGCTTGTCCTCGCGTTCGTCGCTCGGTTCAAGATCCAAGAACCCCTGCATCAAACCACCGGTGTCGCCGTCAAAGACGCGCGCCACACAGCGCAGCACCTCGTCGTGGCTGCGGAAGTTGCGTACAAGCTTGACGAGCTCGCCGGCGGGGGCATCGGACGTGGCGACCGTCTCGGGCGCCGTCGTCGAACCCACCTTGCGCTCCTGGCGACGGAACACCTCGACCTCGGCACCACGGAAGCGGTAGATCGACTGCTGCGCATCGCCTACGGTGCACAGTGCGCGCTCCCCCGCGCCCGTCAGGTAACGGATCAAATCGACCTGCATCTGGTCGGTATCCTGGAACTCATCGATCATGACCATCTTAAAGCGGCCCTCGTACGCAGCACGAATGGCAGGGTAATCGCGCAACGCCTCGTAGGCCATGCGCAGTAGGTCGTTGTTATCGAGGGCGGACTGGTCAGCCTTGAGCGCGCGGTATTCCGCCTCCACAGCACGAGCAAGCCCCACCAGCGCATCGAGCGCCGGACCGCCGCAGGCAAGCACGATATTGATAAATGCATCGGCGGCCTCGGCCTTGAGTAGCTCCACCTGCTCCTTGGGGAACGCCTTGCTCGCGCGCGGCATGGTGCACGACATCATGAGTCGCGCCGCATCCTCCATGGTTTTGCCACTCGCCTCAAACGCGTCGATGGCGTCGAGTGCCACCTGTGCCTTTTCGGTCGCGGCCTTGCTCGCACCCAACGCCGCGCGATAGGCGTCGGCAAGCGCCGAGGTGTCAGCCTGGCCGCGCGCCACGCACACATCGTCCATGCCGCCCGGCAGCTGGCTCGATAGCTCCAGCAGGTCGCGCACCAGTCCTTTAATGGTGGTACCGGCGCCAAACGGCCCACCCTCGCCCGCCATGGGATACCAAGCGTAGAGGGCCTTAAGCGAAGCGGCGAGCTCGGGGGCGGCATCGGGCGCCGTCGCGCGGGCCAGCACATGCTCAACAGCCTGGTCCATAAGCTCGTCGGTATCGGTGAGCACCGTGAACTCGGGATCGATGCCCAGCTCCAACGCATGTGCGCGCAGGATACGCGAGCACATGCCGTGAATGGTCGAGATCCACGCATCGTCGACGGTCAGGGCTTCCTCGTCCATGCCCTCGTCGATGAGCGCGCGGCGCACACGGTCACGGATCTCGGCCGCGGCGTCTTTGGTAAAGGTAATGGCGAGCACCTGGTCCAGATGCTCAACGAACGGACCGGATTCGGGCGAGAGCGCGTAGACGATGCGGCGCGTGAGGGTAAAGGTCTTGCCCGAACCGGCACCCGCCGAGACAAACAGCGGACGGTCGAGCGTTTTGACGATCTGCAGCTGTTGCGGCATCAAAGTCGAAAGATCCATGGTCTACACGTCCCTCCTTACAAACGTTCCTTCGTGGTTATACGAGCAGCGCGCATGCGCGGCCTGCGTCGACGCCGGGTCGACGGCGGCAACGTTGCCTGCCTCGAGCTCGCGCAGGCGCTCGGCGATGCCGTCCTCCACGCGATCGAGCAGGGCGTCGAAGTCCATGCTGCCGCCCTCGCCGGGAAAGCCCTTCTTAAGCCCCGGGATGCGGCCGTCACCACGCTCCTCCTCGAGCAGCTCGGCACTCGCGGCGCCTCGCAGCGCCGGTTTGCCGCCCTTGGTCGAAAAATAGAGCGCCGCGCGGGTGTCCAGATCCAGCGCCCGGCGCATAGCCTGCGCATAGATAAGCGTCTGGGTATGGGGCGGCAGCCACCGCGGATCGTCGATGGGCGCCGTGCCTGATTCCTCGTCGCGCACCGTAGGGTCGGCGAGCTTAAACTCCTCAACGCCCGTGCGATGCTTGTAGTCGATTACCACGGCGCGATTCTCGGCGTCCACGTCCACGCGGTCGATGCGCCCGCCAAGCGGCCAGCCGGCATACTCGACCTGGAGCTCGTTGAACGCAAACTCCAGGTAGCGCGGCGCGAAGGGCGCGAGCGCCTCGGCTTCATAGGCAAGCACGCCCTCCAGCTGCGGCAAAATCTCGGCCACTTGGCGCTCCTCCACTGGAGAGAGCGGCACCAGCGGGCCCTCGGTACCGCGCTTGCCGGCGTGCTCGGCCAGGGTCTCGGCAAAGACCTCGTGCAGCAGCTCCTGAGCACGTGGCAGGTTCTCGGGCGTCACGCGCTCCATGCCCTCCTGGGGCAGACGGGCATGCAAGTGCTCCAGCACGTCATGGACAAAGTTGCCCTTCTCCATGTTGCCAAAGCCGGCGTCGATCGACTGGGGTTTGACGCGATACGAGACGAACCAGCACAGCGGGCAGGTCGAATAGGCCTCGATCTGCGAGGCAGACGTCAGGCGCGGCACCAGCGGCGCATCCTCGCCCTCGCCATCGCGACGGCGCAGGACCAGATACGGAATGGCTTCATCGCTCAGATGCTGAGGAGCTTCGCAGGTCACGCGCTCGCGCCTAAGACCTTCGCCTGCCGCGGGATCGAAGTCCCTTACGATATCGCCCTCACCCACGCACTTCGCCTTGTCGGCGCCAACGGCCTTAGCGTCGTCAGCGGCCTTGTCGGCGTCAGCGGCCTTAGCATCGTTAGCGGCCTCGGCATGCGCCCGCAACTCGGTCCACACGGCAGCCGGGTAGCACTCGCGCGCCTGGCGATCGTGCGTCACGCGGGCAAGCGCAACCGGACCGCGCGCGGCCTGCATCGCGCGGCCAAAGCGCACGCGCAACAAGGCGGCAGGCTCAAGCGTCACACCGCTGCGATCTAACTCTGCCGTCAGCGTTGCCAGCGGGCCCTCCTCATGTGAGAGCGGATAACTGTCCAGGTCGACGTCGGCAAACAGCACGGCATCGTAGCTGCCGGGGCGCAGAGCCGCCGCATCGGCAAGCGAAGCAAAGCGAACCTGGGCGCGTGGCGCACGGTCAACCTCGTAGGTCTCGTAATCGTAGGCGGCGCTACGCTTGTCCACCTTGGTTCGAATGTCATCGAGCACGGGCACGGTCGCGGCCTGCGACACGTCGAGCGCACGGGCGCCATTCATAAGGATGTCGATGACGTGGCGCAGCAGGGCCACCTCCGCCTGGCGACGGGCCTGACCGTCGAGACCGCCAAGTGCGCGATCGGGCAGTGCCTCGGCAACGGCAAGCATGGCCTTGAGCGCCGTCACGGGTTTGTCGCGCCACAGCGCCTGGAACACGTCCGAGATCACGCACGGCACGTTCTTAAACCAGTTCTCGTCGCTCGCCGCTTTACGCGCGCCCCTCACCTGGCCCTGCACGCTCTGCAGCAGGCTCTTGACGCCCGCAGTGGTCTTGCTGCGCGACAGTCGCATATTCTTGTCGAACGTGCGCGCGCTGGCGGCGTCGGCACCCGAAAGCGGGCTGTAAATCCAGTCGGTAAGCTCCGGAGCGGGCCACCACTCAGTCTTAGAAGCTGCCCCTTCGTCGGCGGCCTTCATACGCTCGATCAGGTTGGCGAGCGCCGTGAACTGCCTGCCCGCAATGGATTGGGAAAACGCCGTGAACTCGGCCGTCTCGGCAGCAACGTGGCGCGCCGCCAAACGAGCGGCAAGCTCGCCGAACAGCTGGGGTGCCCGGGCAGAAACAACGAGCACGCGTACGGGGTCGGCGGGTGTTGCAGCAGCTTTATCGTCCTTGGACTCCTTGTGCGCTTTCACCAACTTATCGATGACGTCCGCATAAGCATGGGCACGGGCATGGGGGCCGGCGACCTCAATAAAGGCAGGCTGAGCAGCGGACTTGGAGGCAGTCTGGGGCGCGGCGGCGCCCTCCCCCAGCGGCGCGATCTCAAACAGCACACCGCGGACATCAAATGCCGCGGCAAGCTCCTCGCGCATCGCCGCTTGCTCGCGGGCAAGCAGCACGACAACCTCTCCCCCGTTGTTTGCCACGGCGGACAGCAGCTCGAGCGGGCTATACGTAAATGACGTGACGCCGCGCACGCAAACGGCGCGGGCGCACCCCGGCAGGTTGTCGGCCAAAGCGCCGGCCATAATGTCAGCCGCCTCGCAGGGCTCGACCATATCTCGACGGTCCAAACCGCGCGCATAGGCGCACAAAAGTTCAAACACGCGAGCCTCGGCGTCGCTTTTGGGCTTGGGCTTGCAAACGTTGTCGCAGCAACGCTCGGCACCTGTCCCTGCCACACCCGGCAGCACATCGCAAGCCATACGCGCGAGCATACGCACCGTGCCCTGGCTGCGCGAAAGCGGCTGCAGGTCGGCGTCGTCGAGACGCGCTACCATGTCCGAAAACAGCATCTGGCGCTGCAGGTTGTCGACGAAACCGCGCCCGTCGCCCAAAAGCTCCCAAAGCGAGCGAAGCCACGATGTAGGCGTCTTGTAGTCAATACCCAGCGAAACGCCGGCTTCCGCCGCATCATGACGGCACAGGTCGAGCTCGGCAAACGTTGGCGCCAGCAGCACGGCACGCCCGTGGCGGGCAATAAGGTCGGCAAGCAGCGCCGCCTCGGCATCGCTCAAATCCGCGCCGGCGTTGGTGGTATAGATTCGAACAGGCATGGTCCTCCACTCAAACCGTTCGCAATATTCAATGCTTCCATCCTACCCGCCCGCGCGGACAGATTTGCCCCACGCCAACAGATTTGACCCCTTGGAGACGGAGGAAAATGGATCACCGAGGAGGTCAGTCTAACCCAGTGATCCGTTTTCCTCCGTCCCCAAAGGATCAAAAAACCGCCCCCGAAGGGACGGTTCTGCGCAATTCGTTTGTTGCCGCTGGCCTACTCGCCATCCTCCAGCTTGATGAGGATCTTGCGATAGCCGCCGTACTCGCCGTTGAGTGCCTTGGACACGCGGCTCACCGTAGTGGACGAAGCGCCGGTGCGGGCCTGAACCTCAACATAAGGCTCGCCCTCATCCAGATAACGCGCAACCTGCAGACGTTGCGAAAGATCGCAGATCTCGCGCGGCGTGCAGATATCGGTCAAAAACGCCTGGATATCCTTCTCGTCATCCAAAAGACTAAATGCGTGGACCAGCTGCTTGACATCAGGCTTGTCAAACATGTTCTCGATATTCATCGATCACCGCCAAACCCGCCATAAGGCATCGAAGTTGATACTGACATCGGGCATCGTTCGCCCGTTCTATGCAATAGAGCAACGCCTGTGGCTTTTGCCCGTAGCAGTGTAGCACACCACCAAACTAAAGCGACAAGACTCTCTGCCAGCGGCGCGTTTTTCAGGACGAACGCCGTTTTGAAACCGAATGCGCACGTAAGCTCCACGAATATCTGAGACAATGGGCGGCCGAACAAGGCGGCACACCCGAGCGGCCGTCCAAGCCGCCGCAGCAAACCGCTTCACGCGACACCGACGCACCCTGCGCAAGAAAGGATTCACACCATGCGCTTTATGCTTAACTGGCTCTTTACCTCGATCGCCATCGCGATTGCCACGTTCCTCGTTCCCGGCATCCAGCCCTTCGGTTTTGCCGAGGCCTGGGTCTGTTTCGCCTTCGTGGGATTGTTCCTGAACATCGTCGATTCGCTCGTCAAGCCGTTCCTCACGGTTATCTCGCTGCCGCTCACGATCATTACGCTGGGTATTTTTCAGCTCGTAGTCAACAGCTTTATGCTCGAGCTGGCCAGCTATCTGTCGGTCAATCTGCTGGGCGCGGGTATCTCCATCGCCAGCTTTGGATCGGCCTTTATGGGCAGCATCCTGGTGTCCATCATGCGCAGCATCCTCGACAGCATCGCCGAGGGCTAAAACGGCCATTCCGGCCGCGCCCGTCTCAACAGCCCAAAACGAAGGCCGCCCCTCACAAAAATGGGCGGCCTTCTTATTTGCCAAGTCTCAAAGGGCGAGAGAATCTGCCATTTCCACCCCGTCCCCAAATGGCAGGTGTGGGTTAGATGACGTAATCGTAGCCTTCGTTGGGAGCGACAAGTTGATCGAGCGTCACACCGTCGAGGTAGTCGTTGATAAGCTTGTCCAGGTTCTTCCACACGTCGAGCGTGGGGCACTCGTCAGAGCGCGAACAACCCTTGCAGTCGCCATCCAGGCAGGCGACCGGCGCCAGGCTGCCCTCGGTCAGGCGCAAGATCTCGCCCACCGTGTACTGCTCGGGCGGGCGCGTGAGCACATAGCCGCCGCCCTTGCCGCGCATGCCCGAGAGCATGTTGGCGCGCACGAGCGTAGCCAGAATATTCTCGAGGTACTTCTCCGAAATACCCTGACGCGCCGCAATCTCTTTAAGCGGGATACGGCCTGTCGCCTGGTGCTCGGCCAGGTCGACCATAACGCGCAGGGCATATCTGCCCTTTGTGGAAACCAACATATATATAGCTGCCTTTCGGTCTTTTAATTCGTAGAAATTCTAGCCGAAAAATTGGTTTTGAAAATACCTATTCCCGTCAAGATGGTTAATCGACTCGTAATAATCTTCTATTTCCTATTGCGTTACTAGGCTTTACTGTCTACTATGCTTGCCAACAGCAAAACGAACAACCTATAAGGTTTGTGGGTTTCGCTGCCACACACACCGTAAAACCACACGGTATCCAGTCATTTGAACACTTTGGAGGTTCACCATGAGCAATGTTTACACGTCCATCGATCAGCTTATCGGCCACACCCCGCTTCTGGAGCTCACCCACTTCGAGGCCGACGAGGACCTCAAGGCCCGTGTGCTCGTCAAATTGGAATACTTCAACCCCGCCGGGTCCGTCAAAGACCGCGTCGCCAAGAACATGATTGACGAGGCCGAGAAGGCCGGCAAGCTCGTGCGCGGTGGCGACTACACCATCATCGAGCCCACGAGCGGCAACACCGGCGTCGGCATCGCCTCGGTGGCGGCGGCCCGCGGCTACAAGGTGATCATCACTATGCCCGAGACCATGTCCGTCGAGCGCCGCAAGCTCATGCAGGCATACGGCGCACAGCTCGTGCTCACCGACGGCTCCAAGGGCATGAAGGGCGCTATCGCCAAGGCGGAGGAGCTGCAGAAGGAAACTCCCAACAGCATCATCGCCGGCCAGTTTGTGAACCCCGCGAACTCGGCCATTCACAAGGCCACGACCGGCCCCGAGATCTGGGACGACACCGACGGCAAGGTCGACATCTTCGTCGCCGGCGTCGGCACCGGCGGCACCGTGACCGGCGTGGGCGAGTTCCTCAAGGAGCAAAACCCCGAGATTCAGGTCGTCGCCGTCGAGCCCGCCACCTCCCCGGTGCTCTCTAAGGGCCAGGCCGGCCCGCACAAGATCCAGGGTATCGGTGCCGGCTTTGTTCCCGACGTCCTCGACACCCAGGTCTATGACGAGATCATCCCCGTCGAGAACGACGATGCCTTTGCCACCGGCCGCGCCGTGGGCCACAAGGAAGGCGTGCTCGTGGGCATTTCGTCCGGCGCCGCCGTCTGGGCCGCTCTGCAGCTGGCCAAGCGCCCCGAGAACGAAGGCAAGACCATCGTGGCGCTGCTCGCCGACACCGGCGAGCGCTACCTGTCCACGGCGCTCTTCCAGGACTAGAGCTTCTCGTTCTTAGAACGAGTCCAAGGCACGCCGGTCTCCCCTCTCTTCTGGCAGCCTGAGCTCATCCCAACAGGGTGTCCCACAGGACGCCCGAACTTGCTACAATGTCTGCGGCGCGGAACCAGCCTCCCGCGCCGCTTTTCTTTTTTGGCCACATGCCACCAAGGAGAACCTCCCCATGCACAACAAGCGCGTGCTCGTCGCCATGAGCGGCGGCGTCGATTCCAGCGTGACCGCGTATCTGCTCAAAAGTCAGGGTTACGAATGTGTCGGTGCCACCATGCGCCTCACCTGCCCCGCGCCCGATCCCACCACGGGCATGAGTAAGGTCGACCGCGACATCGCCGATGCAAAGGCCGTCGCCGAGCGCCTGGGGATACCCCATCACGTGCTCGACTTGCAGCAAACCTTCGACCGCAACGTGATCGAGCGCTTTGTGAACGCCTACCAGGAGGGGCTGACGCCCAACCCGTGCATCATCTGCAACCGCCATATTAAGTTTGGCGCGCTGCTCGATGCGGCACTCAATATGGGCTGCGATTACATCGCCACAGGTCACTACGCCAAAACGAGCCAGGCGTCCGACGGCACCTGGCAGCTGCATCGCGGCGAGGACCCTAAAAAGGACCAAAGCTACTTTTTATATTCGCTTACGCAGGAGCGCCTGGCGCACACGATCTTTCCGCTGGCAGGCCTGGACAAGGAGCACGACGTGCGCCGCATTGCCGCCGAGCAGGGCTTTGCCAACGCCAAGAAGGCCGAAAGCGAGGACATCTGCTTTATCACGGACGACGACTACGCGGGCTATATCGAGCGCCGCTGCGGACATGCCGCCGAACCGGGCGATATCGTATGGCGCGACGGCAGCGTGGTCGGGCACCACAACGGCGCGCTGCGCTACACCATCGGCCAGCGCAAGGGCCTGGGCGTCGCGATGGCGCATCCCGTGTACGTAACGAGTGTCGACGCCGTCAACAACATCGTGCATCTGGGCGAGGCAGAGGACCTGACGGCCACGGCGCTCACGGCCAACGACTGGATTTGGAGCGCCCCTGCCGACCACATGGAGGCGGAGCTCGATGCCAGCGGCATTCAGGTGGGCGCCAAGTACCGCTACCGTCAAAAGGACCAGGCAGCGTCCCTTACGCGCGGCGAAGACGGGCAAATGTTGCTGACCTTTGACGAGCCGCAGCGCGCCATCGCCCCCGGCCAGGCTGTCGTTATATACCGCGGCGACATCGTCCTGGGCGGCGGCACCGTGACCGGCGCACTTAAGTAGCCGCGGGTTTATCGCTGCACGTGTCGAAGTACCTCAACAGCGGCACCAACCTCGATCATGCGACGCTCGAGGCCGCGGCGGATGGCCTCGAGTCGACCCTCCGCCGTGGCCCATTCGCTCTGCGAAAGAATCTCGATCGCCTCATCAACAAATCCGTTGAGCCGCGATGAATCGAACCAATCGAGCGAATCCGCAAGCGCCAGCTGGACGGAAGGGTCGGGCCCAAACGGCTTAGCGGAAAACCCAAACTCCCCAGCTGCGAGCACGGCAGTTGGCACGTTGTACCACAGACAGTTGCCACTATCGAACAGCGGAGTAGGTTTTATCTCCAGGGTGTCGACATTGCGGATGATGCCGAAGTTTCGCCAATGGCGATCGCTGTTGGCCAAAAGGGCATCGCAAACGATCATCTGCGACATAGACCTTCTCACAGCGGCCTCGTCTGCTCCATGCTTACCAAGAAAGCGGCAGTACCGGTCGTACGTCGAGCTTCCTCGCTGGCCACCAAGGGCGTTCTTAACGTAAACAGCCGGAACATATTCCTCGCGGCCGTCAAGAAAATCCTCGCACAGGCACGCAGGGCCATCGAACATCCGCTCAACCGTATAAGGAACAAACTCGCCCTCCGACAGCAAGCGACGATGCAGAGCCGTTGCAACCGCCTCGTTAAAGGGCCGTTGGTCGTCCATGCCGCATCCCTTGACCAGAACGCGAACACCGTTGCGAATCATCCACGATTTAGGGAGCTCGCCCTCGGACGTGTTATCAGGATTTTTAAGACCGATGCCTTCCAGCCAACCCGAACGCTCTTCGGGCGCCGATCGCTCAAATTCGTTCTCAAAGTAATTGATGTTTTGCCATTTGAGTTCGGCGCAATCGGCCGGCCGCAGCCAATAGCAATCCGAAAGCGATAGGCCCAGGCACTGAACCGGCACCTCAATGCCACTGGCAATTCCCAGTTCACGATAGCGCGAGACGAGTCCGGGGCGGACGTCAGGCACCGACCGATGGCTCCACCACACGTTGAGCTCCCGTTTATTCACCGTAGGAGAAGAACTCGAGCACGTGCCAAACGGCATCCTCTGCGCATCGAGCACCTCGGCGATTTCGAAGGGAAACTCACGTGTCGGATCAAATGAGACATGCGCGACCTCATGGTCGGCCGACATCAGCGTAAACTTGCGCCCCACATCGGCCGCAGGACGGCGTCCACGTTTGCGGACCTTTTGATAAGCGAGCGCAGAATCATACTCAACCATCTTCCGTCCGCCCACAATATCGCACGCGAGCGTTCCCGATGCGGCAAGTTGCGATATGCGGGCTTTCGTAACGCCCAACAGGCGGGCGGCATCACCCATAGATAAGTACTCAGATGTATTCATATGCTGCATCACCTCGTTAAGTAATTTACGCGTTTAGTTAACATATTACATACATCATAATACTAAACGACCTAAGGCGAAAAAAGGCCCGAGAAATCGGGCCTTAGCGATTGGTCAGCCGAGTCGCAAACTACTTCCCTAGCGCTGGACGTAGGCGCGAACGAGCTCGTAGGTGTTGCGCACACCGTCGATGTGGCTGCGCTCGTAGTTGTGGCTCGCGTACACGCCGGGGCCGATCAGGCCATGGCGAATGTCGTAGCCGGCCGAGAGCGTGGCCTCGACGTCGGAGCCGTAGTGCGGGTACACGTCGATGGCGTAATCGAGCTCCAGCTCGCGCGCGATGTTGGACAGCGTGGTCACCAGGTCGTAGTTGTACGGACCGCCCGAATCCTTGGCGCAAATCGAAACCATGCGCTCGGTGCAACCCAGGTCGTCGCCCACGCAGCCCATGTCCACGCTGATCATCTCGCGCGTATCGGCCGGCACGAAAGCGCCGCCGTGACCGACCTCCTCGTACACGGTAAAGAGCAGCGATACCTTGCGCGAAAGCGTCACCTCGCCGCCAGCAACGGCGCGGGCCAAACCCAGCAGAATCGACGCGGACAGCTTGTCGTCAAGGAAACGACTCTTGATGTAGCCGCTCTCCGTCACCGTGGTGCGCGGATCCATAGCGATGATGTCTCCAGCCTGAATGCCCAGCTCGAGCACGTCGTCCTTGCTGTCGACGTTCTCGTCGAGCAGGATTTCCATGTTCTTCTCGATGGTCTTGACCGGCTCGTCGGCCACGTGCGCCGAAGGCTCGGTATTGAGGACCACACCCGTGTAGACATTGCCGTCGCGCGTGTAGACGGTGCAGTTCTCGCCATCGGCCGTAGACCACTGATGTCCGCCGAGCGTCGTGGGACGCAGGCGACCATTGTCCTTGATGGAGCGCACCATAGCGCCCAGGGTATCGACATGGCTCGCCAGGACAAGCGGCTCGCCCTCACCACCAAGCTCAACCAACACGTTGCCCTTATTGGAGCGCTCGGGGCCAAAGCCCATATCGCGCAACGTTTCCATTAGATAGTCAGTAGCCGCACGGGTATAGCCCGTAGGCGAGGCAATAGAAGTCAGCGTCTTAAGCTGGTCAGTAATAAAACCAAGCGTAGAATCCATTTGGGACACCATTCACAACTCCAAAGTCAACATCCCGTAATCAGTAAAAGCCCCAACAACGATACCATCACGCACAAATATTTACCCAGCGAGATGACCCATCGAGCTCTTCCGA
>CALJDJ010000071.1 GCA_938023705.1 uncultured Collinsella sp.
GACACTGAAGTAAGTGTCCATCCTCGCAGTATCCGGTTCTCAAGGTGCACGCCTGGCGGCTGATCCGGTCCGACCGAGCCGCGCGGCAAGGAGATATATTGCCAGACCGCGAAGCCGTGTGGGACGTCAATTCCACTCTTCACAAGTCCTACACAATACATGGCTTTCTATATAGGAAGTAGAAAGTCGAGTGCAGCAAGACCGCACGTATCAGATGATGACCCTTCGGTTAAGAGATATATAAAGATCGGTCACCTGTAAGCGTTTATCTACCCGCGCTTTTAGCAATGTAAACCGCGCTTCAGATAAAAAGAGGGAGCGCCGCGCACAACGCGACACTCCCCTAACGATTCAAGAGAATCTATTAAGCCTCGAGAGCCTTCTTGGCGATGGTGGCCAGCTCGTTGAAGGACTCGATGTCCTCGTAAGCCATCTGAGCCAGGACCTTGCGGTCGAGCTCGATGCCGGCAACCTTCAGGCCATGCATGAACTGAGAGTAAGAGATGTCGTTCAGGCGAGCAGCAGCGTTGATACGGGTAATCCAGAGAGAACGGATCTCGCGCTTCTTGTTGCGGCGATCACGATACTGATACTGCAGGGAGTGCTGGACCTGCTCTTTAGCATGCTTGTAAGTACGCGAAGCGGCACCGTAGTAACCCTTCGCACGGTGCATAACGGTACGGCGCTTCTTCTTGGCGGCAACAGCGCGCTTAATACGTGCCATGTTCTATCAACTCCTAGATGGTAAAACGAAAACGGGAACGCGAACTTAGGCGAGACGCGACTTGATGACCTTACGGTCGGCAGCGGCGATCTCGGTCTCCTGACGGAAGCCACGCTTACGCTTGGTGGACTTCTTGCTCAGGATGTGGCTCTTGAAAGCCTTGGCGCGCATAAGCTTGCCGGTACCAGTCTTGCGGAAACGCTTCTTGGTGCCGCTGTGGGACTTCATCTTAGGCATGAAATACTCCTTAATCGGTTACAGAACACTAGTTACTTGCTATCGCTTGCCGCTTTATCCTCATCGAAGGCGCCCTTAATCGGGGCGAGCAGCATAAGCATGTTACGGCCTTCCATCTTAGGCTTAGACTCGACCGTAGCGTAAGGCTTGAGATCCTCGGCGAGACGCTCGAGAACGTTAAGGCCCTGCTCCGGGTGAGCCATCTCACGGCCGCGGAACATGATGGTGATCTTAACGCGTGCGCCCTTCTTGAGGAAACGCAGAACGTGGCCCTTCTTGGTCTCGTAGTCGCCAACGTCGATCTTGGGTCGGAACTTCATTTCCTTGACCTCGACCTTGGACTGGTTCTTACGAGCAGCCTTGGCCTTCATGGCCTGCTGGTACTTGAACTTACCGTAGTCCATGACCTTGCAGACCGGCGGCTCCGCGTTGGGAGCGATCTCGACCAGGTCGAGACCCTGATCGTCGGCGACGCGCTGGGCATCGCGGATGGCGAACAGGCCGAGCTGAGAGCCATCGACGCCAATCAAACGACACGAAGATGCAGTGATCTCGTCGTTGATGCGGGTGTCATCAGACTTAGCTATTTTCCCTACCTCCATTCATAAAAAAATAACCCGGCGCTTCTCAGCAACCAGGTCGTACACATAGACCTCCTCGATTTGAGGAAGGGAATCTAAGTTGTATGACCAGTCAGCTGCTCATTGGCGCCAAAAGGTGGGAACCCTCAGGCTCCTCTTTAGGGCATTGCGGGAACAACGCCTTGCGAATAATAACACGTACAGCACGTTATCACATTACGTACACGAAAAAGGGGCCTTGACCCCCTTGAACACTCGCTTGTATGTATGGTGCCCGAGGCGAGACTCGAAGGGCCTTCGCTTCGCGAAGCTCCAGGCTTCGGGCGCGTGGCGCCCTCGCCACGCTCCGCTACAAACAGGCCACAAGCCTGTTTGCTTAACGCTTCGCGCGCTCACGCGAGTTCGGCACGAAAAAGGGGGCCGCAGCCCCCTTGAACGCTCGCTTGCATGAATGGTGCCCGAGGCGAGACTCGAACTCGCACGTTGTTGCCAACGGTGGATTTTGAGTCCACTGCGTCTGCCAATTCCGCCACTCGGGCACGCAATGCGTGAGTTAGTTTATCACAGCTTTCTACCGATTAGTCCGAAAATGGAACTTCGAGCATTTCGATGAGTTCGACCGTGCGGAGCATCTCGCGCCGACGGCATCCGCGACCGTCGACCGAAGCCTCACCCATCTGGTTATCGTAAGGGTCCTCGCGCATGCCGTCGAAAGAGGGCTCAAACTCTGCCTGGAATCGATTGTTGGCCACCATACGCCACGGGTCGAGATTGCCAAAGTAGTGACGGCGGCGCCACTCCTCCCCCATCCTGCGAGCAGAAGATCCAAATGACACGTCGGCGTTGAGCCATCCGGTCTGCGGCGTATAGAACTCTGCCCAGTCGTGCGACCCCACCGAATCGGGCGCAACATACAGGCCGCTCTGCCAACGGGCAGGCACGCCCGCGATACGGCACATGGTGATAAACGTGAGCGCCATAACGCCGCAATCGCCGCGGAGCGAATGCGCGCAGTCATCGGCAATAGATCCCAAAAGCAAGTACGGCGGCTGATAGCGATAGTCGATGTACTGCGTCAGGTAATCATAGATAGCACGGGCGCGATCGAGCGGATCCTCGAGCCCGTCAATGACACGGGCTGTCAGCTGCTGTAGATACGGCGTGAATGCAATGTGCGGACGGTCCTCGGAGGTGTCCACGGGCAGTGGCGCGTCCATGCAAGGATGCACCGGAAGCGCACCCCCATAGACATCACGATAAGCGGCATCAATTTGATAGCGATAGGTCACCGAGAATGAGCGCTCACTCGAAGAAGACCACGAGGCGGTACGCGCCGAAGCATTCGCGGGGGCAACAGCACCCTCCGGCGTCATATCGAGAACCTCGATATGAGACTGTTGACGACAGGCGGCGGCAACGGGTAGCCACGCGCGAACGGTCTCCCCTTCCAGAGCGCCGGGGACAGACACGGACGCTTTAAGCGTAATGACGCGAGCCAATCCGTTTTGTGACTCCATCTCCTTGAGCATCTCGTTGCGCAGTGCTATTCCGTCCGTAGAATCGGGCCGCATGCCGGGAACCTCTTTGGGATATACGCGAAGCGAATCGAGGAAGTTGTCGAGAACGAACAGTTCGCCATCGATAAAGCGCCAGTCAATACGCTTACGATTAATCAGGTCATCAAACTGCTCTTCGGTAAACTCTGGCCACTCCTCGCGAATCATCGCAATAGCCTGGTCGCGCGACACCGAAAAATGAAGCGGCGTCTCGAGCATGCGATACCGCTCGGCACGAACACAAGCAGCCAGCGAAGGCTCGGGGTTCTGCTCCAAAAGGCGATCGCAGGCAGCAACAGCCTGCGTCAAATACCCGGCATCCATAAGACGAAGAATCTCGGGCGGCAGTCCAACATCGAGATGACGAAAGTCATCACAGCAAACATCAGCAGAGCAACCAACTGGACCCTCGTCAATAACCTTCCCATCCGAAGGCAGCACATTAATAACAGCCATACCAAAACTCCAAGTCACTAGAACGCTTGAAGCCCATTGTAGCGAGATAAAAAGAAAGCCCCAACAAGGGAGCCATCAACACCGCTGAACGGTAGTCAAATAAATAATTCAGCCTCGTAACCCTGCGGCGTTAAACGAAGGAAGCCCCGTCCCCCGGAGCTGTTTTCTTGGCGCGACTTCTGGCAAAGCCAGGGGAGCGCAAAGGAAACAGTGTAGGGGGACGGGGCTTCCGGCGGGAAGTTTAGCGACGCTTACGCCTTGTTGACGGAGCCAAACTCCTCCATGAGCTCCTTGGTGCGGGCAACGATGTTGTCGCGACCAGGCTTGAGGAGCTTGCGGGGGTCAAAGCCCTTGCCCTGCTGATCCTTGCCAGCCTCGATGTACTCGCGGACGCCCTTGGCGAAGACGAGCTGCAGGTCGGTGTTGACGTTGATCTTGGAGATGCCCAGGGAGATGGCCTTCTTGATCTGATCCTCGGGGATGCCGGTGCCACCGTGCAGAACGAGGGGCAGGTCACCGGTCTGGGCCTTAATCTCGCCCAGACGCTCGAAGGAAAGACCAGCCCAGTCGGCGGGGTACACGCCGTGGATGTTGCCGATGCCGCAGGCGAGGAAGTCGACACCCAGGTCAGCGATCTGCTTGCACTCAGCAGGATCAGCGAGCTCGCCGCTGGAGGTCACGCCGTCCTCGGTGCCGCCGATGCCGCCGACCTCGGCCTCGATGGACATGCCCTTGGAGTGGGCAAGCTCAACGAGCTCCTTGGTGCGGTCGAGGTTAAGCTGGAAGGTCTCCTCGTGAGAGCCGTCATACATGATGGACGTGAAGCCGGCCTCGATGCACTTGAAGCAGTCCTCGTAAGAACCGTGATCGAGGTGAAGGGCGACGGGAACGGTAACGCCCGTGGCCTCGACGGCAGCCTTGACCATGTCGGCGCAGACCTTGAAACCGCCCATCCACTTAGCGGCACCAGCGGTGCACTGAAGGATCAGCGGAGACTTGGCCTCCTCGGCGGCCTGGAGAATAGCCAGGGTCCACTCGAGGTTGTTGGTGTTGAAGGCACCAAGACCGTACTTGCCGGCCTCGGCCTTCTTGAGCATGTCTGCTGCGTTGACGAGCATAAAAGAAACCTCCTGTAAGGTTGCTCCGATAACGCCTGAGATTTTACCACGGCGCACCCGAGCATAAACGTTCGTTTGTTCACGAATATCGTCCAAACAGACTTTTTTGACCGTTTGCCCTACGAAATCGACCCGTTGGGGAAAAATAGCTTGACGTTTGGACGCTTCTCGTGCTTCAAAAGCCGACTATTAAGCTAAATCTGCATGAAAGGGTTCTGCATGAGCTCGCGTGCCATGGTGGTCGAATCGCCATGACCGGTTAGGCAAACGGTATCGGGCGGGAGAAGCCGGGCGAGCTTGGAGAGCGAGCGCAGAATCGCCGCCTCGTCTCCTCCAGAAAGATCGGTGCGGCCGTGCCCACCCGGAAACATGGTGTCGCCCACAAAGGCAATGTTCCCCTGCTCGGTGGCGGCAAACAAGACGATCCCGCCCGGCGTATGCCCTGGCGTCTCGATCACCTGCAGGTAGATATCGCCCACCTTGATAGCATCTCCCTCGGCGAGCAGGTGCGTCGGCTCCCCGGGGTCAGGCGTCTCAATGCCCCACATAGCTCGCTGTTCCTCGATGTTCGCATGCGGCACCGCCACATCCTTAGCACACAGCTCATACTGGCAGCCCTCGCCAACGGTGGTTCGCACGCCTGCAACACCACCAACATGATCGGCATGGCCATGAGTGCATACGGCGCCAAACACGCGTACGCCGGGATGCTCGGCTCGAATATGCTCCACCAGGCGTTCGCCTTCCCATGCGGGATCGATAATCACGCACTCATTGTCCGAAATAACAGCATAGCTATTGGTCTGAATGGGACCGTTTACGAGCGTCTCGATCTCGACCGATCCCTTGGGAGTTAAATCCAAGGACACAGCACTCATGTCCCTCTCCTCTCTATAGAACTCGAGGCATCAAACGATGCCTCGAGTGTAGCGAATATCGATAATGTGACACGTTAGTCGCGACTAAACGCGGCGCTTAAGCTGGGCTCCACCCTCACCGGGCATCAGGCGGCGCGCGTCGTAGACCGAGTCAACGCTGCTGATGGAGGCCAGCAGCGGATCCAGACCACTCGCGTCCGAGATCTCGACCATAAAGCGCAGGGTTGCAATACCCTCGCGGTTGGTCGACGTGGCGGCAGAAAGGATATTGCCGCCCGCATCGCCAATGGCAATGGTGACATCCTTGAGCAGGCCCATGCGGTCCAGGCACTCGACCACGATCTCGACCTGGAAGAGGGTGTCGGCAGCGCCGTCCCACTCCACTTCGATCATGCGCTCGGGATGCTCCATAAGACCCTTGACGTTGGGACAGTTGGCGCGATGCACCGAAACGCCACGACCGCGCGTGATGAAGCCGACGATGTCGTCGCCCGTCACGGGGTTGCAGCAATGAGCCAGACGGACCAGTAGGCCGCTGTTGCTCTCGCCCTTGACGATAATGCCGTTACTGGCGCTCTTGCCGCGCTTTTGCGGCTTGCGGTTGGAGCCGCGAGCAGGCTGCTTCACGACCTCGGCGATAGCCTCGGCCTTGGTGAGCTGTTCCTCGGGCTTGGGGTCCAAGATTTGCTCGACCTTATTGCCCACAGCGCGCGGGGCAACCTTGCCGGCGCCGACGGCGGCAAACAGGTCCTCGAGCTGCTTGAAGTTAAACTGCTCCGCCACGGCGTTGAGCGCACGCGTCGAACGCGGCGTAGAAATGCCATAGCCACGCTTACGCAGGTCCTTAGCCAGCATATCGCGACCAGCAGCAGCGTCGTCGTCCTTGGTCGCAGCGGCAAAATAGCGGCGGATCTTTGACTTGGCGGAAGGTGTCTTAACGATCTTGAGCCAATCACGCGACGGCTTGGAACTCTTGTTAGTCAGAATCTCGACACGGTCACCCGTCTTAATCTCGTGCGTGAGCGGAGCCACCGCACCGTTGATTTTGGCGCCGACGCAATGGTTTCCCACCTCGGTGTGAACGGCGTAGGCAAAGTCGAGCGGCGTGGAGCCGGCACGAAGCGCCATGACCTCGCCCTTGGGCGTAAAGACAAAGATCTCCTGATCGAAGAGGTCGACCTTCAGCGAATGCAGGTATTCCTTGGCATCGGTGATCTCGTCGGAAGCCGCCCAATCGAGCGAATGCTTGAGCCAGTTGATCTGGTCGTCCAAACGTTGAGCGTCATTGGTCTTGGAAGCAGACGATCCGCCCGACTTCTTATATAGCCAGTGGGCGGCAATGCCGTACTCGGCCTGCTCATGCATCTCATAGGTTCGAATCTGAATCTCGAGCGGGCGAGCCGTGGGGCCGATGACCGTCGTGTGGAGCGACTGGTAGTTATTGACCTTGGGCATGGCGATATAGTCTTTAAAGCGGCCGGGCATGGGGTGCCACAGCGTGTGCACCGCGCCGAGCGTGGAGTAGCAATCGCGCACCGAATGCGTGATGACGCGCAGTGCCACCAGGTCGTAGATCTCGGAGAATTCCTTGCCCTTGCGCTTCATCTTTTGGTAGATGGACCAATAGTGCTTGGAACGGCCGTTGATCTGGAAGTCTTCCAGGCCAATGCGGTTGAGCTCGTCGGTGAGCGTCTTGATGGTCTCGGCCAGATAGCGCTCACGGACCTCGCGCGACTCCGCCACCATGCGTGCGATGCGCTGGTAGGCATCGGGCTCCAGGTAGAAGAAGGACAGGTCCTCGAGCTCCCATTTAATGGAGCTCATGCCCAGACGGTCGGCCAGGGGCGCATACACGTCCATGGTCTCGCGAGCCTTAAACAGGCGACGGTCCTCACGCAGGGCTGCAAGGGTGCGCATGTTGTGCAGACGGTCGGCAAGCTTAACGATGATGACGCGGATGTCCTTGGACATGGCGAGGAACATCTTTCGCAGCGTGAGCGCCTGTTTCTCGTCCATACTGTCGACTTCGATGTTGGTGAGCTTGGTCACGCCATCGACGAGCTCGGCCACCGTATCGCCAAACAGGCCGGAAACATCGGCAAGCGAGGTCTCGGTATCCTCGACGGTATCGTGCAGCAGCGCGGCGCACACTACATCGCAGTCCATCTTGAGATCGGCCAAAATGATGGCCACCTCGACGGGATGGTTGATGTACATCTCACCCGAGCGGCGCTTTTGGTTGCAGTGCTTCTCGGCAGCAAAGCAATAGGCCTGCTCCACCTTAGAAAAGTCGTCCTCATTCATATATTTGAGGCACAGGCGCTCCAGTTTGTCGTAGCTGTCCGCCATAATCTCGGGCGGCAGCTCATCGGCATGCTTATAGTGCTCCATCTCCGAGAACGGCTGGAGGGTGGAATCATGGGCGGTACGGGCTGCGGCATCCATCGAGGTCCCCTTCCCCTAGGCCCGCGGTACGATCGGGCGGTTAACTTTGGCTAGCATATCAGAAGCGCACGAATCGAGCGCCCAACTCCGGAAAGCCGAGAACTCCATGCGCGAGCGCAAGCCCTCCAAATAGCGAATTGACCTGCTCAATTGCACACGGCCGGGGTTTTCGGCCATCGCGATGCGACGGGTGTCGTCAAACCCCGAAACGCGACAGAAACCAAGCTCTTCGAAGATTCCCAGGCCACTTTCCACCGAGCGCTCGTCGACCGGCGTGCGAGCATCGATGGCAAGGCACATCTGCGCGATGTCGATATCGCTTGCGCAGAATGAATCATCCCCGGTCTTACCGCGGTTGGAGCGCCACATGGTCTGCAACGCACGATAGAGTGTGACGAGTTCGTCGCGCTCGGGTGCGTAGCAGTCGAGCAGGCGCTCGTTGATGCGGGCGTCGCGCGACGAATAGAGCAGGTGGATCACGGCGGGCTGTCCGTCACGACCGGCACGCCCGCTCATCTGGTTGAACTCAATGGCGCCAAACGGCATGTGGTACAGCACGACATGGCGGATATCGGGCAGATTGACACCCTCGCCAAAGGCAGAGGTCGAGACGATGCAGCTGAGGCTTCCGTCTCGGAATGCTTCCTCCACGCGGCGGCGATCGGAGCGCGCAAGCCCCGCGTTATAGAACGCGATATGGGTTGCGCAATCGGGCACACGCTTGCGCAACGTCTTGGCGAGCGCCACGGACTGGTCGCGCGAATTGACGTAAATGACGGTCTTCTCCCCCGTCGCCACGATCGACACCAAACGGTTCTCGCGGCTCGCAAGGTCGCGGTCGTCCTCGAGCTGCAGGTTCTCGCGCACCGTCTCGTCGACCACCGTGCGAGTAATCGGCAGCATGCGGGCAAGCTCGGCCACGACCGGAGCCGTCGCGGTGGCCGTCGCAGCCATAACAACCGGGTCGCCCAGGGCTTTGAGGATATCGGGCATGTCGAGATAGGCGCTGCGGTCGCCGCCCTTGGCAAGGCCGGCGTGGTGCGCCTCATCGATAACGACAAAGCCGATGCGGCCCGAACGCGCGAAGCGGTCACGGTGGATAGATAGGAACTCGGGCGTCGTGAGCACGATACCGGTGCGGCCCGAAGCTAGGCCGGCGAACACATCATCGCGTGCGGCCTCCACGGTCTCGCCGGTCAGCACGCCAACGCCAATGCCAAGCGCTGCCATCGTCGACGAGAGGTGATAGGCCTGGTCGGCAACGAGCGCGCGCAGCGGATAGACAAAGATGCTCGCACGTCCGCGAAGGACAGCCTCGCGCGCAGCATGTACATGGAAGATGAGAGACTTGCCGCGGCCCGTTCCCATAACGGCCAAGACGCTCTGGTGGTCGGCCAAGGCATCGAGCGCCTCAACCTGCGCGCGGTGCGGCTGGTTCGATCCGATAAAGCTATGGATAAGCGAGCGCGTGAGCTCGGTATAGGAAAGCTGGGCGAGCGTCTCGCGCTTACGCGACTCCAGGCGCAGGCCGGAATCCGCCGGCTGCACGCCACGACGAAGCTCGCATGCCGGATCATCGACGCTGGGCAGCGTGGTATCGCGAACCAGAACATCCTTGATCATGAGCTTGGGCTTCACACGCCCCTGCCAATGCTCGGCAACGGCCTCGAACACCAAGTCGACAGCGCTATCGCAGTTGATGAGCTTATCGATTTGCGGCACGCGGAACATAATGGCCGGCACACTCGCGGCGCCATCGGTCGCCACAAAGCGCATGTGCTCGCCGGTTTTGCCCACCACGGCGCGGTCGCACATCGTCACGCCCTCGGCAGCCAGCAGCGGCACCTTGTTGCCCTGGCCAAACGGCTCAAGACGGGAGATCTGCTCGATGGTCTCGATATTCAGCTCGGAAAGGTCGACGGTGGCGGCGACCTCGTCGGTGTCTTCAAAGTCCTCGGCGGAAAGCTCCGATAGCACGGCGGAAAGGCGGCGGCGGAACTCATCGAGCTTGGATGCCTCGATGGTCACACCCACCGCACCGGCATGTCCGCCGCGACGAATCAGCAGGTCGGAACAACGCTCGACGGCGTCAAACAGGTTAACTTTGCCCACCGAGCGACCAGAGCCGCGCGCGATACCGTCCTCGATCGAGAACAGCAGCGCCGGCACGTGATAGCGATTGGTCAAGCGGCTCGCCACGATGCCTTTGACGCCCTCGTGCCAGCCCTCGCCGCCCACGACGATTGCGCGCCCGCCGTCATAAGTCTCCTCGACCTTCGCCATGGCATCGCGCGTGAGCTCCGCCTCGATCTCACGGCGTTGGCGATTGATTTCCTCGAGCTCGGCTGCCAGTGCACTTGCTTCGATAGGATCACGGGCAAGCAGCAGGTCGAGCGCCAGCTTGGGATCAGCCATGCGGCCGGCAGCATTCAGACGAGGGATGAGCGAAAACGACAGGCCGTCGGCCGTAATGGTAGAAAGGTCGGCCTTGGCAAGTGCGGCAAGCGCGATATAGCCGGGACGGGCCGTCACGCGCATCTGCTGGATACCCTCGGCGACCAGTGCGCGATTCTCGGGCGTGAGCGGCATCATGTCGGACACGGTGCCCAGCGCCGCGACCTCGATCAGCGAACGCCAATAC
Organism: uncultured Collinsella sp.; assembly: GCA_938023705.1. Taxonomy (GTDB): domain Bacteria; phylum Actinomycetota; class Coriobacteriia; order Coriobacteriales; family Coriobacteriaceae; genus Collinsella. The sequence goes on from CALJDJ010000071.1 coordinate 10,637, forward strand.
GACGGCTTGCCCAAACGCTCGCCCAGGACCTGCACCAGCTTGAGTGCCACGCCGGCACCGGCAAGCTCGCGCGAGGGGCCCTCGTCCTCGAGCTTGGGGTCGGTCAGGGGCACGCCCTGCGGCACCTGGTCGGAGGGCTCGTGATGGTCCGTGACCACCAAATCGATCCCCAGGCTCTCCAGATAGGAGACTTCTTCCTTGGCGGCAATACCGTTATCGACGGTCACGATCAGCTGAGGGCGAGCGAGCTCGTTAACGCGGTCGAGCGCCGCGCGCGAAAGACCGTAGCCCTCGTCAAAGCGATGCGGAATAAACGGCGTGACATCGGCGCCAAACGTGCGCAGTGCCTCGGTCAACAGGCAGGTCGACGTAATACCGTCAACGTCAAAATCGCCAAAGACCGCAATGTGCTCGTGGTTGCAAATAGCACGCTCGACGCGGTCGGCAACGACCGACATGCCCGGGATAATGAGTGGGTCGGCCCAGTCGCGATCGAGCGAAGGCGTCAAAAACAGCTGACCTTCTTCGATGGATGTAATGCCGTGCGCGACCATAATACGCGCCACCAGCCCGGGAATGCCCAGGCCAGCCGAAAGCTCCTTTTCGAGCTCGGGGTTTTGCTGAGCGACCGCCCAGCGATGCGTCGTCTTAAGCGATGACATAGGCGCCCACCCCCGATAGGGGCAGGTCGCCGCGATACCTCTCACGGTTCATAGCGATGAGTCCTCTGTGTATGCCCGCTTCGGCAGGCAGATCTGTTGAACGGATTTATTATACCGTGCAGAGCAGACGCAAATCGCCGCAGCACGCCGCGGTTTCGGTAAACGATGCCGGTAATAGCCTCGAAATATTCGAGCGTTTCTGACGCACGGACGCATGCGAGCGTCTAGCATATCCATTCAAAACGGGTTCACGGGCAAAGGGAGTCACAAGCGCATATGAAGCAATGGGTTGGACTGGGCAAGTTTCTCGCGGGGCACATGCAGGTCATCGTTCCGATTTGCGTGGCACTCGGCGTGCTCTTTCCCCAACAGATTGGCGTACTCAAGCCCATCGTTCCCACCTTGTTTGCCTTTATGACGTTTCAGGGTGCGCTCAGCAACACCTTTCACCAGGTAACCGAGGTGTTCCGCCGTCCGTTGCACCTAGTCTTGGCGCTGCTCGTCTCGGCGGTGCTTATTCCCATCGCGGCGTATGCCATGGGGTCACTCTTCTTTGGCTCCAACCCCAACCTTGTCTGCGGCATTGTGCTCGAATACAGCGTGCCCGTGGCCGTCACCGCTTTTATGTGGATCAGCATGTTCGGCGGCAACGGCCCGCTCGCGCTCACCATCATCCTGACGTCCTCGGTTATCTCACCTGTGACGATTCCGCTTACGCTCAAGCTCCTGCTGGGCGCCACCGTCTCGATCGACGTGCCGAGCATGATGCAGAACATGGCCTTTATGATCGCCATCCCCGCTGTGCTCGGTATTGCCATCAATGAACTCACGCGCGGCTGGGGCCACGAGAAACTCTCTCCCGTGCTCTCGCCCGCCTGCAAGTTCATGATGATGGGCGTCATCGCGTCCAACTCCACCGCTATGAGCGAGTACGTGCTGCACATAAACGCGGTGCGCCTGGAAGTCGCCCTCTTTATTTTGGTCTTCGCCATCAGCGGCTTTGTCGTCGGTTTTCTGGTCGCACGTGCGCTGCATCTGCCATATAGCGAGACGACTACCATGTGCTTTACCTGCGGCATGCGCAACATCTCTTCGGGTGCCGTCATCGCCACGCAGTACTTTCCGGGCGAGGTCGTGTTCCCCGTCATGTGCGGCACGCTGTTTCAGCAGGTGCTGGCCTCGATTATCGGGCATCTCTTTGAGTGCCTAACCTGCGAGGAGCGCACCAAACAGCGCAAGCGGGTCGAAGCCGGCCGCGACGCCATGGCGCGCTAGGCTGTCCGCATTACGCGGGTGTTAGTCTTGCTATACGAGCGTTTCCAGATGCGCACGCAGACGCTCAGCATCGATATCGAGCGTCGTCTCGGCATCGACTTGGGCCAAACGATAGCCGACAAAGTAGGGCGAAACCACCCAACGCGGCAGCGCCTTGGCAATGGTCCGACCGCCCAGGTGATAGAAGAACAAGTTGTACGACTCTGCGCGACCACCGTGGTGCTCGTTTAGGATATAGCGCAGAGCTACCTGGATCGCATCGGCAAAGAGATCCGCCTCGGCTTGGTCTCGTGCGTCATCGCTGGCGGCGATTCCCTGCGGGGCTGAAACGTTGATCTCAAAGAACCCCATGATCGGTTCGGTTGAGATATTGACCGAGATTCTCCCCTGTTGCCAGACATTGATGCCTTCGAAATTGGCAGAAGTCAGCGAAGTGTAGCCGTCTTCCTGCTCCAAACCCACAATTTGCATGTGCGGATGAACGAGACTACCGCCCGAAAGTGGACCCTTGTTCTTGTACATGAGAACGCTGCGATACTGCTGTGAATCGATCATCTGCTGCCAGCAACCCAGGGCAAACCGTATCACATGGTGGAGTTCATCCGGCTCATAGATCACCAGGTCGGCATCGTGATCGGCCGACTCGATCAGCACGGTTTGACGGGTGGCGCGCAGGGTCTTGAACTTATTCTCGAGCCAGATGCAGTCACCATCGCGCCGGATGATATCGGCAAGTTCCTCGGTATCGCAAAAGGGACACGCGGTGCCAGGGCGCCGGTTGTCGTCGGGCTTACCGTTCGCCTGCTGAACGTCAAATACCAGCGCCACGGGTTACGCCTCCAGCGGCACGATCTTGGTGCCATGGAGCTCGGAGACGCTCAATGCCGCCGCCACGGTATCGCGGTTGGCCGTAGAAATGCCGCCGCCGGGAAGGATGGTCAGGCGGTCGCCCGCATACTCGACAAGACGCGACAGGTGCTCCAGGTTGTCCTCGATCGGCGTTCCGGCAGCACCACCATGCGTCAGGATGCGCGTGATGCCGCAGTCGGCGAGTGTGTCAATGGCGTCCAGCTGAGCCTCGGGCGAGAGCTGGTCAAAGGCCATGTGGAAGGTGATATCGATGGCCCCGCGCTTGCACTCCTCGGTCGCGCAGCCCGTAGCCATCACGAGGGCGCCGAGGGTGAGCTCGTCGAGCGCCCAGCCGCCGGCACAGGGCTTGCAGCAGCCAAAGACCAGGCCGTCAACGCCGGCGCTCACGGCAAGACCCAAGTCCATCTCCATCATGCGCAGCTCGTCCTGGTTGTAGTGAAAGTCACCGCCACGCGGGCGAATCATGCACATCACTCGCGCGTCATGCTCGTGAGCATAGCTGACCGTAGTGCTGATAACGCCGGCCGAGGGCGTGGTACCACCGACGGCAAGGTTGTCGCACAACTCGATGCGCTTAGCACCGGCATCGATAGCCGCCGGCACACGCTCAAAGTTCTCGGCACAAAACTCGTACAGCATAGATAGCCCCCAGGAGACATTTCGATTTCCACACGGCATTGTCGCACGTTAAATAGCAACCCGCACGATGGAACAAAACCTTGACAAGGAGTGTCCCAAAGTGCCGGCACATAAGGAACGTCCCCAGGTGCCACCTTGAGCGATGGGTACTCATTTAAGTACGTCCTCAATGAGTACCCGCAGGGGACAGACAGACCGGACTCCCTATACGACAACTGTTGACATCATATACTATGTGTCATATAGTAGGTGTTACACAGTATACTACGAAAGGAGGTGTGCGGATGGAGGCACAGATGAAGCGCGGCTTCCTCGAGGCCTGCGTGCTCGCGGCCGTCTCGGGCGAGGAATCCTACGGCTATCAGATCGTGAAGGACGTGCCCGCGAGTATGGGGCTCACGGAATCCACGCTCTATCCGTTGCTCAAGCGCCTGGAGAAGGCGGGCTGCATCACCGCGCGCTCCGCCGAGCACAACGGGCGGCTGCGGAGGTACTACCGCATCACGGACGCCGGGCGCGAGCGTATCGCCGAGTTCCTCGCCGAATGGCCATCCGTGCAGGAGATCTACCGTTACGTGGAGGGGGCGCACCATGACGCGCGATGAGTTCTTGAACCGGCTGGGCGAGCTTCTGGCCTGCCTGCCGGCAGATCAGGTAAAGGAAACGCAGGAGTTCTACGCGGAGGCCATCGCCGACCGTATGGAGGACGGCATGACGGAGGCCGAGGCTGTGGCCGCCATGGGCACGCCCGGTGAGGTCGCCGAGGCAACGCTCGACGAACTGCCCGCCGTGCCGCGCGCGATCGCGAGGACCAAGCGCAAGAGCACGGCACTTCTATGGGCGCTCGCCATCGTGGGCTCTCCGGTATGGATTCCGCTGCTGCTCGCGTTCGTCGCCGTTGCCGCTGCAGTCTACATCTGTATTTGGGTTCTTGCGCTCTGCGTGTGGATCGTGGCCGCGGCATTCGGGGGCGCGGGCCTGGTAGGGCTCCTGTTCGCCGTGGACGGCATCATTATCGGGCATGTTCCGTACGTTTTGGCCTCGATGGGAATGGGATTCGCTTCCATCGGTGTGGCGCTCCTCACGGGAGCCGGCGCCTGGACGGCGTCCAAGCAGATCGCGCGCCTCTCTGCCCTTTGGGCGAAGAAAGCCGTTTCGCCCTTCTGGAAAGATCGAGGCAATAAGAGCCGCATGGGCGCCGAAGCGGCGCCGCTCACGGCATAGGAAGGAGTGCAAACATGTCCAGCGTAAAAAGGATTTACCTTGCCGTAGCGGGTGGGCTTGTTGCCACGGGGCTCGTCCTGGCTGCTATCGGATTTGTGGCCTCCGGCTTTAACCTCGCTGTGCTCAACACGCAGATCGACCTGCGCGATGACACCATCATTCTGGGTGGTGTTGAAATAGACGACCCGACAGGGCTTCCACTCATCGAGCAGCTTGCCGAGGTCGGCGAGATCCATATTGGATCTGCAACGACTGGTTCGTCTTCTCCTCGCAAATGATCGAGCTCGTAGCAGCCGTCCCCCCCTTCGGGCGCACCACGACGGGCGTGAGCACGCCGCGCTCGGAGCCTTTTGACCTAGTCGTTGGGGACGTTCTTAAACGACTAGTCATTCAAGAACGTCCCCAGCGACTACCCCAAATGTCAGAACCAAAGCAACGCCGCAGGCAGAGGACGGACAGCGAGCGGGCGCCAGAGCGAACAAATTGGCATGAAAAGAGGACGGCATAGACCTTCTGGTCATGCC
>CALJDJ010000072.1 GCA_938023705.1 uncultured Collinsella sp.
ACTTGCAGCGACGGACCTCGGGACGCTCTTACACCACGTCTGCGCGCGCCACCTTATGTGAAACGATAAAGTAGCTCATGGCGCGAAGATAACACGCGCGTCGGCGGCCGCCGGCGGTCCTGGTAAGTTTTCGGCAAACGACCGGCGGTTTTTTGCCGCAGCGCGTCCAAAGTGTTCATTCGTCGACGTCTAGCTGCAAATCCGTCAAGCTTTTGGCAAGGTTGCCGCTCAACTGACCAAAAGCTGACCATTTGCTTGCCCATTTACTTGACGGCACGACCTCGCCAAAATGCTCCGCGACTTCTCGGACGGTCGAAATGCTCGTTTAGCGACCACACACCCAGCGCTGGGGTATCCTTGGAGCACATGCACCGCAAGTCGCACAAAGGAGCCGCCATGCGCACCGAGCTCGATGTTCCCTTTTCGCACAAAGACCAGGCCAAGGCCCTGGGCGCCAAGTGGGACCGGGTCAAGAAGATCTGGTACGTGCCCGACGGCATCAACCCCGAGCCCTTTGCCGCGTGGCTGCCCGGCGTTGATCGCTCCGACCCCAGCGCGCCCTACATCTACCTGGTGCTGGGCAAGCGCGAATGTTGGAAGTGTCACGAGCAGACGACGGTCGCAGCCTTTGGCATTCCGTATCGGGTGGCCGAGGACTCGGGCAGCAAGGCTGCGCCCGGCGCAATACCCGCTGTGGACGACGCGGGCCACATCGCGATCGACACCGCCCGCGCCAACGCCATAGCCATCGTCCCCGCGCTGGGCTGCGTGCCGGCCGAAATTCGCGACTACCTGCGCGAGCGCTGCGGCTACAAGCCCGTAACGTCGCGCACCACCAAGACCGTATCGCTCGCTAGCACCTGCACCGCCTGCGGCGCGCTGCAAGGCAGCCATTACCTGTTCGAGGAGCCCACGTCGCCGTTTGCACTCACGGCCATCAACAAGCTGCCCGCGCTGGAGTTCGTGCGCGTGGAAGTCGCCGGCGTCTACGGCATCCCCGACAGTCAGGACAACTTTGACCAGGCGCTCTTCACCTGGGCACGTGACCACCACACCCAGTTCCACAAAACCCTGTGCGAGGGGATTTACCTGTGGGGCATCTTATAAGGCAGAAACGCCCGAGCGTGGAAAATCTCCCGTTTTTGACAGCTTTTCAGCCCAAAATCGTCCGATAATCCACGCTCAATTTTCAATCGTCCAACAATCCTCGCTCATCAGCAGGCAACTAGACATCCGCCTCGTCATAGGTAATGGTGCATCCGCAGGTTGGGCATTGCTGAGGATAGACCGGAAGACGTAGGCCCGTCCGAGCCCGCGGGTCGGCAGCGTGCTTGTCGCGGGTGTCGATGAAGCTGATGTCTAGGCATGGGAGGTCTGCACCGCAGCGGGAACAGGGCAAACAGATTTGGCTGCAACTAGCCTCGACGAGCGGAAACAAGCTCCGGTCCATTAACGCTCGCGGTAGGTTTCCGTACACGCCTCGCGCGATATCGCTTCGCCATCCCATGGTCTCCCCTTTCCCGTTTTAACCGTTGAGGAGAGGATGGCAGGATCGTGCAGCTCTCGATGCGGCGCAGCGCGATCCGATCAATCGACATGATTGGGTTGCGACGGGCCGCACCTAACTAATACGGAGCAACGGCTTCCGCCCGACGTCGCGATTCCGAGAAATCGAACTCGGCTCGATGCGCCTCGAGGAATCGAGCGTTGGGTCGCAAGCGATGCTCGTCCGGCTCGCGCAGCACCGAGCCTGCAAACGTCGCATATTCCGTATGTCGCAGAAGGTACGACCCGCAAAGTTGATAGTCGCCGCGTACCAGCTCAAACGAAATCAGATGAGCGTCGAACAGCGAGTGCAGGTCGCGGCGCAGCAGGATACCGTTGCTGACAACCTGCGACTTGGGACCCGAGTAGTTCTCGATATGCGCAGCTTCGAGCGCTTCGTCGACATTGCAACCCGAGACGGCGCATCGACCGGTATAGGCCTCAAAGAGCTGCGTGCGGAAACGCTGCTGGCCGATTCGCTCGCGACGCAGCGCATAGCGAACCTTTTCATCGTCGCTCGCCGGAGCGCCGGAAAACTCCGCCGCAATCGGAGCGTCCTTCATGTAGCTCATATCGGGGAAGAAACGCGCGTCGGGTCCACCCTTGTGAACGGGGCCATGCAGCACAAACCAGCTGTTCTCCGGCTCGTAACGCTCAACGAACGCTAGGCCCAGCACCTTGTAGCCAGCGCTCGTTGCAAAGAACACGCCAACGGGAACGCCGCACTCCATGCAGTTGATCATCTTTTGGTTGTAGTCCTGGTCGCGCCAGTTTTCGACCGAAGCACTTTGCGACGAGTACTTGAGCACCCAGGTGCCATCCTCAAGATAGAGCGGCGGAACATCGGGGTAGGCGCCGCGCTTTGAGTTGTGCACCGAAAGGGCGAAGGTCTTCTCACGCGGATGCTTAACGCGCCGGCGACCAGGCCAAAAGATGCCCGAGTCGCGCGACACCGGAAAGAGTTCGGAATCAATCGTCAGACGAAAGGGATATTGAGGGCTATCGGCATTGGTGCGATGCGGAAGCTTGTCCCACAAGCCGCCACGCTGCTCCTCGCGCAAGAACCACTCCCAAGCCTGGACATATTCGGACGGCACAAAGCTGCAAGCGCGGTCGAAACTCGGCCGAGCAATCAGCGGAACACTAGAAGCGATGCCGTCCATAAGGAACCTCCAGGAAGAACAGTTCCTCACATTATCGCCGACCCCGAGCGATATGCGACAAAGTGCTTCCAGCGGACAGCCACAAAAAAAGGGGCCGCTTCAATCGAAGCGGCCCCTTTAGGCAGTTTAATTGTTGTCTTGCCTCTACTTAGAGTCAGGCACGATGCCGACCAGGCTAACCGTTACATCGAAGGTCGGACTTCCTTCACCAACATCGAGGCCGGACATGTTCTGACAATCGCTGTCAGTGCCTTCCATCCAAATGACAACCTTGAAGTTTGTCCCGCTGTAACCAACATGAGCGAGCATCTGAGCGTCGCCCGTCGGCTTTACGTAGGAGTCACCGCTTCCAGTTGCTCCCCAGTTTTTACTGTTCTGGTCAATCATATTGCCACCGCACACATGGGCATAGGACGGCGCCATGGTCACCGAGAGGCTGTCGGGATTCACGCAACTCCAGCCTTCGGTAGCAGAAACATCGTTTCCCTTGCCTGTCGGAAGGACCGGAGCATAAACAACCTTGAGCTCGTCATTAATCAGCAGACCAACACGAAGGCTGCCTTTGATTTTGTCAAACCAATCTTTCGAAGCGCCTTCCGACGCAGTCACAACAACGGGACCGTTCGAGCTGCTGTTGTCGAGATAGACGTCAGCCTCGCCAGTCTGGTTAATCGTGTAGAGCGTATATTCCGCCATCGTATAGGCGTAATAAGTCTCGGTATCTCCCTTGAGCGTATAGGAACCCTCAAGCTGCTTAGAAATCGTTGCCTTCTGGTAACCACTCACATCTGTACCATTCCATGATTTTGGTACAAACCAGCTATGGGCATCGTCCGTGGAAGACGGACTGATCTCATGGCCAGTGCTTGCGGCGGTCGTCTGATGATCGCTACCGTCATGAATGGCATTTGGGCCGGACGCAATTTGGAGGACCATGCCGTTTGCCTGGGCGCTAACGGTACTGGTGGTGCCGTCAACCTTTGTGTTTGAAACGAACCAGGCATACGTTGCAGAGCCAAGCGCAACCGCTGCCATAACGACTGACAAGGCTGCGATCGCAAGCTGCTTTTTCATCTGCTTAACGCTCAACGGAAATCCTCCTCTCTAAAGAAAAAGGCGGGGGACACCTCTCCCCCGCCTTGTTTAGCTGCTTATCCCGCTAGTTCTTATCGGTCTGAGTAGAGGTAGCAGTGAAGACAACGTTAATGCGCTTGGAAGCCGTCTTCAGATTCTCAAGATTGTTCGTAAAGACCTGAGCATCGTCACCATCGTAGAAGACATACATTTCAACGGTTGTCTCATCCTCGCCAATCTTATCGGCAAGCTTATGCGTGGTGTCAGAAGAGGAGACAATGCCGTCCTTATTGCAAAGCACCCAGTTCGTCCCGCTCATGACCAGCACGCGAAGCGCAGAATCAAATTTATCATTATCGCCTGTGGCACCCGTAATTTTGGCCGAATCAACTACAAGATTGGTGAGCTCAGCGCCCTTTGAGCCAACATAAAAGGTGTTCTTTACGGCATACTTTCCAGTAACCGCGGCGGCAGGCGTGCCGGCAGCGTCGGCGCCCTGAGCAGGAACAAGCTTGACGGTATTGTCGACCTTCAAGCCATCAGTCGCACTGGTACCGAATGCCGTATAGAAGTTAGCCAGCGTATCGTACGGAGTCGTGTCGGCGCCATTTGCCCAATGAGCCGGATAAAGCGGCGTGTTCGCAACAGAAGAATCATCCGTGCGAAGATCCTTAGACGGTTCATTCTCATCACGAATATACATGAACGCAGAGTTCGACTGAGCAGAAATCTTACTGGTCGTTGCGTCGACCTTGTTGTTGCTCACAAACCATGCGAACGTGGCAGAGCCCAGTGCTACGGCTGCTACCAGCACCATGGCGATGGCGGCGCCCATCTGCTTCTTTAATGCCTTGGTATCCATACGGACCCCTTTCTTTCCCCATTCATCCCAGATGACCCTCGAGAAGCCCGGAAGGGGAGCCCGCGCTTTCGTGTTGGATGTTGCTTGCCCATCCTTTAGACATGGAATTGAGAATACCATAATTCTTACGATTTCCTTATGAGTTTTCGGCAGCCTACATTCCGGCATATTCATAGGTCTACCTCTGGTTATATGCGGTGCTACATGAACATCGTTTACCTTATTTGATCTCTCTCCCGCGCAGTCATAAGCCCCTCTTAAGCCTTGCGACCGCAGCGCCATGCCAACGCACACATTCGCCCTCCGCCGAGCTTCGCCCTAGCCCTTCCCCACCCGCTATACTGATGTAGCACGTGTAATTTCTGCCTGCTTATGCGGGCTATTTGCCGGGAGGACTCTATGGCTGCCGCCAATCAACCCAAGGGAAGCGTTTCTACCGGATCGATCAAGCCGGTGACGCGCAAAGCCGTTCGTTGTCAGCGCGAAGTTGCCTGGCTGGTCACGCAAGCGGCCGGTAAGCTCGTCGCCACCACCGACGACGTCAACGCGCCCACACCCAGCTTTGTGCTGGCGGCGGCGTTGTCATATGCCCGCGAGCAGGAGCAGACCGCCCGGGACCGTGGCGCCGCGATCGACTACAAGGCCGTCATGGGCTCCGACCTCGCGAGCTTTTGTGCGGCCGCGGGGCTGCCCGCAGCGCCCAACGCGCTTTCGGACGCGGGCTACATGTTCACGCTCTCGGGCGCGGATCTGATCCGCGACATCTATGCCTACTGCGGCGACCTGGGCGAGCGCATGAGAGATCCGGTGCAGGTCAAACCGGGCTACGCGATCAAGCTCGCGTTGCGGTTGTTCTTGCTGGACGACGCCGCTGGCAACGGCGCTACCTCCGCCGACAACGCCTCCGCATAACAAAAGCTCCCGGCCCGGCGCTTCTTCGTTCTACTTGTCCCCGTCCCCCGCGGGCGAGTTCTTTTGGTTGCGACGGTTACTCCAGGTCACGTTGTGTTCCTTGTAGTAATCGGGCGCCTCGTTGCCGCTCGCGCTAATGGGGTCGTTGCCGGTCAGGGTGTCGGCAATATCCTGCACGAATTTAATGAACAGGCTCGAGTCGTCGGTCTCGGACGAATCAAAGTCAAAGCCAAACTCCACCGCACCGCCGATGATCTTGTCCACGCACTCCGGGTCGTCGCCGTCCAGCCAAATGACCACGGTGTACTTGTCCACATCGCCCACGCGAAAGTTCTTGTGGCTAATGGTCGTCACCACGTCCTTGGACGCAAACGGCTCGGTGTTGGGCTCGGGGCTGCCGTCGGCCGTTGCCGCCGCATAGGTGGTGGGCTCGCCGTTGCGGTACACCCGCACGCGCGCCGCCTTCTCCACGCCCTTGCTGGCGCTGACCACCTTGAGCTTGGCGCTGTAGCCCAGATCGGTCTTGCCGGCGTTGCGGATATAGAAGGTGTACGCCACATAGTTCTTGCCGTTGTGGCTGCCGTCGATGTTATCCAGGTTGTCGGGCAGGTCGTCGGCAGCGATATTGGTGCCGTTGTCCACGGCGTCGGCCGCCAGGCGCGCGGTGGCGTTGTTAAAGTCGCCATTGTCGGCAATGGCCACGCCGCGGCGGAACAGCTCCAGGCGGTTGAGGTTGATGGTGAAGTTACCCATGTTTTCCTGCATAAACGACAGGGCAAACAGCACGCCAAAGGCAAGCGCCAGCACCACGAGGGCTTTTTGTAGCTTGTCCATGCGCAGCAGCGCCGTGCCGATGCGCTCCATGCGGCGCTTGGGCATGTACATGGACACGACCGCGTCGGGGTCGATGTCGTCGAGGTCCTGGTCGGCCAGCGCCTGCTCCAGCTCCTCGATGCGCACCACGCCGCGCAAGTCGCGCTTGGGCTTGCGCTTGGGTTTGGGTTTGGGCTTGCCGAAGCGCTTGCGGGAGGCGGGGGGCTGGTCGGGCGCGGAGTCCTCGCCGGGCGCGTCCTCGGCGTTAGCGCCGGGAGCGTCCTGTGGCGCGTCCTCGGCTTGGTCCTCGGTCAAACCCTCGGCCAAATCCTCGGCAGCTTGATCTTTGTTGTCGTTACGCTTGAACAGAGCCATGGCGATCAGATCTTATATTTCGTGCGAATGTAGCCGACGTATTCTTTGACGAGCTCGCGCTCCATGTCGTCGGCGTAGCGGAACTGCAGGCCGCAGACATTGCGGTACAGGCTGCCCTTGGGCGCGCGGCGCACCCAGCACACGATGCCCAGCTGCTCGGGCAGCTCGTGGCGCTCGCCCTGCAGGCGGATCGTGGGCATTTGCACGGACAGGGCCTCGCCCACGTCGGGATAATCGTTGAGGTAGACGGCCAGGCCGCCGGCCGAGACGTCGATGGTCATGGCGTCCTCGGGCTCGGGGGTCGACTCGTTGTCGCGCTGGTAGGTCAGGCGCATGGCGACCTTAAAACGCTCGTCGCGGCGCTTGACAAAGGTGCGCTGCTCGGCGACTTTGCGCATTTTCCAGTAAGTGCGGATGCCCTTTTTCTCGACCGACTCGGGGTAGCCGGCGAGCACGAACGTTTCCTCGCCCACTTTGTATTGCAGCAGCAGCTTTTGGTTTTCGTCCATGAGCAGCGGCTTGCCGGCGAGCATGGGTGCGCTCATAAGGAAGTACGCGTCGTCCAGGTTCTCTTTGTACGTGGCGAGCATGTTGAAGTCGGTTTTTTGGCCCATGGGCACGTCGAATGCCACCTGAAGCTTGGTCCCCGGCGTTATCTGTTGCTCTGCCATGTCGTCTCCCCCAGTCGCGGGCGCCGATATCATCGTCGTGCGCGATGCACATTGGGCTATTGTACCTGCTTTGCTGCGGGTTTCCATGGGCAGCGCGCGAAATGGTGGGATGAAGGGTGCGGGCGCCAGTGCAGCTGCTTTGCGCGCGTCATCAATCTGACAGCGATGCATGTTCCCGACAGACCGTCTGTCTGTCTATCTCTCAGCTATCTCTCGTAATTATCTCTCGTCTCTCATTTATCTCTCAGCTTAGAGATGAGTGAGAGATGAGAGATGCGTGAGTGATGGACGAGTGTGATTTTTTGGACGGTCGGAAAATCCCTCAAATAAAAAACGGGGCCGGCCTTACGCCGAGCCCCGTTTTCAAACGGTCAGTTAGTTATCCAACGCGCGAGCATAGCAGTCAACATTACGCCGCCGCGAACACTCCCAAGCCCGTTCCGATGATGCAGATTGCGAAGATGCCCAAGATGATCCAAATGGTCTTGACGCCCTTTTTATAGAGGGCAACGCAAGCGAACGTTGCCAGCAAGGGCAGCAGACCGGGGAAGATCGAATCGAACAGATCCTGCAGGACAATCTCCGAACCACCCACGTCAAAGGTCAAAGCCGTGGACAGCGAGACCTGTGCCGCAATCATGGCGCCGATAACGGTCATTCCGAGAACACCGGCAGCATGCGTCATGCGAGACATAAGGTTGCTCTCTTCGGACTGCTGCAAAAACTTGGCTCCCAAGTCGTAACCCAGATGGGCGGCGACGATACGCGTTGCAAAGTTAATCACGGAGTAGATAAGCGCGTACACGATGGGGCCGAGCGGGTTGCCCGTCGAAGCGATGCCAATACCAATGCCGGCGGCAACCACGCGGAACGTACCCCAGTAGAACGAATCGCCGATGCCGGAAAGCGGTCCCATAAGGCCGACCTTCATGGCGTTAATCGAGGACGTGTCGAAGTTCTTATCGGCAGCCGCCTGCTCTTCCATCGAAACCGTTAGGCCGGCTACAAACGGAAGCACATGAGGCGTGATGTTAAAGAACTCGGTATGGCGATCGAGCGCCGCATAGTAATCGTCGTCGTTGGGATAGATCTTTCGCAGGGGCTTCTGAATGGTGTACATGAAGCCCATTGCCATCATCTTGTCGTACGACTGCGAGCACTGGCTCGTAAACTGGCGAAGGAACATGCTCCGATACATATCGGGAGTCATAATCGCGTCCTTCTTGGCCTCTTTGAGGTCGGTGTTCTGGATAGCCATTAGAAGTCCTCCTCTTCATCTGCAGCAACCGTCTGCGGACCGGACGAGCCCTCGCGGAAGGCCAGGAGCAGCGCGACGCAAATGGCAGCTGCGGCGACGCCGATAACGTCCATCTTGAGGTAGATGACCATAATGAATCCCAGGAACAGCCAAGGAAGCAGCTTGTTATCGCCCATGGTCCTAATAAGAAGTGCGAAGCCGATGCAGACCATGACGCCGGATGCAACGTTGAGGCCGTCCATCACAAACTGCGGAATCGCGTTGAGCGCATTGTTGATGAGGTCGGCACCAAAGAACAGCGAGCAAAACACCAGCAGTGCAGACGGAATGCCAATCGACAGCGGCACGATGGTCAGATGGTACAGATTCGCCTTGGCAAGATCGCGATTTGCCAGAGCGGTCTCAATCTTCTTGCAGGCAAAGGCACCCGGAACGGCGTAGCAGAAGTTGCGCCACACCTGAAGGAAGACGGAGACGGGAAGGGCGAGCGCGACGGCAGTTGCCGTGCCCGTACCCGTAATGACGGCAAACGCGCAGCCAAGCACGCCGGAGGCATAGACCTCGGGAGGAACCGCCGCGCCGACCATGATGGCGCCCATGAACATGGACTCCAAAGCAGCGCCGACGATAACGCCCTGCTGGACATCGCCAAGAATCAAGCCGACAAACAGGCTCGTAAACAGCGGACGACCAAGCATCGTAATGCCAAATAATTGCTCGTCCATGGACGCAATAAATGCGACCAGTGCAACTAGAAGATACTGGACAACCATTTCGATCAACCCCAGAAACAGGTCTGCAGGCGAGGCATTCTGCGCAGCTCGCCTGCAGACAACCGCAGCAATTTGAGAGGATTAGTAGTTCATCTGGTGATAGTAACGACGCGTGGTGAGCGGGTGGTTACGGACGTGCTCGAGATGGCAGCTCAGACGCTCGGTGATGGTGTAGGTGACCATCGGGGAAACGATCTTGCGGAACTCGGGGTCGCTGAACGGCAGCTCGACCTCGGCGGTGTCAAACTTGTTCACGCGGACGTTGACGCCCTTCTCGTCGGCGAGCATGTGAGTGAAGTTGTCCACGCGGTCCATGAGCTTACGGGTGTCATCCTCGCCGTAGAGCATGATGAGGCTCGTGCCTTCCTCGCACAGCTCGATGGTGCCGTGGAAGAACTCGGCGGCGTGGATGGACTTGGTCTTGATCCACTGCATCTCCTCGAGGATGCACATGGCGTAGTCGTAGGCCTCACCCCAGAGCATGCCGGAGCCAATCACCATGTGGTAATCGGTGTCCTTGAAGTCCTCGGCCATGGCGGCGCAGCGCTCGTCCTGAGCGTCCTTGGCCTTGATGAGGTACGGAGCGATGTTGCCGAACTCTTCCATGAAGGTGTTGTACTTGGGGAAGGCGCCGGCGTTCTTGAGGAAGCGGGCGACCAGCGTGATCTGGTAGGTGTAGATGGCCTCGCACAGAACGTCGTCCTCGGCGAAGCTGAAGAACTTGTAATCGGCGTACTCGGTGGCCGGGGTGTTGTCGTTGGAGACATACATCAGCGTGCGGGCGCCCTGCTCCTGGCAGAACTTGGCAGCCTCAATGATCTCGGGGGTGGTGCCGGTACGGGTGGAGAAGACGCAGACAGAATCCTTGTTGAAGGTCTTGGGCGGGCAGGCGAGGAACTCTGCGGCGATCTCGCAGTGGACATCGACGTCGGCCGTGGTGGTCTCGACCCAATACTTCATCGGGAGCGTGTGGGCCCAGGTGCCGCCGCAGCCGATGAAGAAGATGTTGGAATAACCCTGCTCGCAGACCTCGTCCACGGCAGCCTCAATCTGAGGACGGAGAGCGAGGGCATCGCTCACAACCTTCTCGTAACGAGGCTCATCGAAATTGAACATCCCTTACTCCTAACTCACTTGGATGAACCCTTCATTCATCCCATGACGTTATAATACTTTATATAACTAACTATGCAAGAACTATTTCAGATTTTTTTTTGATTTTTCTTTAATAAAAAGCCCGCCGATCAAATGATCGACGGGCATAGGCATAGAGCATTGGTTCAATAAATGCCGAGCATCAACGTGTTTCCGGCTAGAAAACGTCCTTGGCAAACACCTTAGCGTCATTGGGGACCTGACGGATTTCGATGGCCACGCCATCGCCCAGGAGCTCTTGGATATGCTCGGCATCTTTCTCGGTCGCAAAGATCGCAGGGGTCGGATGAAGCGTGGTCTCAGGGGTCTTTCGGGTTCCGCCCAGATTGATCTCTTTGATGTCTTTGCAACCCTTAGCGAGACGATAGACATCTTCAATCGTCTCAGTGATGATAAACAGCGAATACTTGTCGGTAACGCCGCTGTTGAGCGCCTCGATAGCAGCGTCAACATCCTTGATGACGAGTTTAACGCCGTTGGGGCGGGCGAGCCTCAAGGCCGCCTTCCTCATGTCGTCTTTTGCCACAGCATCGCTGGCAAGCAAGATGCAATCTACATCCAAAGCGTGAGTCCAGGACATGGCAACTTGGCCGTGAATCAGTCGGTAATCAACTCTCGTAAGCTTAATCATCGTTATCATCTCCGCACGTGATAAAGGGAATGACAGGTGTGGCCCCTAGCTAGGGCTCGAACCAGAACTAACTAGAACTCTTCTTCCTCGGCGCCGGCAAGCATGTCCGCCGCCTCGCAAAGCTGAATAAACGAACGCGATCCCTCGACCGCGGCTTTGGCCTTGTCCGCATCCAGGGAGTCCATCTGTGTAACCATTTCCACCAGCAGCGGCAAGTTCATTCCAGCGATTAACGTAAACGATCCGTCGGTCTGCCTCTGAATGAATTCGTTGTTTACAGAGCCGCCAAAGATGTCAGTCACGACAAACCAAGAGTCGGCAGGGTCCCTCGTCTCCATCCATGCATCAATCAACGCCGCGACGTCCCTTGAATCGTCATCGACATAGGCGCACAGGCACTCGATTCGGTCGTTGGTGCCCATCAGAA
>CALJDJ010000073.1 GCA_938023705.1 uncultured Collinsella sp.
TCACGCAGATTCGCATTGGGCTTGAGCAGGGCTTTATCAACAACGGCCACTCGGCAGCACTCGGTCGCGCGATGAGTTACAGCTCGCCTTCGGCCGTGGTGCGCGAACAGCTCTCGGGCGTGGACTTCTACCTGTTCTTGCGTGATCTGCTCGAGCACTTTGACGAGCGCTTGGATAGCCTGCGCGCCAAGTTTGCCGAGCTGGCGGGCCGCATCTTTGTGGCCGACGGCTGCATGGCGAGCTTTACTGGCAGCGACGAGGACTTTAACGCGTACTGGGACGCCGCGGGCGACCTGGGGTTGGGCGCGGGCGACAGCGCCGATGCCGGCCGCAACGCGCTCGTGGTGCCGTCGCCATGCGACCGCCACGAGGCCTTTGTCATCCCCAGCGACATCTGCTTTGCGGCAAGCGCATGCGACCCGCGCCGTCTGGGCATCGACGTGACGGGCGCCTGGGCGGTTGCCGCCAACGCGCTCTCCTACGATTACCTGTGGAACGAGATCCGCGTAAAGGGCGGCGCGTACGGCTGCGGATTCCGCGCGGCCGGCGAGCGCCAGGCGGCGTTCTACACCTACCGCGACCCGGCAATCGATCCCTCGATTGAGCGCGTGGCGCGCGCGGGCGAATGGCTCGGCAGCTTTGAACCCGACGAAGCCGCCTTTGAGGGCTTTATCGTGAGCTGCGTGAGCGGCATGGACGCGCCGGTGAAGCCCTACGCGCTCACCAAGCGCCGCAACACGACTTACCTGGCCGGCCTCGATCCCAACGCGCGCGAGAAGCGCCGCGCCCAGATGCTCGCCGCCACGCCCGGTGAGCTGCGCTCGCTCGGCGCCGATGTGACGCGCATCGCAGCCGAGTCGCCGACCTGCGTCTTTGGCGGCCGAGACGTCATCGCCAAGAGCAACGCCGACTTTAACGTCGTCGACCTGATGGGCTAACGCACGGCAAAGGTAGATTTTTGGGACATGTCTAAAAATCTACTTTTTTCTGCGGTTTGAGCGGGGCGGCGCAGCCCACCGCGGCGGTTTGTCTCAATCTGTAACATCTAGGTCCAATTTTG
>CALJDJ010000074.1 GCA_938023705.1 uncultured Collinsella sp.
CCCCGCCGGCCCCGCGCGTGAACGCGTGTGCGGGCCGCCACGCGACCCGTCCAGCCCGAAAATGACCCGTCTGCCACGAAATGGGCCCATCTACTACGTTTAAGCCGCTACCCTCAACCATGGCAAGTAATGCGAAATAAAAACCGCAGGTAGAACGCCTGCGATTTTTCATGAAAAGCGGGTATGGTCGGGGATATTGAGTCAAACGTAGTAGATGGGCCGATTTCGTGGCGGGCGCTGTCAGCCGATCTCCGCGGGCGGAAGAAAACGGATCATTTTTGTTCCGCGAGGCCTGGGATGGTATCCGTGCGGGACTATCCGAACAAAACTATGTCGGTTTACTACGATGAATTCGACATTCCCGACCATGACTGCATTTTTCTAAATATTGCAGGCGTTCTACCTGCGGTTTTGCAAGCGCGCAATTTGCCGTGGTCGAAGGCGGGCGATTCATCGTAGTAAACCGGCATAGTTTTGAAATGGTATTAAATCGGTAGCAGCCATTTTGCTATGCCGGGGCGGTTGGCCGTTGGGTAATTACCCTCGCAGGTAGGCGATGGCGATTTGGGTGCGGTTGCGCAGACCCATTTTGGCAAGGATCGAGCTGATGTGGTTGCGCACCGTGCCTTCGCCCATATAGGCGGTGGCGGCGATTTCCTTGTTATCGAGACCGCGGGCGATGAGCTCGGCGACTTCGAACTCGCGGTCGGTCAGACCGGCAAAGGCCGCGGGCCGGTGGGGCGCGCCCGTCTTGTTGCCCATCCCGTCAAAGTCAACATCTTCGATCGCCTTACCCTCGAGCACGCGTTTGCCGCTCATGACCTGCGCCAACGCCGGAGGAATGGCGGCGACATCGGTTTTAATCAGGTAGCCGCGGGCGCCCAGTTTGAGCGCCGACACAATGTACTCGTCATCCGAGAATGTCGTCAGGAACACCACGAGCGCCGCAGGATCGCGCTCGAGGATCTCGCGCGCCGCCGATAGGCCGTCTCGTCCCGGCATCTGAATGTCGAGCAGCGCGATGTCGGGCGAGTGCTCAGCGTAGAGCGCCACTGCGTCGTTGCCGTTGGCACCGGTGCCCACCACCTCGATCTGCGGCTGGGCGCCCAGGATAATCTTGAGCGAATCGACCACTAGGCGGTCGTCGTCGACAACGATGAGCCTCATCGGCCATCATCTCCTTGCTGTTTGGGAACGGTGGCAAACACGCGCCAGCCGCCGGCGCCGGCACGCGGGCCGGCGGTGAAGGTGCCGCCAAGCGCCTCGATGCGCTCGCGCATAGAGGCGAGCCCCATGCCCTCCGCGGCGCCGTGGCCGCTTGCTTGAACCCCGCCCGCGCCATCGTCGGTAACGATGAGCTGGTAAAACGACGGATGCTCCATGCAACGTACAGTGACAGCATGGGCGCAAGCGTGGCGCATGGTGTTGGAGAGCGCCTCGCGCAGGACCGCCGCAAAGCAGTTCGCAACGTTTGCGGGCGCATGTTCGGTCATAACTTCAAGCTCAATCCGCGGACCGCCGTCCGAGCGCGCGCCTTCAACAATGCGTTCGAGCTGCACGGAAAGGTCGACGGCGTTGTCGTTGAGCGCGTGGACGCTGGCGCGCACGAGCTGGAGCGCCTCGTCAACGGTGTATTTGACGTCGGCGAAATCGGCGGCAACGCCGGGCTCGTTGGCATGGACCACGCGCAGGGCTTCGGTTTGAAGCGAAGCGCGCGTGAGCTGATGGCCCACGTTATCGTGGATCTCGCGCGCGATGCGGGCGCGTTCGGCGAGCGTCGCGAGCTCGACTTCGTAGTCCTGGCGGTCGGCGAGGTCGCGGTTGCGTGCCTCGAGTGCCAGGGCGCGTTCTTGCAGCTTGTCGCGGGTGCGACGCATGCGTTCCTGTTCGCGCTCCAGCTGCGCGGTGCGCAGCGACAGCAACGTGGCGGCGACCGAAAGGATGGCGGTTAGCAACAGCGTTCGGGTGGTGAGCGCGCCGCAGCGAAGGTCCGTGGCAAGTGCGCAGGCAAACACGGAGCCAATTGCCAGCGCGGGCCAGATGCGTTCACGGCGCACGCGTCGCGCGATGTCATAGAGGGCGAGAGGTGCGAACGGCACAAACGGCGGCACGAAGACAGCCGCGATGACGTAGGCGTAGCTGCCGGCCTCGCTGGCGCGACGGGCGCGTTCTTCCTGCGCGACCTCGGCCAGCGCGGCGATGACAACGCCAAGGCAAAACGCCGCGACCAGGCGAGCATCCACAGCAAGGCCCGTGGCGGCTGCGATGCAGCACGCCAGCACGATCGATTTGTCGAATAGCCTGTTCATACGGGTATTGTACGCGATGCCGCGCACGGGGGAGGCGCCACTCAAAGCAACCGTGACATTCCTCCCACGCGGCGGGGCGGTCGCGTCAGCAGGCTACGCGACCGCCCCGCACTCGTGACAAAGCTCACTGGTGCGCGCCGTCAGCTCCTGCGATGATGCAATCGTACCGGGCCGCAAGCAACAGAAGGGCCGCCTCATGACAGACATCGTCCACGTCGAAAACCTCGTTAAGCGCTACGACGACCTTATTGCGCTCGACCACTTTAACCTGAGTATCGCCCCCGGCGAGATCTTTGGCCTGCTGGGCCCCAACGGCTCGGGCAAGACCACGTCCATCAACTGCATCCTGCAGCTGCTCGCCTACGATAAAGGCACCATCGAGCTGTTCGGCGAGCGCATGACGCCCGCCCGCTACGACCTCAAGCGCCGCATCGGTGTGGTGCCGCAGCAGGTGGCGGTGTTCGACGAGCTCACCGTGCGCGAGAACATCGACTATTTCTGCAGTCTCTACGTCAACGACCGCAAGCGCCGCCGCGCGCTGGTGGACGAGGCGATCGACTTTGTCGGCCTGGGCGACTTTACCAAGTTCCGCCCCGGCAAGCTCTCGGGCGGCCTGGCGCGTCGTCTCAACATTGCCTGCGGTATCGCGCACAAGCCCGAGCTCATCTTTTTTGACGAACCCACGGTGGCGGTCGACCCGCAAAGCCGCAACGCCATCCTGGAGGGCATCTGCCGCCTGCGCGACGAGGGCGCCACGGTGGTGTATACCAGCCATTACATGGAGGAAGTCGAGCAGATCTGCAGCCGCATCATGATCATGGACGGTGGGCGCGTGCTGGCGCAGGGCACTAACGACGAGCTCAAGCGCATGATTCAGATGGGCGAGAAGATTGTAATCGAGGTCGGCGAGGTTCCGAGTGCGGCGCTCGGTGCCGTCGCAAGCCTGCCGCACGTTCTGGACCTTTCGGCAACGGCGGGACAGCTCACGTTTTCGTGCGAAGCGAGCCCGCACAACCTGACGGACATTCTCGATGCGCTGCGCTCGCATGACGTGCCACTCGGCCGCATCTATTCCGAACCGCCGACCCTCAACGACGTGTTCCTCGAGATCACCGGCCGCGAGCTGCGCGACTAGGGGGCGGCCATGTTCAACACCATCATCACCACGGTCAAGACGCTGCTGCGCCGGCCGAGCACGTGGGTCTGGGGCGCTCTCTTTCCTATTGCGCTTTCCACGATGTTCATGTTTATGTTTGCGAACCTCAGCTCCGACGGCACGGTCGACCCGGTGCCGGTTGCCGTCGTGGCGGACGAGGCCTGGGATGCCTCGACCTTTAAGGACGTGGCAGCTTCGCTTGCCAAGGCAGGCGACGACCAGCTGCTCGATGTGAGCGAGTACGAAGACTTGGCTGTCGCGCGCAAAGCGCTCAAGGCCGGCGAGGTCGCGGGCATCTATACGGTTGATGCCGCGGGCACGCCCAGGCTCACGCTGCTGTCGAGTTACGACAGCTCGCGCGCCTCGTCGGTGCTCACCGACCGCAGCATCCTTGAAACGGTGGCAAGCTCGTATACGCAAAATGTCGAGCTCATGCGCCAGATTGCCCAGGACAACCCGGCGGCGCTCGCCGATCCGGCGGCGGTTGCGCACGCCCTGTCGCTCGAGGGCGGAACCCGCCGCGTGAGCCTGACTCGTGCCACGCCCGATGGCACGGTCATCTACTACTACGCGCTCTTTGGCCTGGTCGCGATGATGTCTGCCGAGTTTGCCGCCTTGAGCGTCGTCGATTTGCAGCCTAATCTGTCGGGCCTTGGCGCGCGCCGCTGCGTGGGCGGTCTTTCCAAGACGGCGTCGCTGGCCGGCATTTTTGTCGGCTCGTGGCTGGTTTCCTTTGCATCGATGGCGGTTGCGATCGGCTACGTGCGCCTGGTCGTGGGCGTCGACTTTGGCGGGCGCGAGGGGTTGTGCCTGCTGGGCGGGGCTGCATCCGCGCTTGCCGCCACGGGCCTGGGGCTTTTTGTGGGCACGCTTCCCGTTAAGGGCGGCAAGGCATCCAAGTCGGGCATCCTCACGGGCTTTGCCACCACGTGCGCCCTGTTCGCCGGCCTCTACGGCGAGCCGGCGATGGCGCTTGCCGACGACGTCGCCCGCGCTTGTCCGGTCGAGTGCTGGCTCAACCCCGTCAAGCTCATCTGCGACATGTTCAATCGCCTGTATTTCTTTGAGGACCTGGGGCCCTTCGCTGTTCGCGCCGGCGCGCTCGTCCTGATGGCCCTGGTGTTTGTCGCCGCCGCTACGCTGATCTTTGGAAGGAGCCGCTATGAGCACCTTTAAGACCGCGCTTCGCATGGCGCTGGCGCACCCGTTCTACCTGCTCATCTATACGGTGTTCATCTCGCTCATGGGCGTATTCATCGCGGCTTCGGTGAGCTGGAACTCGTCGCAGCTTACCGAGTACAAGCCCTACGACACCAACGTGATCGTGGTCGACCGCGACAATAGCGACCTTTCGCGGGCGCTTACCAAGCACCTGGGCTCACGCTTTGACCTGGTCACGGGCGTCGGCGACGACACATACGACCTTGCCGACGCGCTCTCCAAGAGCAACAGCGCCAAGGGCAGTGCCGATTGCGTGTTCTTTATCCCGGAGGGGTTTGAGGACGATCTTGTTGCAGCCGCCCGTGCGGGGGAGGCCCTGCCCAAGCTCGACGTGACCTATGGTTCCGGCACCATGGCGGCGGCGCTTTCGTCCGCCGAGGCCTCGCGCTGGATCTCGCTCGCGGGCGCTGCGGCGGCGCTTGAACCCGCTGCCTCCAACGGTGACGTCGCAAGGGCCGCCGAGCACGCGGCCGCAAAGCGCGCGGAGGTCCAGATCGAGCAGGTCAAGGTCGACTCGACTGCTGCTACCACGCTCGAGTCGTACTTCAACTTTGGCGCGTACGCGATCATCTCGTCGGTCATCGTGTCGGTGGGACTGGTGTTCTCGGGCATGAACGAGCCCGAGCGCGTGCGCCGCATGGATGCCAGCCCGGTCTCTGAGCGCCAGCGTTCGCTCGCTGTGTTCGCGGCCGCCGCCGTGCTCACCGTCTGCATCTGGCTCGTGTCGAGCATGATGGGCGTCGTGGGCTTTGCCAGCGCGGTTGCCGAGGTCGGCGTGGGTCGCGTGTGCCTGGCGCTGGCGGCAACGTTTGCCCTAGCGTGCACGCCACTGGCCGTTGGCTTTGCCCTGTCGAGCCTGGGCGCGCGCGAGGAGCTGCTCAACGGTGTGGGCAACCTGCTCGGCATGCTCATGACGTTTTTGGGCGGCGCCTGGATGCCGCTGTCGCTCATGGGCTCGGCCGTGCAGACGGTGGCGCACTTTGTGCCGACGTATTGGGTGAACGACGCGATCGGCAAGGCGCTCGCCGCGGACCTGACGTCCACCGTGCTGGGCGACATCGCCTGCGATCTGGGCGTCACGGTGCTCTTCGCCGCCGCCATCGCCGCCGTAGGCCTGGCCCTCACCCGCGCCAAATCCCACGCCTAGCTACCTGGTCATCGGGGACGTTCTTAAACGGCTAGTCATCGGAGACAGTCTTTGTCGATTCGCCGGCCCGCCGGTCGTGCCGGCAAGGACTGTCCCAATATGTCGGCACTTGGGGACGTTCCTTTCCTGCCGGCACTTGGGGACAGTCCCGGCATTCATTGGGCACTCATTGGGGACAGACTTAAATGAGCGATTTCACTCATTTAAGTCTGTCCCCAATGAGTAGGTTGGAAAATAGTTCGCGCACGTCGCTTAAAAATAGTTCGCCCAGGTTTACTATTACCCTAGAAAAGTAGCAGAAGGCTAACAACGGGGGATAGCATGGCGACAAAGCAAGCGTATGTCCAGGTCAGCGGGCTCAGGAAACACTACGGCGACGGTGATGCGCGCCTGACGGTACTCGATGGCATCGACACGTCCATCAACCGCGGCGAGATCTGCGTCATGCTGGGGCCCTCGGGCTCGGGCAAGTCGACCTTTCTCAACCTGATCGGCGGCCTGGAGGATGCCGACGGTGGCTCCATCATGGTGGACGGCTGCGACCTCACGGTGCTCAAACCTACCGATCTGGGCGAGTATCGCCGCCGTGAGCTGGGTTTTGTCTTCCAGTTCTACAACCTGGTGCCCGACCTTACCATCAAGGAGAACATCGAGGTCACGGCGCACCTGTCCAAAAACCCGCTCAATGTCGACGACCTGCTGCGTTCGCTGGGCCTCTACGAGCACCGCAACAAGTTCCCGCGCCAGGTCTCGGGCGGCCAACAGCAGCGTTGCGCCATCGGCCGCGCACTCGTCAAAAACCCGGGCCTGCTGCTGTGCGACGAGCCCACCGGCGCGCTTGACTACAAGACATCCAAGGAAATCTTGCAGCTCATGGAGGATGTTAACCGCACCTACGACTGCACCATCATCATCGTCACCCACAACGCCGCCATCGCCCGTATGGCCAACCGCGTGCTGCGCCTGCGCGACGGCCGCATCGTCGAGGATGAGCTCAACGAGTCGCCCGTTGCGGCCGCCGAGCTCGATTGGTAGGCGATGCCATGACACCTCTCGCAAAGCGACTCCCGCGCGAGCTGCGCCGCAATATCGGCAAGTACCTGGGCATCTTTTTGCTTATGTGCGGGAGCATCGCTCTCACCTCGGGCTTTTTGCTCGCGGCGCATTCCATCGGTTGCCTTATCGACGACATGCGCGATGCGTACACGATTGAGGACGGCCGCGTGACCACCTCCTTCGAGGCTACCGACGACCAGCTCAAGGCAGCCGAGGATGCAGCCGACGACGTCGGCGGCGTCACGCTCTACAAGAATTTCTCCATCGACGCCATCATCAAAAAGACCGCCGGCGACGACGGCACCAAGCGCACGTTGCGCACCTATGCGCACCGCACCAAGGTCGATATCGCGTCCTACTGCGAAGGCAAGCAGCCCAAGACGGACGATGAGGTGGCTATCGACCGAGTTTTTGCCACCAACAACGACCTTGTCGTGGGCGATAAGGTTGAGCTTGAGGGCCGCACCTACACCATCTGCGGCATCATGACCCAGCCCGATAGTCAGGCGCTGTTCCTCAACAATTCGGACTTTACGGTGAACACCATCACCTATGGTGTGGCCGAGGTCACCGACGCCGGCTTTGCCGCGCTCGAGGATGCCGGTGGTGCACCTGCCTACACCTACTCCTTTGCTTTTACCGATCGCGACCTCCCCACCGCGGATCGCATCGATGCGGAGCAGGATATGGTCGAGGCGCTGACCGATGCCGATGCGCGCGTGGACGATCTGATCGACGCCGATTCCAACCAGGGTATTGGCTACGCGCGCGACGACGTAGACGGCGACTCCATGATGTGGATGACGCTGCTCAACATTATCATCGTGATCATGGCGTTCGTCTTTGTGGTCCTTACCGACGCCACCATCGAGGAGGAGAGCGCCATCATTGGCACGCTGCTCGCCAGCGGCTATCGCCGCCGCGAGATCGTGCTGCACTACCTGGCACTTCCCGCCATCGTGGGCGTGGTCGCGGCGCTTTTGGGCACCGCGCTCGGCGTCGCGTTCTTTACCGAGCCCATGCGCGGCCTCTATTACGGTTCGTACAGCCTGCCTCCCTTCCAGGTGTACTGGAGCTGGGAGATTTTTGTGAAGTGCGCCGTGGTTCCCGCTGCCGCGCTCATCCTCATCACGCTGGTGGGCCTGCTTCGCAAGATGGGCAAGACGCCGTTGCAGTTCCTTCGTCACGAGGCGAGCGGCAAATCGGGCACCAAGCGCGGCCTGCAGCTGCCGGAGCGCATGGGCTTTGTCTCGCGCTTTCGCCTGCGTATCTTCCTGCGCAACCTGGGCAACTTCGCCACGCTCTTCGTGGGCATTGCGTTTGCCTCGCTGCTGCTGCTCTTTGGCCTGGCGATCCTGCCCACGATGACGCACTATGCGGACAACCTGGAGACAAGCCTGGTCGCCGAGCACCAGTACACGCTCAAGGCTCCGCTAGAGCTTGAGGGTACTGCCGAGGAGCGCGGGCAGTGGGCGGCGCTCGAGCGCTTGCAGTCGATTGACGGCGCGCTGCTCTCCGCCGCCCAGGATGCCGATGACGAGCTTGACGACGCGGCCGATGCGGCGCAGACGGCAGCCGATGCCGCGACCGCATCTCCGTCTGCCGAGAGCCTGGCCGCGGCGCAGGACGCGCTCGCCAAGGTCCAGGACAAGAAAGATGCGCTTTATGCGCGCCTCGATGACCTTGCCGATGCCCTCGGCTGCGACCGCGATGAGGCCATCGACCTGATCGACAAGGCCTCTAAGATCGACACCGACAACGACGACATTCACCCGATCAACACGACCGACAACGGCGCGGGCGCAATCGCGCAGGCCGAGAAATATGCCGTTTACCAGCTGCAATACGACCGCGGCGAGGGAAACGGCACAGAGGCCATCTCTGTCTACGGCATTTCATCTCATTCGCGCTATTGGAAAGACCTCAACGTCGGCGACGGGCGCGTCGTCTTTGGCGGCGGTCTGCTCGATAAGTTTGGCTGGAGCGAGGGCCAGAAGGTCGAGCTTCGCGACAAGTACGAGGCTCGGGATTATTCTCTTGAGTACGCGGGTAAGGACTGCATCTGGGGTTCAAAGTCGGACATGAATATCTATATGAGCATCGATGACTTTAACGAGCTGTTCGGCAACGACGCCGCCTACTTTAACGGCTATGTGAGCGACGAGAAGCTCGACCTCGATGCTCGTTACTTTGCCGGTGACACCACGCCCGACGACATGCGCGCCGTGGGTGACCAGTTCATCGGCATGATGAGCAAAATGATCGGCATGATGGTCGGGCTCGCGGTGTTTATCTTCCTGCTGTTTATGTACCTGCTGACCAAGGCCGTGATCGACCACAGCGCCCGTTCGATCAGCTACATGAAAGTCTTTGGCTATCGCGATAGCGAGATCTCGCATCTGTACATCCGCTCGATCACGCTGTGCGTGGCGGCGTCGCTCGTGCTGAGCCTGCCGGTCATTATTGGCTCGCTCACGGCCATCTTCCGCTCGATGCTGCTCGCCTACAACGGCAATATCGAGATCTACGTGCCCGCTTGGTCCATGGCTGCATGCATCGGCATCGGCTTTGCGACCTACCTGGTCGTGGCGCTGCTGCACACGCGCTCTATCAAGCGCGTCGGCCTGGCCGAAGCCCTCAAGGTGCAGGAGTAGTCATTGGGGACGTTCTTAAACGACTAGTCGTTGGGGACAGTCTTTGCCGGATCGCCGGCTCGCTGGCCGGGCGGCAAGCACTCATTTAAGTCTGTCCCCAATGAGTGCCTAGCGACTCGGCGTTGCGCTTGACTTCAACCCCACTTCAACGGGTACCATCCTCTATGTCTGTAACGCCATATAGACCGAGGGGATAGATCTATGACCGCAACCGCACCCGCAGCACCGGCAAAGGTGTACTTCACCAACCTGCGCACGCATGCTCGCGAGAGCCAGCTCGACAAACTCAAACGCCTCATTCGCCGCGCCGGCATTGAGCAGATCGACTTCGAGAACAAGTTCGTCGCTATCAAGATTCACTTTGGCGAGCTGGGTAACCTGAGCTTTCTGCGCCCAAACTACGCCCGCGCCGTCGCAGACGTCGTGAAGGAGCTGGGCGGCAAACCCTTCCTCACCGACTGCAACACGCTCTATGTGGGCAGCCGCAAAAACGCGCTCGAGCACATCGACACCGCCTACCAGAACGGCTTTACCCCGTATGCCACGGGTTGCCAGATCATCATCGCCGACGGCCTCAAGGGCACCGACGAGGCGCTCGTTCCGGTCGAGGGCGGCGAGTACGTGCGC
The DNA here is from genome assembly GCA_938023705.1 of uncultured Collinsella sp. Classification (GTDB taxonomy): domain Bacteria; phylum Actinomycetota; class Coriobacteriia; order Coriobacteriales; family Coriobacteriaceae; genus Collinsella. The sequence goes on from CALJDJ010000074.1 coordinate 10,171, forward strand.
GAGGCAAAGATCGGCCAGGCACTCATGGACGCCGACATCGTGATTAGCCTCACCCACTTTAAGGGCCATGAGCAGGCCGGCTTTGGCGGCGCCATGAAGAACCTGGGTATGGGCGGCGGTAGCCGTGCCGGCAAGATGGAGCAGCACGCCGCTGGCAAGCCGAGCGTCGATACCACCAACTGCGTTGGCTGCCGTGCCTGCGAGAAGATATGCGCGCACAGCGCCATCACGTTTGACGGTACGCGTGAGCGCGAGCTTGCCAACGGCAGCACTCGCACGGTTCATGTGGCTGCCATCGACCACGATCGCTGCGTGGGCTGCGGACGCTGCATTGCGGCGTGCAACCAGGACTGCATCAAGCCCGACTATGATGCCGCGGCCGACGTACTCAACTACAAGATCGCTGAGTACACCAAGGCCATCGTCGACGGCCGCCCGAGCTTCCACATCTCGCTCGCCATGGACATCAGCCCCAACTGCGACTGCCATCCCGAGAATGACACGCCCATCGTCAACGACATCGGCATGTTCGCGAGCTTCGACCCGGTCGCCATCGACCAGGCCTGCGCCGACGCCGTCCTGGCGTCCGAGCCGCTGCCTAACACCGAGCTTACCGACAGCGCGGCCAAGATGGAGCATAATCACGAGCATCTGGAGGGCGAGCAGGCCAAGGATCCCTTCTGCATCACGCATCCCGACACCGACTGGCGCGCGTGCATCGCGCATGCCGAGAAGATCGGCCTGGGCACGAGCGAGTACGAGCTCATCGAGGTCAAATAGCGCCTAGCTATTGGACATATCAAGCGCTTTTGTAGCGCAACGTTAGTAAAAACCGCCCGTGAGCACAGCGCCCACGGGCGGCTTTTTGGAAGTGCTAGGGGCCAGATAGACCAGTAAACCGTACTATTTGCTTAAAAATTCTTGTCGAGGAACTCGTCGACCGTATTCCAGTAGAGCTCGGGGTCAACTTGCGCGCTCTTGGCGTGGGTGGCGCCATGGATGGTGAGCTTTTGCTTGACCTTGCTGGCGCACACGTCGTAGTTTTGGTCGAGCATGTCGTACGGCACAAAGGTGTCCTGGTCGCCGTGGATGAACAACATGGGAACCGTCGCGTGTTTGAGTTGCTCCACACTGCTCGCCTTATGAAAGTCGTAGCCCGCGCGCACGTTGCACACCAAGTTTGCTACATCGAGCAAGGGAAAACTGGGCAGGCCAAATACATCCTTGAGCTGCAGGGAAAACTCGTCCCAAACGCTTGTATAGCCGCAGTCCTCGATAATGCATTTCACATTTGCGGGCAGAGATTCCCCCGCTACGTTCATGGCAGTCGCCGCGCCCATCGACTCGCCAAAGACCAGGATGCGCGCCTTGGGATCGGCCGCAACAATCCGCCCGATCCACGCGACGACATCGAGTCGCTCGGGCCAGCCCATGCCGATGTAGTCACCGCCGGAACGCTCGTGGGCGCGGGCGGCGGGTGCGAGTACGTTCATGCCGCGGTCGTGGAATCGCTTGACGTATCGGGCCATACCGATGGGCTCGTTGGTATATCCATGCAGGCAGACGGCGTAGTCGTGCGTGCTCTCCGACGCAGCAAAATACCAGGCGGCAAGCTCGGTCCCGTCATCTGCGGTGAGGCTGCTGCTCTCGCGATTCTCTTTAAACCACGCCCGCGCCTCGGTTCCCTCGGCATCCGGCTGCTCACTTTCTTTGCCGTCCTTGCCGTCCTGCATCATCTTCATGGTGTATGGCGCGCGGGGATTCAGCGCGAAGTCAAACAGAAAGTTGCCGGCAAATCCGAGCAGCGCAATGACAACCACCAGCGCAACGACGCCGGCTATCTTGAGCTTTCGATGGGAACGTGCGTTTTGAGACATAAGAAGCTTTCCTATAAGATGTTAATACATCAACATTTAATGCAAGCGCATTATGGACGTTCACCGTTGATGCGTCAACAGGCAAAGAATGGGTAAACAAAGGGTCACGTATGGTGCAAATTTCGCACGCACCCAGACGCTTTGATATAGTGTTGAGAACTCTTTACGTTGGAGGATGTAACCGGCATGTCCGATTCGAGCGACAGTTCCAAGCCGCGACCCAAGGCCGCGGCCGTTCCGCACTACACGGTGGGCGAGGAGATTATGAACTCCGTCACCCATGGTGTCGGCTGCTTGCTGGGTATTGCGGGTCTGGTGCTCCTGATCGTATTCGCTGCACTGCGCGGCGGTGGCCCGGCCCACATGGCCGCGGCAATTGTCTATGGCGTCAGCATCATCCTCGAATACCTAGCCTCCACGCTCTACCATGCGATTCAACCCGCGCGCGCCAAGCGCGTGTTTCGCATCATCGACCACAGCTGCATCTACCTGCTCATAGCCGGCAGCTATACGCCGTTTTGCCTCATCACGCTCGCAAACGACGGCGGCGCTGCGCTGTTCTTCGCCGTATGGGCCATCGCCATTATCGGCATCGCCCTCGAGTGCTTTATGCGCGAGCGCCAGCCGCACTGGGTAAGCGGCCTGGTCTACCTGCTGATGGGCTGGCTCGTTGTCTTTAAGCTGCCCGAGCTCGTGTCGCTGCTCAACCCCGTGGCACTTGCCCTGCTCGCTGTCGGCGGCGTGTGCTATACCGTGGGCGTGCCGTTCTACATCGCCAAAAACGTGCGCTATCTGCATAGTGTTTTCCACTTGTGGGTGCTCGCCGGCAGCATCTTCCAGTTCATGGCGGTGATTCTCTTCGTAATCTAGCGATCGCGTCTGTGCCCGCGGACCTATCCAAGCGGCCGCCGGGCGCAACTGCCCTATCCGTCACCTACGCTTACTACCCAACGTCCCGAATCTTGGAGGTTCGAGAAACTCCCGATGGACATAACCATCTCCCTTATCACCACCCTCGTTTTGACCCTCATCAACGGCTACTTCTCCATGTCCGAGATGGCTCTCACCACGGCTAAGCGCGCCGTGTTGGAACACGATGCCGAGGAGGGCGATAAGCGCGCCGAGCGCGCCGTCCAGCTCGCCGCCGATTCCGACCAGCTGCTCGCCACCATCCAGGTCGCCATCACGCTCGTGGGGTTCGCCTCGTCCGCCGTCGCCTCAACGAGCCTGTCCGACCCGCTTGCCACATGGCTCATGAGCTTTGGCATCGCGCCGCTTTCCGCCATCGCGCGCGGCCTGGCGCCGGTCATCATCACCGTCGCCGTCGCCTTTGTGTCCATCGTGATTGGCGAGCTTGTCCCCAAGCGCATCGGCCTGGCCAATGCCGAAGGCGTGTCCAAGCAGGTTGTGGGCCCGCTTTCCGTGTTCCAAAAGATCGCCCGTCCGCTCGTGTGGCTGACCGGTGCCTGCTCCGACGGCCTGGCCCGCATCCTGCGCATCAAGAGCGCCGACGACCGCCAGAACGTCTCGGAGGAAGAGATCAAGTACATGGTCTCGGAGCAGGACGACCTGCTCGACGAGGAAAAGCGCATGATCCACGAGATCTTCGACCTGGGCGACACCGTGGCTCGCGAGGTCATGGTGCCGCGCGTGGACACCACCATGTGCGAGGACGACGAGACGGTCGCCGACGTGTTGTCCACCATGCGCCAGACCGGCTTTAGTCGCATCCCCGTCTATCATGAGGATCCCGACAACGTCGCGGGCATCGCGCACATTAAGGACCTGATTCAGCCCGCGCTCGACGGCAAGGGCGACCAGCCCATCGCCGACTTTTTGCGCGACGCCACCTTTGTGCCCGATACCAAGGACATCCTGCCGCTGCTGTCCGAGATGCAGACCTCGCACGACCAGATCGTGGTCGTCGTGGACGAGTACGGCGGCACGGCCGGCATCATCACCATCGAGGACATCGTCGAGGAGATCGTCGGCGAGATCGAGGACGAGTTCGACCCCGACAACAAGTACCTCACGCGCCTCTCGCGCCGTGAGTGGCTCGTCGATGGGCGTTTTTCGTGCGATGACGCGATTGAGCTTGGTTGGCCGCTCGAGGAAAGCGATGATTATGAGACCATCGCCGGCTGGATTTTGGAGCTTTGTGACTCGGTGCCCGACATCGGAGAGGTGTTTGAGGTCGCGGGGTACAAGTTTAAAGTGCAGTCGATGCGTGGCCAGCGCATCTCGCTCATTCGCGTGATCGCTCCGGCCGAAACCGATAAGAAGGATTCCGAGTCCTCGGCAGAGAAGCCGGCGGCGTCGGGTGCGGGCTCCGCGGACCCGCACGACGGCGACGAGTAGGGCAAGGACGAGTAGGGGAGAGTTATGGCAGGCCTGTTCAACATCCTTAAGGTCACCGTCAGCGAGGACAAGATTTGCGCGCACGTGCTGGTGAACCCCGGCATGCCGCTCATGACCTCGGAGGATATCGAGGCCACGGCGCGCGTGTACTACCTGGTGCCCGCGATTGCCAAGCACCTGTGCCTGGGCGATTCGGGTCGCGAGTTCCAGGACTGCATGGGCCAGACCGAGCTTTGCCACCTGCTGGAGCACGTGACGGTCGAGCTCATGAACGAGACCGGTCTTGCCGGCAGCATCTCGTGCGGTCGCACCCGCGTGAGCGAGCACGACGAGCGTGTCTTTGAGGTTGAGCTTTCGTGTCCCGACGACGCGCTGGCTATCGGCGCGCTGTCTTCGGCCACCTTTATGATGGACTGGGCGTACCTGCACGCCGATCAGCCGGCCCCCGACGTGGAAGGCACGGTCGCTGGCCTGCGCAACCTGGTGCTGGGCATGCGCGCCGAGGCCGAGGGCAAGGACCCGCACGAGGCCGTTGCCGCTGCGAACGGCGAGGACGCGGCCGAGGATGCGCCCGAGGGCGACGCTCCTGCCGAGGCCGACGCTGAGCCCGTTGCCGACGCGCCTGCTGAGCCCGAGTCTGCGGAGCCCCAAGGCGTCCCGAGCTTTGACGACGAGCCGCAGATGCCAATCGATACCGAGGGTGCGGTCGCCGAGAACCACGAGGCCCCCGCGGCCGTCTTTGGCGGTGCGGCAACGGCTCCGTTCGGCTCGGCGCACGAGGGCAACCTGCCGCTCGTTGATGGCGCCGGCGAGGATCCGGCCGCCACGGTCGCCATGCCGGCTGCGCCTCAGGAGTAGGCTCACTCGCTTATCACCATCATGTACCTGCGCTTTTACCGTACGCAGATGAGCGCGACGGCAAGTGTTGCGCTGCGGGTATAATGGACAGCATTCAAACGGTGGGCATCGAGGTGCCCGCAGGAGAGGAATGATCATGGGAAAGACTTTCAGCTTTGTCTCCGGTGCGCTCTTTGGTGCTGCCGCCGGCGCTATCATCGGCGTTGCTCTGGCCCCGCGCTCGGGTGCCGAGACCCGCGCCATGGCCGCCGATATCGCCAACGATGCCTGGGACAACATGCGTGACACCTACGAGCACGGTGCCGAGGAGGCTCGTGCCGCGGTCAACGACTTTGGTCCGATGGTTGACGCCAAGACCGATGACCTGCGCGCCAAGGTCGACCTGGCCCGCGAGCGCATGGACCAGCTTCGCGAGCAGCTCAACGACGCTATCTCGGGCGGCAACGTGACGCCCGCTGCCGACGTCGTGGTCGAGAACGTCGCCGAGGCCGACACCGAGGCCACGGAGCCCTCGACCGAGGCATAATGCGCGCAGGGGATTTTGTCGGCGTCAAGGTTTATCGTAAGCCTGCCGAAGACAAGCGCACCAAAAAGGACGGCACGCCGCGCAGCCCTAAAAAGCTCGGCAAGATTCACTTTCCCGTCTTTACCCCGGGCGGCACGCGCGTGGTGGGCTTTATGGTCCGCCAGTCCGATATCGCGGGTATGATCGAGCGTCCCGACCGCTTTGTGGCGCTCGATGCCATCGGCGTCTATGAGGGTGCCGTCGCGGTCGACGACGTCAAGGGCACCTACGATGCCGCCGCGGCCAAGCGCCTCGATATCAACCTGGACGATTGCATCATCTGGGTTGGCATGGACGTGCGCACGGAATCGGGCGATGTCGTGGGCTACTGCTCGGACGTTGAGTTCAAGCCGCGCTCGGGTATTGTGCAGATGTTCTACGTGACCGCCGGTGCCGCTTCGAGCGTGCTGGTGGGCGACACGCAGGTGCCGCCGACGATGCTGCGCGGCTACGAGAACGGCGCGATGATTGTCTCGGACGAGGTCAAGACGCTCGGGTATTCGGGCGGCGCGGCCGCCAAGGCTGCCGAGGCCAGTGTCGTGGTGGGCGATAAGGTCAAGAAGGGCGCCAAGGTGCTCGATGACAAGGGATCGGTCGCCGTGGACAAAGGCAGCCGCGCACTGGGTAAGCAGCTCGGCAAGACGCGCGGTATGTTCAAGGCCTTTAAGGACGAATATCAAAAGGCGAGCGGGGGCTCGTCAAAAGCTAGCAAATAGCGACATACCAAATGATGGGAGGCG
>CALJDJ010000075.1 GCA_938023705.1 uncultured Collinsella sp.
TTCGTAGATTCCGCACGAGCCGGAAAGCACTTAATGTGCTTTCCGAGCGAGCCCAGGACCTGACCGAACGAAAAACTAATCCGCGCCGCCCGGCCAGGTCCGACGAGCCACGTTACCGAGCCGCCAGGATGGCGTCGATGAGCTTCAGTACGCCCCCGTCGTTGTTACTCGGAATGCGCCACTTGGCATGCGTGTTCATGTGCTCCTCGGCATTGTCCACGATAAAGCTATGCCCGACGCGCTCGAGCATGGGAATATCGTTGTAGGTGTCGCCCACGGCGGCGGCGTCGGCGATATCGATGCCCAGGTGGTCGCACAGGTGCGCGACGCCCGACCCCTTGTCGACGCCCAGGTTCATAAAGTCGATCCACTCGCGGCCAGCATTGGTGACATAGAGTCGGTCCGAGAATGCCGGGCTGTAGTCCTCGCGAAACGCTGGCTCGGCATCGTAGGCGGGGAAGAAGATCGAAATCTTGTTAGACTCGATGTCAATGCCCTCAAAGCTATCGACGTAGTTGATTGTGTTGTAGTAGACGCTGATCTCGTCGTGGTACTGATGGTCGCGGGCGAGCACATAGAACTCGTCGTAGCAGCACAAGACGGGAACGGCGCGCGGGTCCTCCGAGGCACGGGCGAGCACCTGCTGATACAGCGCCACATCGATGTTGCTCTTATAGATATAGCTGCCGCGATAGATGACGCAGGCTCCGTTGTCGGGACAAAAAGCAAGGCGGTTCTTAATGCTCTCGAACATTTCTTCGAGTTTGGGGGCGGGGCGTCCGCTGGCGGGGCAGAATACAATGCCTGCGTCGGCGAGCTTGTCCAGGCGCTCATCAAGACCCTGCGGCAACACGCGCTTGTCGGTGAGCAGCGTCTTGTCCATGTCGACGGCGAGAATCTTAATGCTTCCGATATTGGTGTCCGATTCGTAAGTTTGCATAAAAGCGCGCCTTTCGTTTCGAAATTGTTTCAGACGTTATAACCATCAATCAGTAACTGAGCGTATTGTCGCAGGAACGGAGCGTATTTGCACCACGCTTCACAAAGTAATGAAAAAACTTTTCAGAAATTTGAATTTGTCGCTTGTGCTGCGGGCACTTTAGCGTAATATAGCGACCATCGAAAACGGAGACGGAAATACAACCGCTTACCGATGAAAAGGTACCGTTTACGATATTAGAATTGCGCCCGGCGATAGGTGAAAGGAGAGGCAGATGCAGTTCGTAAAGATCATCACCACTGCAGATAATGCCATCCGACGCCAGCGCGCAATTTCCCGACGACGATAACAATCGTCTCTGTTCGTATGGGGTGAAATGCCCCAACAGAGTCATTTTGAGGTCGTTGGGTTTTAGCACGATATAAACGCATGTTTCTAGGGCATGCTGTGCTGCTTTTTGCTATTTAACCTGATATTGCACGGTTTTTTGACCTCGAAATGACTTGCAACTGACCGATGTTCTAACTAGCTACCAAGGGCGAAAGGAAACAGCCATGAGCAAGGAAAAAGTCGTTCTCGCATATTCCGGTGGTCTTGATACATCCGTATGTGTCAAGTGGCTCCAGGACGAGAAGAATCTCGATGTCTTTTGCGTCTGCGGCAACGTGGGCCAGGAGGAGACCGGCTTGGATGCCAAGAAGCAGAAGGCGCTCGACCTGGGCGTTCTCGATTGCCAGGTGCTCGACCTGCGCGACGAGTTCTCCGATGAGTTCCTGACTAAGGCCATCGCCGCAAACTCCATGTACGAGAACAAGTATCCGCTGCTCTCCGCCCTGTCTCGCCCGCTGCTTGCCAAGAAGCTCGTCGAGGTCGCTCACGAGTTTGGCGCCACGTATGTCGCCCACGGCTGCACCGGCAAGGGCAACGACCAGGTTCGTTTTGAGGCTGCCGTCAAGGCCCTCGACCCCGAGCTTAAGGTTATCGCCCCGGTTCGCGAGTGGGATCTGAAGTGCCGTCCCGATGAGGTTGCCTATGCTCACGCCCACAACGTGCCGGTTCCCGAGGGCGCCAACGACAACCCCTATTCCATCGACGACAACCTGTGGGGTCGCGCCATCGAGTGCGGTCACCTGGAGGATCCCTGGAACGAGCCGCTCGACGACGCCTGGGTTATGACCAAGAACCCCGAGGACACGCCGGACACCCCGACCTACACCGAGATTGAGTTTGAGGCGGGCAAGCCCGTCGCCGTCGATGGCAAGAAGATGAAACTCTCCGAGATCGTCATCGCCCTCAACAAGATTTCGGGTGACAACGGCTTTGGCCGTCTCGACTTGGTCGAGGATCGTCTGGTGGGCCTCAAGAGTCGCGAGTGCTACGAGGTTCCTGGCGCCCTGACGCTCATCACCGCCCACAAGGCGCTCGAGGACATCTGCGTCGAGGGCGACCTGCTCAAGACCAAGATTAAGCTCGAGCAGGATTGGGCCACCGCCGTGTACAACGGCCAGTGGTACAGCCCGCTCAAAAACGCGCTCGATGCCTTTATGGCCGACACCCAGAAGTTCGTGACCGGCACCGTCCGTCTGAAGTTCTTTAAGGGCAACTGCCATGTCGTCGGCCGCAAGAGCCCGTTTAGCCTGTATGACTACGGTCTTGCTACCTACGACCGCGATACTACGTTTGACGAGAAGGCCAGCGCCGGCTTTATCGAGATCGATACGCTGTCGCTCAAGACGTGGGCTAAGGTCCAGGGCCCCAGCTCTGCTGCCGCCCAGGCCTAGCGCCTCCTTCCTTTGGTATCCGCGCGGCCCATCCGCGTGATACATAACGGGCGCATGGGGTCCCTACCTTTCGTTATGCTTGCTGACACTTCTTAACATCGGTGGCCCCTACGTTCCGCCCGCATATATGATGCCGCGTCTGCGGCTGAGTCCGAGCCCCGCCGGGGTTGTCCGGCGGGGCTCCTCCTATCAATTTGACGGCCCTGCGCCTATATATATGGGGAGTATCCATTATGTTCAATGCTATCGCGCATGCTTTACTTGCCCTCGCGCCCGAGTTCGATGCTGCAAAGGTCGAGGACGTTCCTATGAGCCTAAAGGCCTGGATCGATGGTTCGCAGGGCAACATTCGGAGGGAGACGTTGGGCGCCAAGTGCATGGCGCGTCACTTCTTTGCAAATTAGCTATAGGGCCTCGCACATGGTGGGGAATATGCAAAACTAGCGGTTGAGAAATCGCTTCAGCGACAGGGCGCATTGCTTTGGGCGCTTGTTTTGGGATTTGATGAAAGGGGACGGTTCCATGGCTCTTTGGGGCGGTCGTTTTGAGGCGGGCGTGGCCGAGGTCACGCAGGAGTTTGGCGCGTCGTTGCCGGTTGACAAACATCTCTATAAGCAGGATATCGCCGGATCTAAGGCACATGCCAAGATGCTGGCGGCCCAGGGCATTATCAGCACCGAGGACGAGCAGGCGATTGCCGAGGGCCTGACCGGAATCGAACAGGATATCGATGCCGGCAACTTCACCTTCGATATCAACGACGAGGACATTCATATGTCCATCGAAAGCGAGCTGACGCGTCGTATCGGCGAGGCTGGCAAGCGCTTGCATACTGGGCGTTCGCGCAACGACCAGGTGGCGACCGATACGCGCCTGGGCGTCAAGGCGCTGGCCAAGGAGCTCATGGAGGTCAATCTTGAGCTGCGCCATGTGCTGGTGGATGCGGCCAAGAAGTACGACAAGGTGATTCTGCCGGGCTACACGCATATGCAGCACGCTCAGCCCGTGCTGCTCTCGCATCATCTGCTGGCGTATTCCTGGATGTTCGCGCGCGACTTTACGCGCCTGAAGGCTGCCTTTGACGCCGCCGACAACTGCCCGCTGGGTGCTGCAGCGCTTGCCGGTACGAGCTATCCGCTCGATCGCCAGATGACGGCTGCCGAACTTGGCTTTGCGGGCGTGATTCCCAACTCGCTCGATGCGGTTTCCGACCGTGATTTCCTGCTCGATCTGCATTACGCCGGATCCGTCATGGCGATGCACCTGTCGCGTCTTTCCGAGGAGATCGTGCTGTGGTCGAGCTCCGAATTTGGCTTTATCACGCTTTCAGACTCCTACTCCACCGGCTCGTCTATCATGCCGCAGAAGAAGAATCCCGACTTTGCCGAGCTTATCCGCGGTAAGAGCGGTCGCGTGTACGGCAACCTGGTGCAGCTGCTGGTAACCATGAAGGGCCTGCCGCTCGCTTATAACAAGGACTTGCAGGAGGACAAGGAGGGCGCGCTCGATACCGCACATACGCTTATGCAGTGCCTGTCCGTTATGGCGGGCATGATCTCGACCTGGACTGTCAACGAGGTCGCCATGGCGCGCGAGTGTGGCGCGGGCCACTTGGCAGCCACTGATGTTGCCGATTACCTGGCAAAGCGCGGCCTGCCGTTCCGTGAGGCGCATGCCGTGGTGGGCCATCTGGTCCTGATGTGTGAGAAGCGCGGCTGCAATCTTGAGGACCTGCCGTTTGAGGTGTTTCAGGAGGCAAGCCCGCTCTTTGAGCGCGATATTACCGAGGCGCTCGACATCCCGTCGATCGTTGCCGCGCGCACGACCGAGGGCGGCACCGCTCCTGCCGCCGTTGCCGTGCAGTTGGGGCGCGCCGAGACGCAGCTTGCGGCCGATGAGGGCGTGTTTGGCTCGTTGACCAAGGTCGTCGAGATGGGCCACGGAGCTAATTAGCTTATTGGATGCGTCTGTCTGGTGCGTTCATCATATCTTGCCTTTACGGGTGCCTGCTACGGTGGGCGCCCGTTTTGTTATAGAGAAGGAAGGAGCTTGTCGAGAACTTCTGTAGGACCTTTGGGCAGGTTGTGAAGGGGGTACGTTCGCGGGTGGCAACCGACCGCCCGCTCTGTTCCATGTGGTTGATGAGCGGTCGGATGGTACTCTAATCGGGCTTCGAAACAGAAGTGACACATATGGAGCGCTTTAATGAATTGCAGCGTTTCAATAAACGGCTTTTTGTTTAACTGCAGCTAGAACTCTGTTACGATGCAGTCCAGGCGGGTGCCGGAATGGGACTTGGGCACGCGCGAACCTACTTGAAAGGCTACCTTATGGCTATCGAGAAGACCTTCATCATGATTAAGCCCGACGCCGTGCGCGATCGCAAGATCGGCGAGATCGTTGCTCGCATTGAGCGCAGCGGCCTTGTTATCGAGCGCATGGAGATGACCACGCTTGAGCGCGCCACCGTCGAGGAGCACTACGCCCATCTGGCCGACAAGCCCTTCTTTGGCGGTCTGTGCGACTTTATGACGAGCGGTCCGGTCGTCAAGATGGTCGTTTCCGGTCTTTCCGCTGTCTCCAAGATGCGCACCCTTATGGGCGCTACCAACCCGCTTGATGCTGCCCCCGGCACCATCCGCGGCGACTTCGCTGTCGATGTCAACGCCAACGTGATTCACGGCTCCGACTGCCTGGAGAACGCCGAGATCGAGATCAAGCGCTTCTTTGGCTAAACCAGCTTTGACTCCTTAAAGCTGTTAGCGTGTGGCTTGGGCGTCGCGGAACTCCATCCGCGACGCTCTTTTTATATCAGTAGATTTCTAGGCATATCCCAAAAATCTACAAAGGGGCCCGCCCGGATGTGTGTTCCGAGCGGGCCCCTTGCTGTTAGCTTGTGGCGCTGAGTAGTTTAGGCCTCGTCGACGACCTTGAGGCCGCGGGTCTGGTCGATCTCGTTGAGGAGATTGACGCGACGCTCGTGACGGCCGCCCTCGAACTCGGCATCGAGCCACTCGTCGACGATCATCTTGGCGAGCTCGGAGCCCACGACGCGGGCGCCAAAGGCGAGCACGTTGGTGTTGTTGTGCATGCGCGAGAGCTTGGCGCTGAAGGGCTCGGAGCACACGACGGCACGAACGCCCTCGACCTTGTTGGCGGCCAGGCTGATGCCGACGCCGGTGCCGCAGATCAGGATACCCAGGTCGACGTCGCCGTTGGCAACTGCCTTGCCCACCTTGTAGCCGGCGATGGGGTAATCAAAGCTCTCGGAGGTGTCGGTGCCAAAGTTCACGACCTCGCATCCGCGCTCCTTCAGGTGCTCGGAAATGATGTTCTTGAGCTCGACGGCGGCGTGGTCGTTGCCGATACCGATCTTCATGAGTGGTTCCTCTCTGGTCCGTGCGGCGGAATTGCTAAAGGTTTTACCGCGTTCGACTGCATGATAGCGCGTCTTTTGCCTAAAAGCTCGGGCGTTTTTTGGTCAAACGCTTTAGCGGAAGCGAACACTCCGCAACGTCCACCTTCGGCGCACCGTCTTGCAGTCTCTCCTCTTCTTCCAAATCCTCCTATCCCGTCTCTTCGCTTTCCGGGGAGCCCTTGCGCTCTACCCCGCATCGCGCTTCACTCTTAACTAATCCCCATGTGCGAGGCCGGTCAGGACCTCTTCGCTGGCTGCCCCTGCGGAAGCACGTCCGAAATGGCGGGAAGGTCGAGTTTCGCGGCGAGGTTAAGCACGATGCTCACGTACTCCTCGGGCGTCTCTTTCATCCCTCCGCGTACCCACTCGCCAAAAAGGCTGCCGACAACTCCCTCCATGAGAGCCAGTGCGTAGCGCTGCTCCGGCAAAAGATTGCCAATGTCTCCGAGCATGGCCGCCTTCACTTTGGAGGCGTACTTGGAGAAAAAGAGCGGATCGCACGTGTCGTCCATCAGCAGCAGCACCCGCTCGCGGTTCTCGTAGACGAACCTCGAGCCCGCAATCATGGGGGCAACCATGGAGGGCACCCGGTCCTCGTAAGAGCCGTCGGACGCGATTGCCGCGCCGCCCATCATCCCCTGGTGCATGCGGTCTTCCACCTGCGAAAGCAGGTCGTATTTGTCCTCGGCGTGCAGGTAAAAGGTGCCACGGTTTATGCCCGAACGCTCGGAGAGGGCGCGTACCGTGACCTTCTGAAAGCCCCTGTCCGCCAAAAGGCCCCAGAAGGCCTCCTCTATGCGCTCCTGCGTTGCGAGGTATCTGATGTCGTTCTTGTTCGGCTTCGTCTTCACCATGAGGTTTCCTGATCGACACTTTCCCGACAGTGCCCATTGAATCTATCGTCTTCGCTCAAGACAATGAACATATGTTGATTATATCTAAGGGAGAGGAGAGGTCGATGGCCTTCGCCGACAGATTCATAGTCCGCAATAGCCTCTACGTTACGACCGTAATAGCGGCCTGCGTCGCGGTCTACATGGTTGTTTTCTGGGAGTCGATGCCCGTGACCCAGGGGATTATAGGGCTCTACTACATCCTGATAGCCGCCCACGAGTGGGAGGAGCTGAAATATCCCGGCGGGTTCGTGGAGCTTGCCATCTCGCTCACCGACATGCCCATGCGCGACATGCGCATCCCCAAGTTCGCCCTCTTATGCATCACCGTCTATATGCTGCTCATCCCGTTTTGTTTCCCCCAGTTCCACTGGCTCGTGATCGGCGCGCTCGTTCTGGGAATCATTGAGCCGCTCGCGCACATCGTCGCGGGAAGGGCGAATCCCAAGACGAGGATATACTCTCCCGGCATGGTCACCTGCTCCTGTTCATGCTCCCGCTCGATGCGTTCACCATCTGGCACGTCGTCGCCGTGGAGCCCTTCGCGTGGTACTGGTGGCTCGCCGTCGCGGCCCTGCTCCTCATACCCCTGTTCGGCACGCAGCGGTTCATCGTGGTGAAGATGATGGGCATGAGCTACGGGGAGTTCATGCGTAACGCACGCGATTCGATTCTGGGGCGGAGGAAGCTCGGGGATTGACGCGCAGGTTGGCGGACAGCGTCGTGACCTCTGCTTTTGCAAACACAGGCGAGGGTCACACTAAAAAGGTGGCGAGCCAGCGGTTGCGAACATCAGCTCATCACGCAAAATGCCGCCAATTTGCTTCTGGCGGCCGTCTGCCGGAACCCAGCTTGCGGTTTTTGTCGCCTTGTTATCAAATGGAGAAGTTGATTACTTGCGAGAGCAACCCGTTATATGTAGGAGATGGCTATGCCTACCGATTCTATCCGCGATGCCGCATTTTGCGATGTTTTGAACCGCGAGCTTGTCTGTGCGCTTGGCTGCACCGAGCCCATTGCCGTTGCCTATGCGGCGGCGCTGGCGAGCCAGACGCTCGGTTGCGAGCCCGAACATATGGATGTTGCCTGCTCGGGCAACATCATCAAGAACGTTAAGAGCGTGACCGTGCCCAACTCGGGCGGTATGCACGGTATTGAGGCCGCGGCCGTGCTGGGTGCGGTGGGCGGTGACGCCAAGAGCGCGCTCGAGGTGCTCGAGAGCGTTGACGATGCGGATCGTGCTCGCGTGACTGAGCTGCTTGTCGACGCCGACTACTGTGATGTGTCGCTCGTCGAGGGCGTGCCCAACCTCTACATCAAGGTGACTGCCACGGCTGGTGGCCATACCGCGGTCGTCGAGATTACCGATCACCACACCAATGTCACGTGCCATACGCTCGACGGTATTCCGGTATGCGGCAAGTCGGCGGGGGAGTGTGCCGCCTGCGCCGAGCGCGTGGTGGCCGAGCGGGCGGCGGATAAGGCCGACACACCCATGTCGATCGAGTCCATCATCGACTTTATCGAGGCCGGCGACATTGAGGATGCCCGCGCGGCCGTCGAGCGTCAGATTGAGCTGAACGGCGCGATCAGTGCCGAGGGCCTCGCGCACGCTTGGGGCGCCGAGGTGGGCCGTACGCTGCTGGGCGCTCGTGCCGATGACGTCGCCTGCCGTGCGCGTGCGCGTGCGGCCGCCGGCTCCGATGCCCGTATGAACGGCTGCGCGCTGCCGGTCGCCATTGTGTGCGGCTCGGGCAACCAGGGCATTACCTGCGCGCTGCCCGTCATGGAATATGCCGACTACCTGCGCTGCGACCACGAGCGTCTGGTGCGCGCCGTGATACTGTCCGACCTTATTGCCGTGCACATCAAGAGCTATATTGGTGCGCTCTCGGCGTTTTGCGGTGCTATTTGCGCTGCGTGTGGTGCCGGCGCTGCGATTACCTGGCTGTGCGGCGGCACGCGCGAGCAGATCGGTGCGACGGTCTCCAATACGCTCGGCAACGTGGGCGGCATCGTGTGCGATGGCGCCAAGGCAAGTTGCGCCGCCAAGATTTCGGCTGCTGTCGATGCAGCGATTCTGGGCCACGATATGGCCATGCAGGGCCGCGGCTTCCGTGCCGGCGAGGGCCTGATCCAGGATACGGTGGAGGAGACGATTGCCAGCATGGGCTATGTGGGCCGTGTAGGCATGAAGGACACCGACGTCGAGATCCTCAACATCATGATCGGCAAGACCGTCGTCGATTGCTAGGGGCTCCGGATCACTGCATCTTGCTGTTAAAGTCGTCGCTCTTGTGGCCGTAAAGCACCTGCCTGCATAGTGGGCAGGTGCATTTCTTTGCCGGCAAACGGTTAATAATTGTCGGTAAACGGTAGTTAGAATCAGGAATAGTCATTTAGTTTCAAGTAGTGTCAGATGTTTGCATCAACTAAAAGTGCAGATAAAAGAGGGTGTCCTGTTCATTTACTTTGAAAAATATGAATACATATGAAAAACTATGATTGCGAATGAGAATTACTTGCAATAGACTGTAGTTACGGAAGGGGCACCTGCCCAAACGCGCGCAACGGTCGGGGCTTTCCGTTTGAACGTTTCCTTACAGGAAAGGCAGCTCAGCGATGAAATTCGCAACCCGCATCAACTCCTACTACCGAACCGGTGAGAAGAACATCGACCGCGTCTTCGACCAGTTCCAGCACGTCGGCCTCACCCATGTGGACCTTAATTACCCTGAGCACGTGGTGGACATCTCCGCCGAGGAGATGAAGGCCAAGCTCGACGCGCACGACCTCAAGCTCAACGGCACTGCTCTTCGCTTTCGCAACGACTTTATCAATGGCGACCTGGGCAATCAGGATCCCGCACTCGCTGGGGAGGCGCTTAAGCTCTGCTATGAGGCCTGTGATTACTGTCGCACCTGCGGCGGCGATACCGTGACGATCTGGCTCGGTCATGACGGCTTTGACTACAGCTTCCAGATCGACTACACCCTCGTGTTTGACAACCTCGTTAAGGCGTTCCAGGCGGTTTGCGACTATGCGCCCGATCTGCATATCTCCATCGAGTACAAGCCCTATGAGGAGCGCAGCTACGCCTATATCGATACGATGGGCCTCACCGGCATGATCCTCAACGCGGTGGACCGCGAGAATCTTGGCGTTACGCTCGATTACTGTCACATGCTCATGAAGCACGAGAACCCCGCGATGGCTACCGATATCTTCGGTCGTGCCGGCAAGCTCTACGGCATTCACCTCAACGATGGCTACGGCGTGATGGACGACGGACTCATGATCGGCATGGCTACGCCTGTCAAGACGCTCGAAATGCTCTTCTATCTCAAGAAATACGCCTTTGACCACGCTATCTACTTCGATACGTTCCCAATTATCGAGGATGCGGAAGGGGAGTGCGCTCATAACCTCGCTATGATAAAGCTTATGAATGACTCCTTGGAAAGTGTGGGCCAGGAAAAGATACAGTCCGTGATTGATGCAAACGATGCACTTGCAGCGGCCGCGCTCGTGCGCGAGCTCTTCTGCGCTATGGGGAGGTAATCATTCTATGAAACGTGATTGGGAAGCTACTGCCGAGGGCATTCTTGCCGCCGTGGGCGGCCCCGAGAACATCTCGGGCATGACGCACTGCGCCACTCGTCTTCGCCTGAACCTGCGCGACGATTCCAAGTGTGACGATGCGGCCGTTAAGGAAGTCGACGGCGTGGTCAACACCGTCAACTCAGCCGGCCAGTACCAAGCGCTGATTGGCACCGAGGTACCCAAGCTCTATGAGAAGTTCGAGCCGCTTGTCAAGGGCTCGGGCGCCGAGGTCTCCACGAGCGCTTCCTCCGATGAGGGCATCGTCTCCAGGATTTTCTCCGCCATCTCGGGTGTCTTTGCTCCGTTGCTGCCCGCCATGGCCGGCTCCGGTATCCTCCGCGGCTTGCTGATTCTTGCGGTTCAGCTTGGTCTTATCACCGAGGGCACGGGTACCTACACCATCCTCTACACCCTCTCGATGAGTGTGTTCTACTTCCTGCCGGTGCTTCTAGGCTTCTCCTCGGGCAAACGCTTCGGTGCGAGCCCGTACCTTTCGGCCCTGATCTGCGCCTGCGTGCTCTATCCCGATTTTATCGGCTTGATGGGCGATGCGGGCAACGGCGCCATGAGCGAGTTCTTCGGCATTCCTGTGGTGCTCATGAGCTACAACTCCACCGTTATCCCGGCCATCATCGCCATCTGGGTCTACTCGTTCCTCTATAAGTTCCTGGATGAACATGTGCCCGAGACCCTCAAGCTCGTCGTGCTTCCCGCGGTCTCGCTGATAATCATGGTCCCCGCCACCATGCTCGTGATCGGTCCTTTGGGTGTCTATGCCGGCGAGGGCATCGCCTTCGTGGTCAACTGGCTCATCGCCCGCTCCAACGTGCTTGCTGGCATCCTGGTGGGCGGCGGCTGGTCCGTGCTCGTCTCGATGGGTATCCACTGGGCAGTCAACCCCATCATGATTAACAACATCGCCTCCAATGGCTTCGACTACATTTGCCCGGCCACCTTTGCCTGCAACTTCGCTGTTATCGGCTGCGCCCTCGGCGTCTTCCTCAAGGCCCGCGATCAGAAGCTCAAGAGCTTTGCCATGACCGGTGCCGTGACCATCTGCCTCTCTGCCATCATCGAGCCCACGCTCTTTGGCATGCTTGTCAAGAACAAGAAGCTCTTCTTGGCTCAGATCATCGGCGGTGCCTGCGGCGGCGCGTTCCTCGGCCTTTTCAAGGTCGTCACCACGGCCTTTGTCATTGGCTCCGTCACTACGTTCCCGGCCTTCGTCTCCTCCGATCCGATGAACTTCGCTTTCGCCATGATCGGCATGGTTATCTCGGCTGTTGTCGCCGGCGTACTCGGCTACATCTTCACCGACAAGGACGATCAGCTCGCCTAGTCTTGCTTTGGGGCTACGAGTCATGAGCCCAAGGCTAAGACCGACTTCCATCTAATAAGGGGTCGCTGCTTATATCGCAGCGGCCCTTTTTGCTTTTGTTTGGCTTGATTAGGTTAAACTTTGAAAATAGATGAAAAGGAAGGAACGCCGATGATTCCGTATGAGCGCCATGAACTGATTCTTAATAAGCTAAAGGAGGCTGACCTGCTCAAGATAGATGAGCTCGCGGCCTTTATGCCCGATGTGTCGATGTCTACGCTGCGCCGCGACCTCAAGGAGCTCGAGAAGCGGGGGAGCATCGAGTATCTGACCGGCGGTGCGGTCAAACTGCATTCTGCAGCTCGCGAGGTGAGTGTCTTTGAAAAGGGCGCGCAGCGGAGTAGCGAGAAGGACCTGATCGCGCGTCGTGCGGCAGCGGAGGTCGAGGACGGTGAGACGGTCTATGTCGACTCCGGTACCACCGCGACGGCGCTCCTGAGTCTGCTCGTCGACAAACCAGTGACTATCTACACCACCAACGGCTACGCATGTAGGTTTACGGGCGACCTCGCTGCCAAGGTGGTGGTTATTGGCGGCGACTTTAATCCCGTTACCTGCTCGCTGACCGGGCCAATGGTGGAGAACGCGTTGCGTGAGCTGTACTTTGACCGGGCGTTTATAGGCGTCAACGCGGTGGACGAGGATCGTGGCATCATGACGCCTGGCTATCCCGAGGCTATCAAAAAGCGCATTGTGATGCGGAATTCCCAAGCGAGTTATGTACTCGCCGATAGCTCCAAGTTCCATGTGTTTTCAAATGTAAAGGTGTGCGACCTGGAGGGCTTTACTGTTATCTCCGACAAGCGCGACGCCAAAATCGGCGAGCGTGTCAAGATGATTACGGCCTAGGACGCCGGGGCATCGCATCCTGTCCTCAAGTCGTTGCCTACGTAAGGAAGCATGCGGCAAACGTACCTGACCTTTTGTCTCATTCCAGATTTGTGGACTAGCTTAGTTCGTCGGCTACTTGGTGTTCGTAGAAGGCTTCTACTACGGCGTTAAAGTCGCGGGCGAAGCCTTCCATGGTTCCGCGCCAGGTGACTCGGTTGGGCTTGCCCTGGCCTACATAGGCAGTCTGAATGCCGCAGGCGGGGCTAGGGAAGTCGCGTTTGGGATCGTTGCCCACCATAAGGACCTCGTGCGGTTCGAGCCCCATCACCTGAAGCTGCTCTAGATAGTAGGTGGCATCAGGCTTGCAGCGGGTGGCGTTTCCCATGTGCGTGACGAGCTCAAAGGGGGCGTCGGCCAGGTCGCCCCAACCCATGCGGCACTCGATGACCCCCTGCGGAAAGCTGGGGTTGGTAAAGAGCGCGCAGCGCAGCCCTGCGTCCTGTACGGCCTGGAGCGCGGCGTGTGCGCCCGGCATGGCATGGGCGTTGATGAGTTCGTCATTCTTGTACGGCAGGACTTCGCGATCGTAGTAGGTAAACGCCTCGTAGATGAGTGGGTCCGAGAGGCAAATGCCGCACCGGCGCTCAACCTCTTCCTGGTAAAACTCAAGATTGGTGCGATTGTCCGTACTGTTGCGACGATTGGCGTTGAGGTCGACCAGGATGGTGCCGAGGCGTGCCATCGTGCCCCCGCGGCTGCGACGTCCGATATCCGCGAGCATCGATGAGACATCCTTAAAATAGCGAAGGATGAACGCATTGAGGTTAATGCTAAGAAGCGTCTCGTCCATATCGAAAACGACTGCTTTGAGCACGCGGGCACCTTTCTCGAAAAATCGTTCCAGAATCGTATGTCTGGGATACTTTACCCCAAAGCAGTATGCTTCACTGCTTATCGTCAACTTGTGGAGACAGTCGTTCACAAGATTGCGAAAAAGTCTCCATACGAGTAAAAAATCGCAGTTCACGCTTGAAATCGAAGTGATTTCCCCGTAATCTATACGGACGTGATTGCATAAGCGTCACATCAGTATCTGTCGGCTCCCGAGTGTTCCTAAACGTTGTGTGCTTGTCGCACCCTTCTGTAGGTCCTAGCAATCGGGGCCCCGTAGTTCGAAAGGGGTCCACCTTTGAGTGAGATTCAGAACTCGTCCATTTTCTCTCTTGACGATGTCAACGAGGAGGAGATGAACAACCTCATCGACGGTACGATTACCGACTTTGATGAGGGCGATCTCGTTAACGGCACTGTCGTTAAGATCGAGCATGACGAGGTGCTCGTTGACATCGGATTTAAGTCCGAGGGCGTTATCCCGGTCCGCGAGCTGTCCATCCGCAAGGACGCTAACCCTGCAGACATCGTTGCACTCGGTGATCCCATCGAGGCCCTCGTTCTCCAGAAGGAGGACAAGGACGGTCGTCTGGTCCTGTCCAAGAAGCGTGCCGAGTACGAGCGTGCTTGGAACCGCATCGAGGAGAAGTTCAACTCCGGCGAGAACGTCGAGGGCGAGGTTATCGAGGTTGTCAAGGGCGGCCTGATCCTCGACATCGGCCTGCGTGGCTTCCTGCCCGCTTCCCTCGTCGACCTCCGTCGCGTCAAGGACCTCACCTCCTACATGGGCACCCGCATCGAGGCCCGCGTCATCGAGATGGACCGCAACCGCAACAACGTTGTCCTCTCCCGTCGCGTCGTGCTCGAGGAGTCCCGTAAGGCCGAGCGCTCCGAGATCCTGTCCAAGCTCAAGTCTGGCATGCGTCTCCAGGGCACCGTTTCCTCCATCGTCGACTTCGGCGCCTTCGTCGACCTCGGCGGTATCGACGGCCTCATCCACATCTCCGAGCTCTCCTGGAACCACGTCAACCATCCTTCCGAGGTTGTCAAGGTCGGCCAGGAGGTCGAGGTCGAGGTTCTCGACGTCGATCTCAACCGCGAGCGCATCTCCCTGGGTCTCAAGCAGACCACCGAGGATCCGTGGCGCGCACTGGTCAAGAAGTACCCCGTCGGCGCTATCGTCGAGGGCACTGTGACCAAGCTTGTTCCGTTCGGCGCTTTCGTCGACCTGGGCGAGGGCATCGAGGGCCTGGTGCACATCTCCGAGATGGCCAACAAGCACGTCGATCAGCCTTCTCAGGTCACCCACGTGGGCGACAAGGTTCAGGTTAAGGTCATGGAGATCGATCTCGACCGTCGTCGTATCTCCCTGTCCATGAAGTCTGCTGCTGAGACTCTGGGCGTCGAGATCGAGGTTACCCCGCTGCCTTCCGAGAAGAAGGACGAGGAGACCGACGCCGAGTAATTCGGTTTGACGATCACTTGTTTTAAGGGATCCGTCCGTAATGGACGGGTCCCTTTTTGCATTTGGCGCCGAGATGCGCAATGCTGCCGGGCTGTCCACAGGCTATTGGATTGTCGGTGCATGAAAAAAAGCCGACATCCCGCCTCGGGGAGGAGGCGGGAACGCACCGAGTAGACGGAGGGGTGCGGAGCGCGGTCGCGTCTCGACTGACGACGTTGCCCATCGACAGGACCATTGTAGCGCATGGCGGTTCTTGGTTTATCGTGTCGAGCGTTTGCGTTGTGCCATTGCCTGCGGCAACGGTGTGTTACACTCTTGCACTGCTGAGTGGGCCAGACGGTCGCGCGATGTGCTGCTTGCAGCACGCGTGAGGAAAGTCCGGGCTCCAGAGGGCGGGATGCCGGCTAACGGCCGGGCGGAGTGATCCGACGGAAAGCGCCGCAGAAAAGAAGACTCCCACCTGCGCCGCAAGGCGTAAAGGGAAAAGCTGAAACGGTGGTGTAAGAGACCACCAGCGTCGTGGCAACACGGCGGCTTGGTAAGCCCCATCCGGAGCAAGCGCGAATAGGAACGCTATGGGCCGGCCCGGTCCGCGTTCGGGTAGCGTGCGTGGAGCTGCACGGTAACGTGCAGACAAGATAAATGACCGTTCACGACAGAACCCGGCTTACAAGCCCACTCAGCTATCTTGTTGACGCTGCGACGGCGTCAGCTGGCCGATTTGGCGCTCATTCGTCGGTCGCCGCCATAAGGCGTGCTCCCTCCTCTTTCGGGCCAAATCGACTCAGCTGACGCCGTCTCGCTGTTTTTGCCTGGTCATCGGCGGCTCCATTTTTGTTGCGGTCTCGGCTTTCAAGTCGCCTTGCTCGCGCTGACGGGTTCTCGCTTTCGTTGACGGAATCATCGGCGTTGTCATTCTTTTTACTAGGGTTATCGTATTATTGAGGCTGTTTGTTGCTCGCTTTATTCTGTTGAGGGGCTTCGTTGGACAGCTATTTTACTCTGCAATCGAATATTGAGGTTTCGGGTGAGCTTGTGGACCGCAAGAGCCGGTTTATTGCCCAGCTGGTCCATATTGAGTCCGAGGACGAGGCGAATGCCTTTATCGAGATGGTTCGCAAGCGTCATTACGACGCTCGACACAATGTTCCCGCGTGGATTTTGGTCGATGGACGCGAGCGCCAGAGCGATGATGGTGAGCCGAGCCGCACGAGCGGTATGCCGACGCTCGAGGTGTTGCGCGGTGCGGAGCTCAAAAATGTTTGCTGCGTAGTGACGCGCTATTTTGGCGGCACGCTGTTGGGGCCGGGCGGCCTGGTTCGCGCCTATACTGCGGCGACGCAAGCGGCGGTGGCCGCGGCTCAGGAGGCCGGGCAGATCGTCGAGATGACGAGTGTCGTGCCTGTTGACGTGCATGTGGCCTATCCGCAGTATGAGCAGGTGCTTCGCTTGGCCCAGGATTCCGGTGCCAAGGTTTCGGATACCGAGTACGCGGATGCCGTGACACTTCATTTGGTGTTTAAGGCGGGGGAGCAGGAGTCGTTTTGCGCTAAGATGCGCGAGCTTATGGCGGGGCGTGAGGAGATTGAGGTCGGCGCTCCCGAATTTGCCGAGTTCTAACGGCGACGGCCGGCGTGCTTTTGGATGGATCCTAAGCGCGCCGGCCGTCGTTTTACTGTTGCTTTCGATTACTCGGCGAGCTGCTTTAGCACATCACAGGCGATTTCGACGGCATCGTCGATGCAGCCGGGGCAGCTGCGGAGCGGACCCTTATCCGATCCGATGCCCTTGAGCGTGCCGCAGACGGTTGTTGTGTTCTTCTCGCCAAAACGCTTGGCGATTTCGCGCGACAGCTTGTAGGTCTGGCCCTTGGTCTTCGGGTTTTCCATGCCATCGCTCATTACAAAGCCCATGATGGCCACGGCGCCCGAGATGGCGCCGCAGGTCTCGGTCATACCGCCCATGCCGGCGCCAAAGCCCTCGGTGAGGGTAAAGGCGACCTGGGGGTCGAGCCCGACAGCGGGCGCGAGCGTGCAGGCGACGGCCTGGGCGCAGTTAAAGCCACGGGCGTGGTATTCGGCAGCCTGAGCCTGACAGGCGGTGATGTCGAGCTGGGCCGTATCGATTTGCTTCATCGTTGTCTCCTTGGTTACGGTGTACCCGCCTATGGTACCCGTGACGGGGCATTCGCTTATCGAGACCGCAGTGCATATCTCATTGTTTTTCGCCATCGAACACTTTCTTAAGATTTGGGACAAATAAACCTGATTAATTTGTCCCATAACCTATCGGCGGGATGGGTTGAGAGGGCTGCGGGGTAGCGGTATCGTGAACCGAATAAAAACAAAACCCAAGTAAGGGAGTTGGATATGAGCGAGCAGACCATCGGAACTACATGTGTTCAGGGCGGCTATCATCCGGGCGATGCGGAGCCGCGCCAGGTGCCCATCTACCAGTCCACCACGTGGAAATACGACACGTCCGAGCACATGGGCAAGCTGTTTGACCTGGAGGAGTCGGGCTACTTCTACAGCCGTCTGCAGAATCCCACGTGCGATCTGGTTGCCGCCAAGATCTGCGAGATGGAGGGCGGCACCGCTGCGATGCTCACGAGTTCGGGCATGGCCGCGAACTTCCTCGCGATCTTTAACGTGGCCGGTGCCGGTGATCACGTGGTCGCGAGCTCTGCTATCTACGGCGGTACGTATAACCTGCTCGCCCACACCATGGGCCGCATGGGCGTGGCTTGCACGTTTGTCGCCCCCGACTGCACCGATGAGGAGCTGGAGGCAGCCTTTGAGCCCAATACCAAGCTCGTCTTTGGCGAGACGATTGCCAACCCCGCCCTTGCCGTGCTCGATATTGAGCGCTTTGCCAAGGCCGCGCATGACCACGGCGTGCCGCTGATGGTCGACAACACCTTCCCGACGCCCGTGATGTGCCGTCCCTTTGAGTGGGGCGCCGACATCGTCACGCACTCTACCACCAAGTACATGGATGGGCATGCGGCCTACCTGGGTGGCGTGATCGTCGACCACGGCCAGTTTGACTGGATGGCCCATGCAGACAAGTTCCCGGGTCTCACCACGCCCGACGAGAGCTATCACGGCGTGACCTATGCCGAGAAGTTCGGTCGCGAGGGTGCCTTCATTACCAAGGCAACCGCTCAGCTCATGCGCGACCTCGGCCCCATGCAGAACCCGCAGGCGGCGTTCTTCTTGAACAGCTCGCTCGAGAGCCTGCATGTGCGTATGCCGCGTCATTGTGAGAACGGCCTGGCCGTTGCCAAGTTCCTGCAGAGCCATCCCAAGGTGCGCTTTGTGAGCTATCCGGGCCTGGAGGGCGATAAGTACTATGACCTGGCTCAGAAGTACATGCCCAACGGCACGTGCGGTGTCGTGAGCTTTGGCTTTAACGGTGGTCGCGCGGCGGCCGAGACCTTTATGAAGAGCCTCAAGCTCGCCCAGATCGCCACGCATGTGGCCGACGCCCGCACTTGCTGCCTGCATCCCGCTAACGCCACGCACCGCCAGATGAACGATGAGGAGCTCATCGCCTGTGGCATTTCCGCCGACATGGTGCGCCTGTCGTGCGGCCTCGAGGACACGGCCGATCTGATTGCCGACCTTGAGCAGGCGCTCGAGCAGTGCTAGGCTAGCTCCGTACAAGGTGCCGATGCTGGCAGAAAGCTTCGGTGACCTTTTGTTCCGATTCCGTAGGCGGGGCCCCAATCGCGTCTGTTTGCAGGCGATTGGGGCCCCGTTTTTTGCATTGGGCCACTCGAAAGGATGGATATGGAGAAAACCGCAGAGCAGCTGCGCCGCGAGCACATTGCCCTAGAGGGCGATACTCATGGCAAGAACAAATGGGCGATTCTGTTTACCGTGCTCATCATGACGTTTATGTCGTGTCTGGATTCGACCGTCGTGACCGTGGCACTGCCCGTGATGCAAAAGGAGCTGGGCGTGGGCCTCGACCGCATTCAGCTGGTGAGCTCGGTGTATCTGCTTGCGACGTGCGTGGCCATGTTGCCGTTTGGTCGTTTGGGCGACGTGCGCGGCAAGGTGGGCGTGTTCCAGCTGGGCGTCATTGTCTTTACGCTCGGCTCGTTGCTGTGCGGCCTTTCGGGTTCTCTCGAAGTTCTTATTCTGGCACGCATTGTGCAGGGCGTCGGTTGCGCGGCGGCCATGGCCAACAACATGGGCATCATCACCGAGTCGTTTCCGGCGCGCGAGCGCGGTCGTGCCATGGGTATTCTCGCGACCTTCGTGGCCCTCGGCATGATGTGTGGCCCCGTGCTCGGCGGCATGCTGGTGGCAAGCTTTCCCTGGGAGAGCATCTTCCTCATCAACCTGCCCATTGGCGTCATCTCGTTTATTGTGGGGCTCTATACGCTACCGCATGTTAAGCCGGAAGCCGGCGAGCGCCCCATGTCCCTGTTTGAGGCTGCTCGTCGCTGCTTTGCAAATTCGGCCTTTACCATCAACCTTGCCTGCATGCTCATCGTGTTCGTTGGTATTGGCGCATCCGAGTTTATCCTGCCGTTCTATTTTCAGGACGCCCACGGCTTTGGTTCTGACATTTCCGGATTGCTTTTTTTGGCGCTGCCGATGGTGAATGCCTTTATCGGCCCGCTTTCGGGTACGGTTTCGGACCGTGTCGGCTGCGAGGGCCCCACGGCGGTCGGCCTGGGCGTGTATGTATGCGGTCTCTTTGTGGTAAGCACGCTCGACGAGCACTCTTCCATCCCTGTGATCGTGTGCTGCGTCGCGTTTATGTCGTGTGGTACGTCGATTTTCCAGAGTCCCAATAACTCGCTGTATATGGGCTCGGCTCCGCGCGAAGCGCTCGGCTTTGCGGGCAGCCTGGGCAGCCTGGCGCGCTATGCGGGTATGGCAGTGGGCATTACGGCGGCGTCGCATATCCTGTATGGGCAGATGAGCGTGGCGATGGGCGAGGCCGTGACCAGTTTTGTCGCAGGTCGTCCGGATGTGTTCCTGTTTGGTTTCCGTTCGGTGTTCTATGTGTTGATGGCTGTGGCGGCAGTGGGCTTTGCGCTCGCCATGGTGCGTTTGGTGAAGATGCGCGCCCGTCATTAGCGTGTTGGGAGGCTGTCTGCCACGAACGGGCCTATCTACTGGTCTTGCGGCTTTATGGTGCGATGCGGCTTGTGGGACGGGCAGGGGTCGGTCCGTGGTAGACTATCGAACAACGTTTATTAATCGCGCGGTATCGTTGCCGCGAGAAGGGGTTGCGCCATGCAGGAGCTTGAGGATCGTATTCGCCATGACGGCATCGTAAAGGCCGGTAACGTCCTTAAGGTTGATGCCTTCCTCAACCACCAATGCGACGTTGAGCTGTTCGACCACATGGGCGCCGAGTGGGCCCGTCTGTTCGAGGGTGTCGAGATCAACAAGATCCTGACGATTGAGGCTTCGGGCATTGGCATGGCATGCATCGCGGCTCAGCATTTTGGCGGCGTGCCGGTGGTCTTTGCCAAGAAGGCACAGTCCATCAACCTCGACGGCGAGCAGTATGCCACGACCATCTATTCCTTTACCAAGCAAAAGGAGTACCCGGTCATCGTTGGCAAGCGTTTCCTGTCCGAGGGCGACAAGGTCCTGATCATCGACGACTTCTTGGCCAACGGCTGCGCGCTCGAGGGTCTTATCAAGATCTGCGAGGCTGCGGGTGCCGAGGTGTCCGGCATTGGCATTGCGGTGGAGAAGGGCTTCCAGGGCGGTGGCGATAAGCTCCGCGAGCGCGGCTTCCGCGTTGAGAGCCTGGCCC
The DNA here is from genome assembly GCA_938023705.1 of uncultured Collinsella sp. Taxonomy (GTDB): domain Bacteria; phylum Actinomycetota; class Coriobacteriia; order Coriobacteriales; family Coriobacteriaceae; genus Collinsella. The sequence continues at coordinate 20,991 of CALJDJ010000075.1, forward strand.
GTATCGCCGATATGGACTGCGATAACGGCGAGATCACCTTCGCCTAAGCGCGCGACACAAGCGATTGGTATGCGATGTGACAAAGGGACTGTCCCTTTGTCACATTTTTTGTATGAGGGGAGGTGTTGATATGGACGAGAACAAGATGGGATGGCGCGAGTATACGCGCTATGCCGAGATGTCGGCCGAGGAGCTGGCGCGTGATTGCGAGGTCCAGGTGTTTCGCGCGACGGGTCCGGGCGGCCAGGGCGTGAACACGACGGACTCGGCGGTGCGCATGAAGCATATCCCTTCGGGGATTACCGTGACGGCGCGCGAGAGCCGCAGCCAGTTCCAGAATCGCGCGAGCTGCCTGCGCAAACTACGCGCCGAGCTCGAGCGTCGCGGGCGTCCACCGCGCCGACGCGTAAAGACCAAGGTGCCCCAGCGCTCCCGCCAGCGTAGACTCAACGACAAGCACTTCAACGCCATCAAAAAGGCCAACCGCCGCAAGCCGAGCAGTGACGAGTAGTCGATTGCCCCGCTGGCCTTGCTAGCGGGTAGGGTGCCAAACTTGGAGGGCGCTGCCGAGGACGTCGACCTCGATGCGCGAGGCGTCAACGGGCTCGCCGTCGGCCTGGATGGGGTAGTCGGGCTCCTCAAAAGTTAGCTCGGCATGGCGGCAGCGGCGCATGCGAACCGGTGGCAACTTGGTATGGTGGCCGTCCTTGGCCGAAAGGAACATAGGCAGGGCTACCGCGCGAGGGACGGGGCCGCAGGCGTAGCAGACGTCGAGCATGCCGTCGCAGGGGTCGGCATCGGGGCAGATGCGATAGCCCGAGCCATAGGTAGGACCAAGCTGAATCGCCATGATGATCGCCCTCACGCGCTCGGCGGGCGCGCCGTCAAAGCTGACTGTCATGGGGTAGTTGCGGTAGCGCAGGCCAAACTGCTCAAGTCCCGAAAGGGTGTAGAGCGGCGCGCCCGTCAAGCCGGTCTTTTTGCGCAGCTCAGTGGTGCCCAGGCCGATGGCGGCATCGATGCCGACCGAAAGCGTCTGGTCGTAGTACTCAACGGTAGCCTCGCCGCTGCCGCTCGCAGGGCTCCACGAGCGAATGCGCCCGATGTCCTGACGCTGCAGCTCGCAGGTGAGCAGCGCGCCATAATCCTTGCCGGAGAAATCGTTGATGCCGAGCGTCTGGGCAAAATCATTGCCGGAGCCCACGGGCAGGACGGCAAGAGCGGGGCGGGCGTCCTCCTTTTGCGTCATAAGCCCGTTGACGACCTCGTGAATCACGCCGTCGCCGCCGAGTGCGATAACGGTGCGATAGCCCTGAGCCTGTGCGGCCAGCTCCTTGGCGTGTCCCATACGCTCGGTCAACACCAGGTCAAACTGGGATGCGCGTGCAGTCATGTCCAAAAAGCGTTGCAGGCGCTCGGCAACTTCGCGTGCCGCACCCGACTGGGCGGCTGGGTTGGCGATGATGAGCGTGCGACCAAAATCAGTTGCGTGCATGGGGCGACTCCCGGCGTGTGACATGACAGTGCGGTCGCGCTCAGGTCGAATTAGCCCCGATTGTGGCTGCACGGCGATAATTACATCTACTCTATCAGGTCGTTGTGGCGCTCGATAGCATCCGCTACCGTACCTCCCTCATCCACAATAAGCGAGCGGCGCTTGGGTGAGATGATGCGCTGGGCGGGGTACACGCCGCGGTGTCCGCCGGTTAGGTAGCTGATAAAGGCCACGATGACAAAGAACCCGGCGGCCGTGCCGTGGAACAGGTCGATGGCCATCATGCAGGTGGTGATGGGCACGTTGAGGCCGGCGCAGAACACGCCGAGCATGCCGAGAGCCGCCATAAAGCTCGGGTCGAGTCCAGCGAGGCAGCCAATCCATCCGCCGAGCGCCGCACCGATGCCAAACAGGGGCGTGACCTCGCCGCCTTGGAAGCCCGCGCCCAGGGTAAGCGCTGTGACGACCAACTTGATGGCTGCGTCCGCCAGGGTGGTGTTGCCTGCAAATCCGGCGCCGGAAAGCCACGTGGAAAGGCCGGCGTAGTCCCAGGCGTCAAGGAGGGCATAGGCGGCCAAAACCACGAGTGCGCCCACGAGTGCGCGAGTAAGGTAATTGGTGATAAAGCGACCGTAAAGGCTTTTGACGGTTCGAACCGACCAGGCAAAGAGGCGTGCCGTCAGACCGAAGATAATTGCGCTGATAACAACGATGACAACCGTCCGCGGTGTCATGTTGGGAACGCTGGCGATGACATTCGCCTCGTACTCGGTTCCCAAGGCAAGTGACGTAAAGTAGCCGGTAAACGAGGCGACCAGGCAGTAGATGCCCGCGGTGTAGTCGATCTTGCCGATAAAGCACATCTCCATGCCAAAGAAAGCTCCAGCAAGGGGCGAGCCGAATACGGCGCCAAAGGCCGACGAGATGCCGGCGAGCATGAGGTCGTGGTGGTCATGTTTTTTGAGGTGGGCGAGGTTCGAGATGTTGCTGGCGATGGTGCCGCCAATCTGCACCGCGGCCCCCTCGCGACCGGCAGATCCGCCCGTTAGGTGCGTGAGCGTGGAGCAGACGAAGGTGAGAACGGCCATGCGCATATGGATGAGGCGTGTGCCCAGAGCGGAGTCGATGACCAGGTTGTTACCGCGTTTGGCGGCAAGGCCGTGGTTTTTGTACACCCATGCGGTGGCAACGCCCACAACGGGAAGCAAGGCGTAGACCCATGCATGGTGCTCGCGATAGTCGGTCGCGATATTCAGCGAGGTCAAAAACGCCCAGGCGGCAACGCCCATGGCGAGCGAGACGATGACGACGAGTGCGAGCAACTTGGCGCTCGCGAGTAGGTTGCGGGCGTTGCGGCGCGTGTCGGCAGCCAAGAGATGCTCGGAGCGGGTGAGCTGATGCCTGCCGGCCATGATGACGTCGTTCAGGGAGAAAAAGCCGCCGTCGTCGAGCGACTGAGAATGATCCTGCGCTTCGTTTGCGCTTTCGGGTTTGTCGGTAAAAGTCATACGTTCCTCTTTTGGGTTGTACCACGAGCATTATAAAACGCGGTAAACGCGACGAGCCGGTGGGTTGGTTTTGGTTTTGTTTCGCGGCTTGCGGCCGACAGATGTATTTGCGGGTACAGGCCAAGTCGCGGTCGCGCGTCGAGGGATTATACTGAGAGAAACATAAAGAATCGGCGCTTTTGTTGCGCGCCGCAGCATGCTAGAGGTGTATATGGCTGAGAAACTCATTCCGTTGGAGGACGCGCAGGCGATCGTCTTGTCGCACGTGAATCGCACCGAAGTCGTCGAGATTCCCGTGTGGCAGGCCGCCGGTCTTCCCTTGGCAGAGGATGCGGTGGCCGATATCGACATCTCGCCGTTTGCCAACAGCGCTATGGACGGATATGCCGTGCGCTCGGCGGACTTGGCGCAGGCATCTGGCGAGGCGCCGGTGACGCTCGACGTTATCGGACACGAGGCTGCGGGCCATGTGTTTGAGGGCACAATCGGCGCGGGCAAGACGGTCCGCATCATGACGGGCGCGCCGGTACCCGAAGGTGCCGATGCCGTGGTGAAGTATGAGATCGTCGATGTGCTCGTCGGTGACGGCAACGAGGGTTCGCGTGTGAGGTTCTCGGCGCCTGCCAAGGTAGGGGAGAACGTTCGCTCTGCCGCCGAGGAGGCCCATGCCGGCGATGTTGTGATGCACGCCGGCGAGGTCGTGGCTCCGGCGGGCGCCGGCTTGTTGGCGAGCGCCGGGTATGCGAGCGTGAAGGTGCATGCCGCGCCGCGTGTGGGCATTATCTCGCTGGGCACGGAGCTGGTCGCGCCGGGTGAGCTGCCGGCGCGCGGGCAGATTCGCGACTCCAACTCGTCGGCGTTGATGGCCGAAGCGCTCGATGCAGAAGCCGAGCCCGTGTTCTACGGCATTGCGCCCGATGATGAGCAGGCGATTGCCGAGCTGGTGCATCGCGCCGTGCTGGAGTGCGATTTTGTCATTACGAGCGGTGGCGCCTCGGCAGGCGACTACGACTACGTGACGGCGCTCGTCCGGCGCGAGGGCGAGGTGCTGTTCGATCGCATCTCGATGCGTCCGGGCAAGGCCATCACGTTTGGCTTGCTTGGGGGTAAGCCCTACCTGGGACTTTCAGGCAATCCGGCCGCGGCGTATGTAGGCTTTGAGATGCTTGCGCGTCCGGCGATCCGCAAGATGCGCGGCTTTGCCGAGGGTACGCGTCCCGTGCAGCAGGCGACGCTCACGCACGGCGTGAAAAAGCGACAGCATCGCCGCTTCTTCGATCGCGCCACGGTTTTGCGCGACCCCGAGACCGGTGAGCTGTTGGTGACCGAGGCCAAGACGCAGAATTCGGCGCTGCTCGGCACGATGCAGCGGACTAACTGCCTGTTGCGTGTTGACGAAGGACCGTGCGACCTCAAGGTGGGCGATGTCGTGGACGTTGTTCGCGTCGACCTGCCCGAGGGCGCCGTGTTGTAGGAGGAATGCTATGGAGCTGAAGATATCGATCGTGACGTGCTCGGATACGCGCGATCTTGCCCAGGACGAGGCTGGAGCCGCACTCGAGGAACTTATCGAGGCGCAGGGCTGGACGGTCGCCTCGCATGTGGTCGTGCGCGACGACGTCAGCGAGATCGGTGATGCCATTGTGGAAGCCGCCGATGAGTGCCACGCCAATGTCGTGCTCACCTGCGGCGGCACGGGGCTTTCGATGCGCGATGTGACACCCGAGGCGACGCGTGCCGTCTGCGAGCGCGATGTGCCGGGCATTGCAGAGGCAATCCGTGCGTACTCCATGACCAAGACGCGCCGCGCTATGCTCTCGCGCGCTATTTGCATGCAACGAGGTCATACACTTGTCGTAAACTTTCCCGGTTCTACGAAGGCCGCCCGCGAAAGCTGGGAGGCCATAGCGGACCAGCTGGAGCATGCGGCTCAGATGACAGCGGGCGGCGGACATACCAACTAAGCGGTTTACCTGCGGCGGAGCGACCTGAACGGCTGCTCCGCCTTTTATTTGCACCCAAGGGGACGGCATTCTGTAGGCACGCTTGAAACTATATTCTCAGACGAGAATAATTTCTCATAATCATTATTCGCATCGAAGTATAATCTAATTACAGAATAAAGCCTGCGGTGGGGTACCCGGGCACAAGGTACGAAAGGGTTGAACATGTTCGATATGGTTTCTCGCCGCGGATTCGTCTCACTCTCCGCTGTCGCCGCTGCCGGCCTTGGCCTTGCCGGCTGCTCCGGAAACAAGGAGCCTGAGTCGACCGGTTCCGATGCCGGCTCCGCCAAGATTTCGTCCAAGAAGGCTGTCGAGCTGCAGGTCTTTGCTGCCAACTCGCTCGAGAAGGCTCTGCCCGAGGTTCAGAAGCTCTACACCGACCAGACTGGCACCGCCTTTTCCGACACGCAGTTTAAGGCTTCTGGCGACCTCGTTGAGCAGATGCGTGCTGGCGCCACGGTCGACGTGCTCATCACCGCCTCCAAGGGCACCATGGACGACGCCGAGGCCGCCGAGCTCGTCGATGCCGGCACCCGTGAGGATATGTTCGTCAACGACCTTGTGATCATTCGTGCTGAGGGTTCCGACACCAAGATTGAGGCCATCGCCGACGTCGCGAATCTGGACGGCAAGATCGCCATCGGCGACGCCAAGACCGTCCCCGCCGGCAAGTACGCCAACCAGGCCTTAGCTTCTGTGGGTCTCTACACCGGCACCGAGGGCGACGACGGCGAGTATGCACCCGAGCTTGCCGACAAGGTGGCCCTGGCCGACAAGGTCGGCACCGCTGCGTCTTACGTCTCTACGGGCGACTGCGTGGCCGGTTTTGTTTACAGCTCCGATATCTTCCGCTATGGCGGCATCGAGGAGGCCTTCGTGTGCCCCGAGGATTCGCACAAGCCCATCGTGTACCCGGGCGCCGTTGCCGAGAGCTCCGAGCACGCCGACGAGGCCAAGGCGTTTATCGACTTCTGTCTGACCAACAAGAAGGCTCAGAAGATTTGGGCTAAGTACGGCTTTGAGCTTTCCGAGTAGTGCGGCTTGGCGCGATAATTCCATCGTTTTGTGTTTCACTCCGTCCTTGTATTCGCTTGGAGCTTTTCGTGCTTAATAGATTCCGCATGCTTGTCGCCTGTGCTTTGACCTTCGCGCTTTGCTGGGTGCCGGGATTTGCGTTTGCTGGGGTCGCTGAGGACGGGGCCCAGGTTGCTGCGACCGCTCATGGGCTTTCCTATGGGATCGAGGGTTTTGAGCGGTTGGCCAAGGGGACCGCTCGTGCTATGGAGGGCCAGCCTGAGGGCTACCGGTTTCCCGTTGACGAGGACGTGGACCTTGTAGTGGCGCCTGCTGCCGATCGCGTTGTGGTGTGGATATCGCCCAAGGCGGCCGAGAAGTATGGATTGGATCCGCAGGACAACGAGTGCGTATCGGGTCTCAAGGCCCTCGTCTGTGAGCTCGACAGCGCAAACTCCATGGGAGGTGCGCAGCTAGGGGACGTTGATCTTCCTTGGTATGTTACGGCGGAAACAACGTTTGATGCCGGCGGGTATACCTATGGCTTTGACGAGCGCGGTGCGGATGGGGACCGCTATGTGGTGATTGCATCGGCCTCGGGTGATGCCAAGGGCGGCGCGCGTTGGCTTGATAGCGCTCAAATGGTAGAAGCATCGTCTGTCGTATTGCGGGATGAGCAGGGCCCCTTGACCTCTCTGGCCTCCTTTTTAGGCGGCATCGACTACCGCCCGTTTTGGGTGTCCATTAAAACGAGTGGCCTTGCCCTGGTGATTGCCTTTGCGCTGGGCCTGTTTGCCGCGTGGAAGACTATGGGTACCTCGAGTCGCATCAAGGGCCTGCTCGATTCAGTCTTTACGATTCCTATGGTGCTGCCGCCCACGGTCTGCGGCTTTCTGCTCCTCATGCTGTTTGGCCGCTCGACCGGGGTGGGCCAGTGGCTCATCGCGCACGGCATCTCGATCGTCTTTACCTGGCCCGCGGCGGTCATTTCGGCCGTCGTTGTGTCGTTTCCGCTGGTCTACCGCACGGCGCTCGGAGCCTTTGAGAGCCTTGACACGCAGATGCTCGATGCCGCGCGAACCCTGGGATGGTCCGAGCGTCGCATCTTTACCAAGCTTATGATGCCGCTTGGCTGGCCCTCGATTGCCGCCGGCGCGGTGCTTGCCTTCGCGCGTGCCATGGGCGAGTTTGGCTGCACCCTGTTCTTTGCGGGCAACTACGCCGGCATTACCCAGACCATCCCCATCGCCATCTACTTTGAGTGGATGGGCGGCAACACGTCGGTGGCCCTCTTTTGGGTCGTGGTCGTAATTGCGTTCAGCTTCCTGGTCATTCTGTTCATCAACATGTATACGGCGCATTCGCAAAAGTATCGCGAGCGTGGTCTCTCCCGTGCAGAGCGCAAACAGGCCAAAGATCTCGCCGGACAGGGCGATTCGCTCGACCCGGCGGGCGGCGATGCCTTGCGTATCGATCGCGAGGCGCTGGCCGAGCTTATGCGCGATGACGCCGTCTCGAAGGGAGGTCGATAGACCATGTCGCTTGTCCTGGATATCAAAAAGCACTATCCCGGCTTTACCCTCGACATTCAGCTCGATGCCGGCGAGGAGCGTGTGGCGCTGCTGGGCGCCTCGGGTTGCGGCAAGAGCTGCACGCTGCGCTGCATTGCCGGCGTGGAGGCACCCGACGAGGGCAAGATCGTCGTCAACGGCATGACCTTTTTTGACTCTGCGACGGGCATCAACCTTTCGCCCCAGGAGCGAAAATGCGCTCTGATGTTTCAAAACTATCAGCTGTTCCCTAATATGACGGTGGCCGATAACGTGTGCGCCGGCGTTGAGGGTGCAGGCGACGCCGCAGCGCGCAGACAACTTGCCGAGCGCTACCTGGGTATCTTTGGACTGGTCGACTTTGCCGACCGTTATCCCGCGCGCCTCTCGGGCGGCCAGCAGCAGCGTGTGGCGCTTGCTCGCATGGTGGCGGCACACCCGGGCATTTTTATGTTCGACGAGCCCATGAGCGCGCTCGACGCGTATCTCAAGAGCGCGCTTGAGCAGAACATGCTCGACCTGTTCGACGTCTGTAACCGTACCGTGCTCTACGTGAGCCACGATATTGACGAGGCATGCCGCCTGTGCGAGCGCATTTGCGTGATGCATAACGGGCATGTGGAGGAGATCGGCTCCGTCGAGGACGTGGTCCGCCGGCCGCAAACCTTGGCTGCGCTGCGCCTGACGGGCTGCAAGAATACGAGCCGCGCGCGTAAGATCGGCGACGAGGAAGTTGAGGCCCTCGACTGGGGCATGACCTTCAACGTGGGCCGTGAGGTTCCCGATAACGTGGCGTACCTGGGTATTCGTGCGAGCTACTTCCATGTGGACAACCGTGCTGAGCGGGGTCGCAACAGCTACGACCTGCATGTGGCCCGCGTGAGCGATTCACGTTTTGAGCGCCTGGTGCTGCTGGACGTGCCGCGCGCCGACGCGCCGACGCGCCTGCAGTGGAAGGTCAACAAAGTGCGCATGCCTGTCGACGAGCTGCCGCAAGCAGGCGAGACGCTGCGCATGCATTTTGATGCCAGCAGGATCCATTTGGTTTGTCGATAGCGCCGGGTAATGCCGTCGGGGAATATAAGCCTCGGCGGCTTTGTTTTTGCCGTTCGCCGAATGAGGAATGACAAACTCTTATCAATCAAGATAATTATTTATTAAACGAAGGCACACGACGCTGTCGTACGAATGTCAACGGTGTTCGCATGGTCGATGACCGTTGGTATAGTTGACCTCAACTTGTAAAGGAAGGTGCGCACATGCCGCAGACGACATACATTCGCCGCGTTGCCGCGCGTGCCCTATATATGGCTCGGAGCCGCATATGAGCAGGTATGTTCACGGCTCCGGGAGAGACGACGCACAACTAAATAATCGACCGCAAAGCAGGTTCCCTAAAATTCCGGGTTTGAGCACGGTCGGGCAATCGCCGTCCGTCGTGCATCGATACCGCTGTTATCCGTTTTTGGTTCGAGAGGGGAACCGTTATGGCTGAAGAAATTGATTTCCATCCGATGTGGGAGAGCCTCGGCATGAATCTTGCCGACCACGACATGCTGCTGGGCGCCGTGGGCCAGATGTACGGCGATATGTTCCTGACGCAGAACAATCGCCCCAAGTCCACGTCCTACCTGGATTTTGTCGCCACCAACATCCACAGCGGCCGTATTAAGGAGATGCTCGACAAGAAGGAGGCCGGCGAGGCCACCAAGATCGTGGGCAGCTTCTGCGTCTACGTGCCCGAGGAGATTGTGCTCGCCTGCGACGGTATCCCCGTGGGTCTGTGCTCGGGTGCCGATTGGGCGACCGACAAGGTCGAGGAGCACTTGCCGCGCAACACTTGTCCGCTTATCAAGAGCTTTGCCGGCTTTAAGCTGGGTGAGGTCTGCCCCTACATTGAGTCGAGTGACTTGGTGGTAGGCGAGAACACCTGTGATGGCAAGAAGAAGGCCTACGAGTTTTTTGCCACGCAAAAGAACATGTACGTCATGGATATTCCCAACGTGCACGACGAGTCGACGCTCGTGACCTGGAAGGCCGAGGTTAAAAAGCTTGCTGCCAAGATTGAGGAAGAGTGCGGCGTCACGATTACGCCTGAGCGTCTGAAGGCCGCCATCCACGCCGTCAATGAGAAGCGTCGTGCCCTGCAGCGCCTCGCTGCCACGCGCGCTGCCGACCCAGCGCCCATTAGCGGTCTCGACAGCCTGCTGACCGTTCAGGCCGCCTTTATGGACGACACGCCGCGTCTGACCGGAGCCATCAACGATATGGCGGCCGAGTGTGAGCAGCGTGTCGAGGCCGGAGAGGGCGTGGCGCCCAAGGGGACCAAGCGCATCCTGTACACCGGCACGCCCATGGCCGTGCCCAACTGGAAGCTGTTCAACCTCATCGAGAAGGCCGGCGGCGTTGTGGTGGGCGAGGAGTCCTGCACGGGTTCGCGCTATTACAAGGACTTGGTCGATGAGTCCGGTGAGACGGTTGACGAGATGCTCGATGCTATCGCCGAGCGCTACTTTAAGATCAACTGTGCCGTCTTTACGCCCAACGACCAGCGTACGAAGGACATTGTCCAGATGGCCAAGGACCTGCATGCCGACGGCATCGTCGACGTGGCCCTGCAGTTCTGCACGCTCTACGAGATGGAGTCGTTTGCCGTGGAGAAGGCTGCCGAGGAGGCCGGCATTCCGCTTATGCACATCACGACCGACTACGCCGGCGAGGATGCAGGCCAACTGCAAACCAGGATTGAGGCTTTCTTGGAAACCATTTAGGGCTATCCGTCCCGGCGGCTTTCCCAGGCACCCGATCTTGCCGTTCAAACCGTCGCCTGCGAATCAAAGTACGCGACGCTCCTCTTTCACGGCAACCTCGGGCACCTGGGAAAGCCGTTTCCTTGGTTGGTTAAAAGGTTTGTTAAGGAGTTATATGTCGGAAAATATTGAGCAGCCGTTGCCGCGCACGTTTGAGGAGTTCAACGAGCAACGCAAAGCGGCGTTTATTCGCGTCAAGGATTATAAGCAGGCGGGTAATCGCCTGGTCGGCTTTTTGTGCAGCTATACGCCGCTCGAGATTATCGATGCCGCGGGGGCTGCGAGCGTGGCTCTGTGCGGTACGTCCGATGAGGTGATTCCCGAGGCCGAGAAGGTGCTGCCGGCAAACCTGTGCCCGCTCATCAAGTCTACGTATGGTTTTGCCTATTCGCAAAAGTGTCCGTTTACGTACTTTAGCGACATGATCATCGGTGAGACCACCTGCGACGGCAAGAAGAAGATGTACGAGCTACTCAACGAGCTCAAGCGCACGCACATTCTGCATCTTCCGCAGGGTCGCGATCGCGCCTACGAGCGTGAAGGCTGGTACGAGGAGTGCCGCCTGCTCAAGGAGGAACTCGAGGGCTTCTACGGTATCACGATTGCCGACGATGACCTGCGCGCTGCCGTCCGTCGTCGCAACCGCTTGCGTGCGGCCCAGCTCGAGATGTTTGCGCTGCAGGCCAACCAGCCGGCGGCCATGAGCGGCGTCGACCTGATGAGCACCATGTTTGCCGGTACGTTTAGCTTTGATATCGAGGCCTATACGCAGCAGCTGGAGCAAAAGGTCGCCAAGCTGCGCGAGGCCTACGACGCAGGCGAGCGCCCGGTTGCGGCGGATGCCAAGCGCATTCTGATCACTGGTTGCCCGGTGGGCGGCGTGATCAACAAGATCGGTCGTACCATCGAGTCCAATGGCGGCGTGGTCGTGTGCATGGACGATTGCTCGGGCGAGCGCACGGCGGCCATGATGATCGATCCGGAGGCTCCCGACATCCTGCGTGCCATCGCCGACCGCTACCTGGACATCAACTGCTCGGTCATGACGCCCAACGATGGTCGTATGGAAAACACGCTGGCCATGTGCGAGAAGTATCACGTCGATGGCGTAGTGGAGAGCGTGCTCCAGGCGTGCCATACCTTTAACGTGGAGAGTGCACGCATGCAGGAAGCTGTCGAGGGTGCGGGCATTCCGTACATGAAGATTGAGACCGACTACAGCAACGGCGACATGGGCCAAATCGAGACGCGCATCGCTGCCTTCATCGAAACCCTGTAGGACAAATGCGGCAAAGGGATAGCTGCTTTGCCGCATAGAAGGAGGATGCCGTGGTTGGCATTGGTATCGACATAGGCTCGACGGCCGCGAAGGCTGCGGTGGTGGAGACGGACAACGTCATTGCGTGGACCTGCGTCATGCCGACGGGGTATTCGTCGGTCGATGCGGCCGAGCGCCTACGCGGTGAACTCGCCGCAGCCGGCTATGACGTGACGGGCGACGATGTTCGCGTGGTCGCGACTGGCTACGACCGTGTCGCGGTGCCCTATGCCAACAAGGTAGTGACCGAGATCACCTGCCATGGTGCCGGTGCGGTCCGCTTGTTTGGCGAGCGGGGCACGGTGATCGACGTGGGCGGCCAGGACACCAAGGTCATTCAGCTTAAAAGTGGCCGCGTGGCCAAGTTCGCCATGAACGACAAGTGTGCCGCCGGCACGGGGCGCTTTCTGGAGATCATGGCCGACCGCCTAGGCATTTCCCAGCAGCAGATGGCCGACCTGGCGCGTTCCGGCGAGTCCACCAAGATCAGCAGCATGTGCACGGTGTTTGCCGAAAGCGAGGTCATCAGCCTGATCGGTCGCGGTGAGCCGCGCGAGAACATTGCGCGTGGCGTGATCGACAGCGTGGTCTCGCGCGTGGCGACCATGGCCGGGCAGGCCGCGGGCGCCCCGTACTACCTGACCGGTGGCCTGTGCGAGAACGCCTTCGTGGTGGAGCGGTTGGGCGAGCTACTGGGGTCGCCGGTGACCACCTCGCCCCAGGCCCGCTTTGCCGGTGCCATCGGCGCGGCGATTCGCGCACAGGCGCTCGATTAATGCATCGGCCGTGGGCCTGCATTCATGCGTATACTGGGAGGAAATGATTGACCGATGAGAGGGGGTATCGATGCCTGACGATCAGATGAAGCTCACGTCCATGACTGCCGCGAGCGGTTGAGCCGCTAAGTTGGCTCCTGGAGCCCTCGCCCAGGTCCTGGGCGACTTACCCAATGTGCATAACGACAACCTGCTCGTGGGGTTCGATACCTCCGACGATGCGAGTGTCTTCCGTGTTGGCGATAATTTGGGCCTCGTGCAGTCCATCGACTTCTTCCCGCCGATGGTCGACGACCCGTTCCTGTTTGGCCAGATCGCCGCGGCAAACTCGCTGTCGGACATATACGCCATGGGCGGACGACCGAGCCATGCTATGAACCTGCTGTGCATTCCCAATTGCCTGGGTGTTGAGGTTGCCGGGCAGATTTTGGCGGGTGGCGCCGACAAGTGCGTCGAGGCTGGCTGCACCATCGCGGGCGGCCACACCATCAACGACGACGAGCCCAAGTACGGCCTGTCCGTGAGCGGCTTTGTCTCGCTCGACCGCATGCTCGCCAACAGCGGCGCGCGCGTGGGCGATGTCCTACTGCTGACCAAGGCGATCGGCTCGGGCATTATCACCACGGCCATTAAGGGCGAGCTCATCGAGCAGGACGAGGCCAGCCGGATGTTTGATTCTATGCGCACCCTCAACGAGGCCCCGATCCGTTTGGCCGAGGGGCTCGAACTTCACGGCTGCACCGACATTACGGGCTTTGGCCTGATTGGGCATGCGTGCGAGATGGCCGAGGGCTCGGGCGTGCAGATTGAGCTTGCGTCGGGGGCGGTGCCTCTCTTTGACCAGGTGCTCGACATGGCGCGTCTGGGCATTATCCCCGCTGGCTCCTACCGCAACCAGGACTTCTTTGGCCCGCGCGTGGCGGCCGACGATGACCTGGAGCCGGGCATGCTGGATGCGCTGTACGATCCGCAGACCTCGGGCGGCCTGCTCATCGCAGCGCCTGCTGCCGATGTGGATGAGCTTGCGCGTCGCCTGCATGCCGAGGGGCGCATCGCGGCCGTTGTCGGGCGCGTGTGCGAGGCGGAGCCGGGCGGTCCTGCCGTCCGCGTTGTTCGCTAGCCCGCACGTTTATGTAACTGTTTGCCGTTCTCTAGAACGGCTCTTTCGAAAGGAATTTGCTATGTCTACCAAGATTGAAGTCAATGCCATGGGCGATGCCTGCCCGCTGCCCGTCGTCAAGACGCTCAAAGCTCTGAAGCAGCTCGATGGCGAGGGCGCCGTCGTGACCTCGGTCGACAACGAGACCGCCGTCAAGAACATCTCCAAGATGGCGCAGGAGAAGGGCTGCACGGCCTCGGTCGAGAAGGTTTCTGACGCCGAGTGGCACGTGACCGTGGCGACCTCTGGCGCCATTGCCATGGCCGATCCCGAGCAGGATGGCGCTGCCTTCTGTGATGCCAGCGCCGGCAAGGGCAGGCTCGTCATTTCCGTCTACACCGACTGCATGGGCCGTGGCGACGACGAGCTGGGCCACAAGCTCATGAAAGCGTTTATCTTTGCCGTGACGCAGCAGGAGGAGCTGCCCGCGACCATGCTGTTCTACAACGGCGGCGCCAAGCTCACCGTTGAGGGCTCGCCGGTGCTCGACGACCTGAAGGGCCTGGCCGAGCAGGGTGTCGAGATTCTCACCTGTGGTACCTGCCTCGACCACTATGGCATTAAAGACCAGCTTGCGGTGGGCGAGGTCACCAACATGTACGTGATCGTGGAGAAGATGGAGCAGGCCGTGCGCGTCGTGCGCCCGTAGCGTATTGGTTGGAGTTGCCATGAGGGAGAAGCGCCCGGCGCTTGTCATCACGTTTCCCACCACGGCGGCCGCCATGGGCTGCGAGTCCCTGTGCATCGAGCGCGGCCTTCCCGGGCGAACGATTCCCGTGCCCGGGGAGGTCGCTGCCGGCTGTGGTCTGGCGTGGAAGGCGTTGCCTGCCGATGAGGAGCTGCTGCGCGGCGAACTCGCCGCGGCGGGCGTTCCTACCGAGGGCTATACCGTGATTGATATGTGGGAGGTCGTGCGATGATCTACCTGGATAACGCGGCGACGACCATGCACAAGCCTCAGACGGTCATCGATGCCGTGACGCAGGCGATGTGCTCGCTCGGCAATGCCGGGCGCGGTGCCACGTCGGGTGCCCTCGATGCCGCTCGTACGATTCACGCTTGCCGTACCAAGCTCGCGCGCCTTTTGGGCTGCCCGAGGGCGGACCATGTGTGCTTTACGCCCAACTCCACGGCTGCGCTCAACACCGCCATCAATGGCGTGGTGCGTCCCGGTGACCGCGTGGTCACGACGGTGCTTGAGCACAACTCGGTGCTGCGTCCGCTCAATCGCTTGGCGACGGAGCAGGGTGTGACGGTTGAGCATGCGGGCTGCGACGCGAACGGCGCGCTCGACTACGACGAGCTCGAGCGGTTGGTCACGCCCGGTACGCGTGCCGTGGTGGTGACGCACGCTTCCAATGTGACCGGCAACGCGGTCGACGTTTCGCGTGTGTCTGCCATCGCCCATGCGGTCGGCGCGTTGGTGATCGTCGATGCCTCTCAGTCTGCCGGTACGGCGCATATCGATATGCAAGCCATGGGGTTCGACGTCGTGTGCTTTACCGGCCACAAGGGGCTCATGGGACCCCAAGGCACCGGCGGGCTGGCCGTGGCGGAGGGCATTGACGTGGCGCCGTGGGCCATGGGCGGCACGGGCATGCACAGTTTCGATGCGCTGCAGCCGCTTGAGTGGCCCACGCGCCTTGAGGCGGGCACGCTCAACGGCCACGGCATCGCGGGCCTTTCTGCCGGCCTCGACTTTATCGAGGCCCAGGGTGGGGTCGAGGCGATTGCTGCCCACGAGCGTGCGCTCGCCGATCGCTTCCTTGCCGGTGTGTGCGAGATTCCGGGGATTAAGCTCTACGGTGCCTTTGACCAGCCGGCGCACTCTGCGATCGTGTCGCTCAACGTGGGTGATATCGACTCTGCCGAGATCTCGGACGCGCTCATGCAAGGGTGGGGGATTGCGACGCGCCCCGGCGCCCATTGCGCTCCGCTCATGCACCGTGCGTTGGGAACCGAGCGCCAGGGCGTGGTTCGGTTCTCGTTTGGTTACTTCAACACGGCCGAGGAAGTCAACATGGCGATTGAGGCTCTGCGCGATTTGAGCTGCGATTAGACCAACCTTTTGCGCCCTTAGATAAACCGTTTACGCTACCTTCCCGCATTGTCGCTTATACAGGGTAATGTGAAATGATGGCCCACACTGGGACTCTGTATCTTTGCGAATTGCGGGAAGGTTCCTATGAACAGGATCACTGCTGCCCTCTATAGGTTTTTGGTTGTCTATCTTTCGGTTGCGATGGTCGTGACCTCGATACCCCTTGCGCCCCGCGCGGCCTATGCCGATGATGCCGGGGCGGTCGCCGTCGAGAGCGAGGCCCAAGAGACCGACTCGAGCTCTGACGCTGATGTCGATGCGGTCGATAACGCGTCGTCTTCGAGCGAGGGCAGCTCATCCACAACTTCCGACCAAACGAATAACGCTCAGGACGAATCGTCCAGCTCGGATACCAGCACTTCCACGTCGAGCTTGGCCCAAGACCTTTCGAGCTCCGCGACCAACTCCGATGCTGCAAAGAGCTTGGCTGCTACGGCGGAACCCTCGTCCGATGACAGCGAAGTCGATTCCCTCGTGTATGAGGACCCAACGGTCTATGAGTATGCCAAGCTTATGCCGAACGGCTATGTGTATCCGTGCGATGCAAGCGGAAGCGTTACGGTAGAGATCGATGGAAACGACCCGTATGGGAGCTCTGTCGACGGTAAATTGGTAACCAATCTGATCGTTGATTACGGAGTGGATGGGGTCCCCGGATATATTTGTGAGTATTCCTCCAATTTGCGTTCGGTGCGTTTTGAGAACAGCTCTATTTCTTCAATTGGACTACACGCCTTTTCTGGGTGCTCCAATCTCGCCGATATCAGCTTTTCCGGTATGACCATTGGGGGCATCGGAACAGAGGCGTTTTCTGGGTGCGGATCGCTTACGAGCCTGAACATTAATGACGTTGCTACCATCGGCTCTATGGGCGATGCCGCGTTTGCCTGGAGCGGGCTGCGGTCTACGGGTCTCGACAAGGTCGTTGGTCTCAGTTCGATTCCTGAGAACGCTTATAATGCCTGCAGCGCTCTGACCGATACCGGTCTGGGCGGGAACACATCCATCACATCAATCGGCGTTAATGCGTTCAAAAACTGTTCTCGCCTTGCGACGACGGGACTCGAGAACAATACGACGATCAAGACGCTCCGCGAAGGTTGTTTCTCCGGGACCAATATGAGCGGCGGGCTGACGCTGCCCCTTTATTCCAAGATCGAGGAACTGCCGAGTCGTGCGTTCTATGGCTCTAAGCTTGAAACTGTGTACTTTGGATGCGACCATGTGGTGCTCATTAATTCCACCACGTTCCCCAAGCAAAACATGACTGTCATGGTCCCTGCCAAGATGGTTTCGCAATACGAAAGCGGCCACCCTAAAGAGGTTTGGGAGAGCTGCAATGGTAGCCTGCCCGTCCCCGTGGGTAAGGTACTCCAAAAGATAAAGATTTCGCGCGATCCCGACAAGATGGCCTATCAGCAGGGGGAAAAGATCTCGCTCGAGGGCATGAGCGTCACGTTTCAATATCCTCATTCGACGATGGATAGCGACTACGAAGCCCTCATAAAGGAAGAACTCGGCGAGTACCTTACGGCAACCCCTTGCGACGGCGACGTCTTCGATGGCTCGATGGACGGAGAACCCATACAGCTGGTGTATGACGATGGCTACACGCGCCTTGTCGCGTACAGCAAGGGCAACCTGCAGCAGGCAGCCTACGAGTATGCCAAGCTCATGCCCAACTACTATCTGTATCCGTGCGACGCAAACGGAAATCTTACGGTAGAAATCGATGAAAACAACCCGCGCGAGAACTCCGTCGACGGTCGAATGGTAACGAATTTGATTGTCGATTACGGGGTGGATGAAGTCGACGCACAGCTCTGTGCCGACTCTACCAATCTGCGTTCAGTGCGCTTTGAGAACACTTCCATTTCCAAAATCGGATTGCACGCCTTCTATAACTGCCCGAATCTCACCGATATCAGCCTTTCCGGTATGACCATCGGCGCCATCGGGAAAGAGGCATTCTATGGCTGCAAGTCGCTTATGAGTTTGAACATCAACGAGGTTGCCACTATTGACTCTATGGGCGACGCCGCGTTTGCCGAGAGTGGACTGGTGTCCACGGGGCTCGACAAGGTTGTCGGCCTCACATCGATTCCCGACAGAGCCTACGAAGGCTGCAAGGCTCTGACCGATACCGGCCTGGACAAGAATGCCTCCATTACATCGATTGGCGTTTGCGCGTTCAGGTTTTGCTCGAACCTTGCTACCACAGGGCTCGAGAGCAACACATCGGTCGAAACGCTTGGCCACACCTGCTTCTACGGCACCGACTTGAGCGGCGGACTGACGCTGCCATATAACTCCAAGATCGAGGAGTTGCCGGAAAAGGCGTTTGGCAGTACCAATCTCGAGACCGTGTTCTTTGGGTGCAACCATGCGGTGCTCATTAACACCGACACGTTCCCCAAATACAACATGACCGTCATGGTCCCCGCAAAGATGATTCCAAAGTACAGCAAGGGAGAGCCCAAGGCTGTTTGGGAGAGGTGCAACGGCTGCCTGCCCGTCCCGGTGGGCAAGGTGCTCGAGGACGTTGAGATCTCATGCGACCCCAACAACATGACCTATGAGCCGGGGGAGACCATTTCGCTCGAGGGCATGAGCGTTGAGCTCGATTACCCGCATACGGTATCGATTTGGGACTACGAGGCCCTCATACAGGAAGAGCTCGGCGAGTACCTTACGGCCACCCCCTGCGACGGCGACGTCTTCGATGAGTCGATGGACGGACAGCCCGTAAAGCTCGTGTATGACGACGGCTATTCGCATTTTGAAACCCAGACCAAGGGCACGCTACAGCTCAAGAAGCCTGAGCCGACGTCGTTCCAGATCTCCTATGCCCAAACGATCGATAAAGGCGAACGCAAGCTGATGGACGGCGTTGAACTGCCCGATGTTTCCGGCGCGACGACGATTGATGCAGGCGACGAGGTCACGCTCGATGCCGGTGCTCTAGGAATGCTCAACGACAACATCACGTTTAAGGGTTGGTATGACACCGAGTCCGGCAAGTACATCTCCAGGGAGCCGGTCTACACGTTTACGCCGGATAAGGATCTGTCCCTCGAGGCTCGCTTTAAGCTCAAGGACTATGCGGTGCGTGTCAACGATGCGCAGGCGACCGATTCGTCACAGGACTATGCGCACCTGAGTGTTACCGCTCAAAACTGCTATCGCAATGCCGGCGAGACGGTTGAGGTTTCCGCCGTCACGGATAACGCCCTGTTCCTGGGCTGGTATCTGGGCGAGGGCGATGATGCGTACGCCGCGAGCGATCAGCTCGACTTTACCTATACGGTGGACAAGGCGGACGCGATTGTGTCCGAGGACAAGACTGACGCTAGGATCGAGATCACGCCGCGCTACTGCGCTCCCCAGGCAAGCGTTGTGCTGAGTGTGGACGGGGTCGATGAGAACGGGCAGCCGCTCGGGCAGTTCCTTTCCACCGGTCTGTACGGCCTCGGGTCGCGCGTAACGGTCGTGGCGGTGCCAATGCCTGGCTATGTGTTTGACTACGCGACCGATGCCCTCGGCAACGTTGTCTTTACCGGGGACGATGGTCCGTCCTACACGTTTGTGCTCGAGGGGGATGTGCAGTACACCGCGCATTTCCGCGAGGAGACTGACCCCGACGAGTCACTCGCGGCGCTGAAGGCCGCGCTCATCGCCGCAATTACGGCTGCGGCCGTTCTCGCTACCATGTATGGCTTGGGCGAGATCGTCGACCCCATCGCGGCCGACGCGGTGATCGAGATCGGTATGGCCGACAATATTGAGGATGTTGCCGCTGTGGGCACCAAGGTGCTCAAGGAGATTAAGGACATCATCGACGACCACAAGAAGCCCAAGCCTCATGGCGACCATAAGATCGAAATAATTACCACCGCGCAGCCCGAGGTGGGCGGCGTCGTTACCGGAGGCGGTATCCACTATGAGGGGACGGTCGCCACGCTCGAGGCTGTCGCAAATCCCGGCTATCGCTTCGTATGTTGGAAAGAGAACGGCGTCGAGGTCTCGACATCTCCTCTCAAGACGATGACGATCACGGACCTGACGCCCGAGGTTGTAAAGATGACGGCCGTTTTCGAGAAAAAAGTCGAGATTACGGCCGTTGCCGAAGCCGATGGCATTCAGGCCGATTTTTCGACAGGCTGCACCGCAAGCCCCGTAAAGCAGAGCATTACACGTGGCGATCAGGCTATGGTCACCGCGAGCGAGGGTCCCGACTATGCCTTTGTGGGATGGTTTGAGGACGGCATCGAGGTTTCGCCCGAGCGTACGTATATCTTTAAGGCCGAGGTCGACCGCCATCTGGTTGCACGCTTCCGCAAGGCGGATAAGACCATCCTGGTGAATACCGATCCCTTCGATAGCGCCGAGGTGCTGTGCGATGGCGTGCCGGTCGTGGACGGTAAGGTTCGCGCGAAGGATGGGGACATTCTCACGTTTACGATGCGGCCCAAGGTACGCCCCGACAATCCGGAGAAAACGTACCGGTTTGTGGAATGGCGCGAAACCGATGCGCAGGGCATCACGATTGCCAACAAGCAGGAAGTTTGCGAATACCGCGTTAACGGGAATGCCCGGATCGAGGCCGTGATGGACGGCAGGGATGCGCATACCGTGCGTGCCGAGGCCGACCCGCTCGAGGGCGGTACCGTTACGCTGAAGCGTGGCGAGACTGCTGGCATGGTACTCGAGGTTCCCGAAGGCGAGCGTGTGACCGCGGAGGCCACCCCATCCGAGGGCTATATCTTTGACGGCTGGTATTTGAGCAACGGCGGCTCGGATGTCACCTCGACGCTGGTTTCGAGCGAGCGCTCTTATACCTTTGAGCCCATTACCGACTGCGTGATCCAAGCGAAGTTTACGCGCGCCTGCAAGGTAGACGTGGTCGTTGAGCCGGCCGCGGCCATGGCGGGCAAATATATGGTGCACGGCGAGGGCTACTGCATGAAGGGCGAGCCTGCCACGCTGAGCATTGAGCTTACGGCCGAGGCGAGCAAACAATTTACCTTTAAGGGCTGGTACGACGCCAAGACGGACCTGCTTTTGGGACCGACCCCAGCTACCTCGAGTTCTATCCCGAGGACGTGGAATGCACCGTGCGCGCGGTGTTTGAGGAAAACACGCATACCGTGACGGCGAAGGCAAAAAAGACCTTTGTGGAGCGCGGCACGGTCGAGATCGAAGGGCACCCGGGGGCATCTTCGGTTACCTGCGGATATGGCGACACGGTGATGCTCAAGGCGAAGGCCAACGACGGCTATCGTTTTGACCATTGGAAGGATAGCTCCGGTAAGGAGTACGACACCGCCGAGCTGGTCGTCAAGGTCACCAAGAGCGATACCTATACCGCGATTTTTACCGACTCAAAGCCCGAGGTCATCGTCACCGCCGATTCATGGCTCGGCGGTACCGTGACGTGCAATGGGACCGTGGTGAAGCCTACGACCGATACGTTCAAATTAGGGGAAACCCTTCATTTGACGGCCAAGGCCCATCCTGGCTTTTTGTTCCGGGGTTGGTACGTCAATGGCCGCCTGAAGAGCCTTAAGCACGAGACTTCGTTGGTTGCGAAGGCTCGCGGTAAAACCGGGCACTGCGTTATTACCGCGGGCTTTGTGCCTATCGATACCGTCTGCGTGCCCCTCGCCGATCCTGCGGAGGGTGGCACCGTCAAGGCGAGCCGCGTTCTTGCGGACCGCGGCGCGGAGGTTGCCCTGAAGGCAACGCCCAATCCCGGTTATGTCTTTACTGGTTGGTATACGGCAGACGGCACGTTTGAGTCTGCCGATGCGGAGTTCACCTGCCACCAGGAACGCAGCCATGTGCACATCGCTCGCTTTATGGCAAAAAGCTATGAAGTCGACGCGACGACGGTAGTCGATTCCGGCACCGGTTCGCTGGTCGAATCGGGTGTCGCCGGCTGGGTCGAGGGCACGGGTACCGTTGAGGCGGGGCATGCCGCCACGCTGACCTCGCATGCGCTTTCGGGCTATGCGTTTGAGTATTGGGCCGATGCCTCGGGCGCCGTGGTAAGCCGTGACAGTACCTATCACGTGGTGCCGACGTCTGACACGACGCTCCAAGCCGTGTTCTCGGCAAAGCAATATACGGTGGACGTATCGTGCGAGGAGAGCATGGGCACGGTCGAGGGCGCGGGGACGTATACCGCCGGACAGGTCGCAACCGTGCGTGCGGTCGCCGCCGAGGATACGGCTTTTGTGGGCTGGTTCCAGAATGGCACGTGCGTGAGCTCCAAGAAAACCTATCGATTTACCGTGCGTGAGGATACGTCGCTCTATGCCGTCTTTGCGTCGGGTTCGTATGTCGTGCATACCGTTGCTTCGCCTGCCGAGGGCGGAGCCGTGAGCGGCTTTGGCGGCTATGAGGTCGGCGACCGCGCAACGCTTCGCGCGACTGCAAACACCGGGTATTCGTTTGCGGGTTGGACGGACGACAAGGGCGAGTCAGTCAGCGAGAACGCCGACTATACCGTTAAGGTCACGGGTGACGCCGCCTATACGGCGACCTTTACGCCTAAGTCCTATCAGGTCGTTTTGAGCGCGAGTGACGATAGCGTTGGTACCCTGAGCGGCGAGGGTTCCTATCAATTCGGTGACACGGTCGAACTCAACGCTACGCCTATGGGAACCAAACGTTTTGTCGGCTGGTATGTCCTGGATGCCGAGGGCAACAAGTCGCTGCTGAGCTGCGACGCTCATTGTTGGGTTAAGCTCGACGAGGATATGGTCGAGGGGCTCGAGGACGATACGTTGGAGCTCCAGGCCGTGTTTGCCGATCCGTACGAGGTGACCGTTACGGGCGAGGTCGTGGTGAAGGACAAGACTTCGAACAGGGGCTGCCGTGTTACGGGCAGCGGTAGCTTTGCCGTGGGCGATCAGGTGGAACTGACCGCTGTTGCCGGCATGGGCTATCGCTTTGTGGGCTGGAGCACCGATAAGGAGGGCACCTCGATTGTCGAGACCGCGACGACTCTCGATGTGACCGTCACGCAGGACATAACGTACTACGCGCAGTTCGAATCCGATGGACAGGTGACCATTACCGTCACTGGCTCGTCCATCTTCCGCGGTACGGCCCTTCTTGTCGACGGCATTCCTGCCGGCAGCAGGTCCTACGACAGGGGCGACATGTTTATGGCGATTGCGATCCCGTGGAAGAAGTACCACTTCTCGCATTGGGTCGACGATGCGGGTGTCACGGTGAGCTACAGCGCTTTCTATATCGGTACCGCCAAGGAGAATAAGCAGCTTACGGCCGTGTTCTACGAGACGGGCTGCGATGTTCAGGTCGCTACGTATCCTAAGGATGCTGGCTTTTCGATGGTAGCGCTCGGTACGGGTGGCTCCTACCACTCCGCGGCGATTATGTTTACCGTGCCGCATAAGGGTTGGAAGTTTAAATACTGGGTCGATGAGAACGGCATGCCTGTGGGCGCCACGCCGGTGATCAACCGCGTAGTGTTTGGCAACCGAACCTTTACGGCCGTTTATGAACGGGCGACGATGTCGGTGACGGCGGTTGATCCGCGTCAGGGCGGACACGTCGAGGGTTCCTCCGAGGACGAATCTCTGGGCTATGCCGTGACCAACGAAGTCGAGAACGGTGAGTCCACGACCCTGACTGCCGTTCCCGATGCGGGGTATGTGTTCGATGGGTGGTATGCGCGCAATGACGACGGGTCGTTGGGCGATGAGCCGCTGAACACGGATACTATCTGGACGTTTGTCCCCGAGGACAATATGACCGTCGAGGCGCGCTTTGCGGAGGCGTCCAAGTACAAGGTGACGGCCCGAGCGGTCAACGGATCGGTTGATCTGGAGTCTGCTTTGGTCGCTACGGATGGCAAGGTGACGCTTTCGGCGACGCCCGATGAGGGCTGCTATCTGACGCGCGTGACCGTTGCCGAAGAGGCCGGTGATGACGGTTCGGCCGGCAATGCCTATGACCTTGATATTTCTGACTACAAGGGTGGGGCGTACGAGGTCACACTGAGTGGCGTGAGTGCTCCGCAAAAGGTCACGTTCGAGTTTGCGAAGGCAGCGGCTCCACAGGTCCTTGCGCAGCCGCAGGATGCGAGTGCTTACGAGGGCGATCCGGTCGAACTTTCGGTCGCCGCCGAGGCGGGGCGCAACGTTCGCGTCCATGCGGCCGTGTCATCTGGATCCGCTGCAGACGTCAAGCTGAGCTACCAGTGGTATCGCATGTCTGACGATGGTGGCAAGGCGGTGGCACTGAAGGGCGAGACGGGGGAGGCCCTCTCGATTGCCCAGCTCGACAGCGAGAACGAGGGCGAGTACTTCTGCCGCATTACGCAGAGCTACCTGGGCACGGTGACAAAGACGGATACCGAACATGCGAAAGTATCCATCGTGCCCCGAGAAACGCTTGTGTTTAACGGGCGTGTGCTGCCGGTGGCGACCGCTCACGATGAATACCGCGCGCAGATTGCCGGCGCTATGGGCGGCAAGGCGCCGTATGCGTACAACTTGGATGATGTTGAGGTTCCTGAGGGCATGCAGCTGACGCTGGCAGATGACGGATCGGGCGCCTTGGTGCTCTCGGGCGTGCCTGCGGCCACGGGTGTGTGTCGCTTCAAGATTAGGTGCACTGATGACCTGGGCAACAAGTGCGATGCGCACTTCGCGCTGCTCGTGAAGGCGAAGAAAGCCCCGCTTGCATTTGAGGGCCAGACCTTTACCTACAACGCGACGGCGCAGGCCCCGGAGCTCTCGGGCGTGCCCGAGGGTTGCGAGGACGATGTCAAACTGACCTATGTTGGCACGGGCGACACACATTACTCGTCGGATCAGGCGCCGGTGGATGCCGGCACGTATCGTGCGGTGGTGACGCTCGACGCCAAGGGATATGTCGGTAATGCCTCCTGTGACTTCACGATCGAGAAGGCCCCGGTCGATATTTCGATCGAGACGTCTGATGTGACATACGATGGCGCACGACACGGTGCGGCGGTTGCGGTTGCCGGCCTTGATGCATCTGGCTATTCCGTTGCCTATTGCGGTATAGATGGAACGTCCTATGGTCCGACGGCGCTGGAGCCGTGCGACAGCGGTAACTACCGCGTCACGGTTAAGGTGACTGACCCCAACTATCAGGGTAAAAAGTCCGCCGAGTTCTCGATTACAAAGGCAAGCCAGGTTATTACGGGAACGACGAGCTATTCGGGTGTATACGGTGGAGACCCCATTGTGTTTAACAACGTTGCCCAGACTCCCGTGACTTTTGAGCTGGTCGATTCCGATGACGATAGGGGCCCGGTTTCGATTAAGGGACGCTGCGCGACGGTGAAGGCTGCCGGTACGGCACGTGTTGTCGCCCATGCCAAGGCGTCTCGAAACTATCTTGCCGCCGAGGACGTCGAGTTGACGGTTTCCGTTGCACCTGCCCAGTTGCTGGTGAAGGTCGACGATGCCGAGCGCTTTGAGGGCCAGGAAAATCCCGAGTTTACCTCCAGCTTGGTGAGCCGTTGCGACACCTCGGACGTTAAAGTTACGTACTTCTGCTCGGCGAATAAGAAATCGCCGGCGGGTGAGTACCAGATCGACGCGGCGGTTGCCGATCCGAACTTTGATGTCGCGGTCGACCCCGGTACGCTGACGGTCAAGAAGAAGCCCGAACACTACAAGGTGACGGCGAAGGCAGTCAACGGTTCGGTCGACAACGACTTGGTTTCGGTCGTTGAGGGCGGGGATGCGACCCTCTCGGCGACGCCCGACGAGGGCTGCTACCTCGAGCGCGTGACGGTCGCGCAGGCCGGCTCAGATGCGACCGTTGACCTCGACATTTCTGATTACAAGGGCGGGGCGTACAAGGTCACGCTGAGCGATGTCACCACATCGCAGGAGGTCGCGTTCGAGTTTGCGAAGGCGGACGCTCCGCGTGTGGTCGCGCAGCCGCAGGACGTGAGCGTCCATGAGGGCGATTCGGCTGTGCTCTCGGTCGCGGCCGAGGCGGGCAAGAACGTCGCCGACCACGCGGCCTCGTCCACGGGTTGCGCTGCCGAGGTTGAGCTCTCCTACCAGTGGTTCCGCATGGTGAATGGCAAGGCCGTGGCGCTCGAGGGCGAGACGGGGGAGACGCTCTCGCTCGCGGACCTCGACGACGAGCTGGCCGGCGAGTATTTCTGCCGCATCACTCAGCGCTACCTTGGTACTGAGAAGCAGACGGACAGTGATTGCGTCTCCGCCTCCGTCGTTGCCTGGGACACCCTTGTGTTTAACGGTGGCCTGCTGCCGGCAGCGAGTGCGCACGGCACGTACATCGCCACGATTGCCGGGGCCGCGGGCGGCAAGGCTCCGTACGAGTACGCATGGGATAAGACGAAGCTCCCCGACGGGCTCAAGCTCTCCCGTACTTCGGGCGGTCTGACGCTCTCTGGTGTTCCGTCCAAGACGGGCGTTTCCGCCTTCGATATTACGTGCACGGATGCCCGTGGCGAGGCCATGACCGCCCGCTTTGCGCTCGCTGTCCAGGCAAAGCGCGTAAAGCTTACGTTTACGGATGGCGACTTTACCTTTAATGGCGCGTCGCAGGCCCCCGAAGTTTCCGGTGCTCCCAAGGTCTGCAAGGGTGACCTGAAGGTCTGGTACTACGGATGCGGAAGTACGCAATATTTCTCGACGGATGCCCCGACCGATGCCGGCACATACCGCGCTGTCGCCACGCTGCGCAGCCACGGCTACATCGGTGCCGCTGCCTGCCAGTTCGAGATCGCTCCGGCAAAGCTCAAGGTGAAGGTTGACGACGCCGAGCGCTTCGAGGGAGAGGCGAACCCGGCGTTTACCTCGAGCCTGGAGAGTGCGGTTGATACTTCGGGTGTGAAGGTCGAGTACTCCTGCGATGCCGATGAGAGCTTTCCTGCTGGCAAGTACCAGATCGGCGCGACGGTCACCGATCCGAATTTCGATGTCGAGGTCGTGCCCGGAACGCTGACGGTGAAAAAGAAGCAGGAGCCCGTCGGTCCCGACCCGGTGGTTCCGGACCCGGACAATCCGGATAACCCCGACCCGGACAACCCGGATCCCGATCAGCCTGATCCTGGTCCTAACCCCGGCCCGGATAATCCGGAGCCCGATAATCCTAATCCGGATCCCAAGCCTGATCCAGATCCCAAGCCTGATCCAGATCCCAAGCCTGACCCCGATAATCCCGACCCTGATAACCCCGAGCCCGATAACCCGGACAAGCCCGAGCGCTTTGAGGTGACGGCAAAGGCGGTCAACGGTTCGGTCGACAACGCTTCCGTCACCGTTGATGCGGGCGGCGACGTGACGCTCTCGGCGACGCCCGACGAGGGCTGCTACCTCGAGCGGGTGACGGTCACGGAAGCCGGCTCGGATAAGGCCATCGATCTCGATATTTCCGGCTATGAGGGCGGAGCGTACGAGGTCACGCTGAGTGGCGTCACCGCGTCGCACGAGATTACGTTCGAGTTCGCGAAAGCGGACGCTCCGAAGGTGATTGCGCAGCCACAGGACGCGAGTGCCCACGAGGGCGATGCTGTTGTGCTCTCGGTTTCTGCCGAGGCGGGCAAGGGCGTCCTCGACCACACGTCCTCGTCCACGGGTTCCGCCGCCGATGTCGAACTTTCCTATCAGTGGTTCCACATGGTGGGCGGCGAGACCGTGGCGCTCGAGGGCGAGACGGGGGAGACGCTCCTCATCGAGGGCCTTGATGAGGATTGCGCCGGCGAGTATTTCTGCCGCGTCACTCAGCGCTACCTTGGTACCGAGGCGCAGGTGGAAAGCGATCGTGCCGTCGTTTCCGTTGTGCTCCGGGATGCCCTCGTGTTCAACGGCGGTCTGCTGCCGGTCGCACGTGCGCATAGCACGTATCGAGCGACGATTGCGGGTGCCGCGGGTGGCGAAGCTCCATATGAGTACACATGGGACGACGCTAAGCTCCCCGACGGGTTTAAGCTCACCCGCACAGCGGGCGGCCTGACGCTCTCGGGCACCCCGTCCAAGGCCGGAGTGTCTAGCTTTGACATCACGTGCAAGGACGCTCGGGGTGAGACCGGGACCGCGCACTTTGTTCTGGTCGTTCAGGCGAAGCGGGTCAAGCTTGCATTTGAGAGCGGCAACTTCGTCTATAGCGGTGACGCCCAGGCGCCCGAGGTCACGGGGGTTCCCAAGGCCTGCGAAGGTGACCTGAGGGTCAGGTATTACGGGACGGGCGGCACGCACTATTCGTCGAGTGAGGCCCCGACCGATGCCGGCACGTATCGCGCCGTTGCCACGCTGCGAAGCAACGGGTATATCGGCGCCGCCTCGCGCAAGTTCAGGATTGCGCCGACGAAGCTTAAGGTAAAAGTCGACGATGTTGAACGCTTCGAGGGAGAGATGAATCCCGCCTTTACCTCGAGCCTAAAGAGCTCGGCCGATACCTCGGGCGTGAAGGTCGAGTACTCCTGCGTCGCCGATGAGAGTTCTCTGGCGGGCGAGTACCAGATCGAGGCGACGGTCACCGACCCGAACTTTGATGTCACGGTTGAGCCCGGTACGCTGACGGTGAAGAAGAAGCAAGAGCCTGTCGACCCGGACCCGGTGGTTCCCGATCCGGACAAGCCCGATGGACCCGATCCGGACAAGCCGGACCCGGACAAGCCCGAGCCTGACCAGCCTGATCCGGGCAAGCCTGAGCCCGACAAACCGGAGCCTGATCAGCCGGACAAGCCGGATCCGGATAACCCGGATAAGCCTGAGCCTGACAACCCGAGTAAGCCGGACCCGGATAAGCCCGGGACGCCCGATTCCAACCAGTCGGATTCTGGGGATCCGGCAAAACCAGGTAGTTCGGCTGACTCCGCAGCCGATAAGGCAAGGGGCGATGGTGCGGAAAACCCCGGACAGAAGGCTTCGTCCAAGACGAGCGCTCAGCAGCTCGCCGATGCGGGCGATAACGCGCCATTGGCCGTCGCCGTGGCTGCGGGCGCCGTTGCGCTTATCGCAATAGCGCTCGAGCTGCTGCGTCGTCGTCGATCGGACGCGTAACGGCTCGGAAGGGGTGGCTAGATTGAAGTTTTGCGCGATTTAGTCTGCTAAAGCGTATATACTTGCGGGACGGGTCTTTTGCCCGTCCCGTTTTTGTCTCGACTCGAAAGGCGGTCCCATGGCCTCATCCGCTTCCCGCGGCCTGCGCTCCGACCATGTCCTCACTGTCGGCATCGCCCTGTTCTCGATGCTCTTTGGCGCCGGCAACCTCATTATTCCGCCGCTGCTGGCGCTGCAGGCAGGTTCTGCCACGCCGGTCGCCATGCTTGGATTTCTCATTGCCGCCATTGGCCTGCCCGTCATGGGCTTTATCGCCGTGGCGCTTGCCGGAACGGCGCGCGAGCTTGCCGGCCGCGTGCACCCCAAGTTTGGCGAGTTCTTTGTCGCGGCGGTGTATCTGGCTATCGGCCCGTGTCTGGCCATTCCGCGTACGAGCTCCACAGCCTTCGAGATGCTGGTGCCGCTGCTGCCCGAGGGCGTCTCGCATGGCACCGCGCGCTTGGTCTTCGCCGTCGCCTTCTTCGTGGTCGCATTTGCGCTCACGCTGCGTCCCGGCGTCATCACGCGCGTGCTCGGCCGCATTACGGGCCCCGCGCTCATCGCCCTTATCGTGTTGGTCGTGGGCGCAGCCGTGGTTTCGCCGCTGGGCCCTGCTGCCGCGCCGCAGGCTCCCTATAATGCCGGTGCTGCCGTGCAGGGCTTTTTGACCGGGTACCAGACCATGGACCTGCTCGCCTCGCTCGCCTTTGGCATCATCATCGCCGAGACTATCCACGAGCTGGGCGTTACCGATGACAAGCGCGTTGCCTTCGAGATTTCGCGCTCCGGCGTGATCGCCGGTTTGCTCATGGCCATCATCTACTGCGGCCTGGCGCTTGCCGGCGCGCAGCTCAGCACCGTGATGCCCGATGCCACCAACGGTGCCGCCATCCTTGCCCGTTCGGCCTCCATGCACTTTGGCCTTGCCGGCACGGTCGTGGTCTTTGCGATTTTCTTCCTCGCCTGCATGAACGTGTGCATCGGCCTCATCAGCTGCTGCTCGCGTTACTTCTGCGAGACGTATGTGGTCGAAGGGGGAGCGGAGGCCTCTGAGGAGGCCATGCGCCGTCCCTTTGCGGTACTCGCCTTTGTGTTCGCAGCGTTTTCGTGCGTGCTCTCCAACGTGGGCCTCGACGTGATTCTTATGTTCTCGGTGCCCATGCTCAACGCCCTGTACCCCGTCGCCATCGTGCTGGTGCTTATGGGTCTGGTGCACGGTTTTTGCGACGCGCATCCGCAGGCGTGGGTCTGGGTCGGCGGCGTTGTCGCAGTGCAGAGCGTGATTACCTCGGTCCGCGATGCGTTCTTTACGGGCGCGTGGCTGCCGTTCGATGCGCTGCCGCTGGCAGACATTGGAGCCGCGTGGGCGCCGGTTGCCGTGGTGGCGTTTGTGATCGGCCTGCTCCACAGTCGGTTTGTCGTACATTCGAGGAGCTAGGGTATCGTCGCTTGCACAGGCGGGGAGTCTCCCCTATAATTTCCTTCGCTTTGGGACACGCAAGGTTTAGACCTTAGCTGCTCAACACCTTCGGGACGTGGCGCAGTTTGGTAGCGCGCCTGCTTTGGGAGCAGGATGTCGCAGGTTCAAATCCTGTCGTCCCGACCATATCTTGCGGGCGTAGTTCAATGGTAGAACTTCAGCCTTCCAAGCTGATGACGCGGGTTCGATTCCCGTCGCCCGCTCCATAAGAATTGTTTTAACGGCTTTGGTTTCCTTTGGGGATCAGAGCTGTTTTCGTTTACGCGCCGGGCGACGGGAATCGAACCCGCCAGGGTGCGGAGCTGAGAAAATGCGTGAGCAATTTCCAGCGCAGCACGCAAGGGCCGAAGGCCCGCAGCGAAGCAAATCCTTGGACTTCCCGTCGCCCGCTCCAAGCTATATAATCGCAGGCCAATATGCTAATTTGGCTCGCGTTTATTTTTATACCGTCCGACCTCGCAGGGCAAATGAACCAGGAGCGTTTGTCCCGAATCGTAAGAAAGAAGTGATTTCCATGGCACAGAGTAAGGCAGAATACCCCACCTCCGATTGCCTGGCGCCCGCCGCGATCGAGGCGAAGACCGAGGCCGCAGGCGTTACCAAGGCCAACCTGCCGGTCTCGAAGGCCTTTTTGCTCGCCATGTTCGCCGGCGCGTTCATCGCCTTCGGCGGCCTGTTCTTCACGGTCTTTCTGAGCGATCCCACGCTTTGCTGGGGCGCCCAGCGCTTCGTGGGCGGTCTTGCTTTTTGCCTGGGACTGGTGCTCGTGCTCATTTGCGGCGCGGAACTGTTTACCGGCAACTCGCTTATGGTCTGCGCGCTTAAGAGCAAAAAGATCACGCTCGTCCAGATGCTCAAGGCTTGGGCTATTGTGTGGATCGGCAACTTTGCCGGCGCCCTGTTCGTTGTCTTTTTGATTTACATGGCAGCCATTTACAAACTCAACGGCGAGGCCGTCGCCAACACCATGGTGAGTGTCGCTGCCGGTAAGGTTACGATCGACGCCGTTACCATCTTCTTCCGCGGCATTCTGTGCAACATCTTTGTCTGCCTGGCCGTATGGATCGGCACTGCCGGCAAGACCGTGGTCGATAAGGTCGTGGGCATTTTGCTGCCCATTGCCGCTTTTGTGGCCTGCGGTTTTGAGCACTGTGTCGCCAACATGTACTTTTTGCCCATGGGTATTTTGATGCACTCCTGCGGCTATGGAGCCGATGTCGCTGGCGCCGATGCCCTCAACGCTGCCGGGTTGGCGCTCAACCTTACGGTCGCCACGCTGGGCAATATCGTGGGTGGCGCCCTGATCGTGGCGCTGGGCTACTGGTTTATCTACGCCAATAAGGAGGCCTAAAGCCACCAAGCCATAACCGACCAAAAAGGGACAGGTTTATTTTGGCAGGTTTTAGACGAGGCGCTTCGACGTCTTGTCACGAGCTGCCATAATGGACCTGTCCCTTTTGCGTGCGCGCCGGTATTTATTTGCCCGATGACGATCGCGGGGGACCAGCTTTTTATTGAACATGTCGAAAGGCTTTTCATGAGCGACTGCGAATCCATGTCTGCCGAGGTGCGCGGCCGCCTGCGTTCCATTCCCGCCGTTCACGAGCTGCTTGCCGAGTGGCCGGTCATGAAGGCTGCTGGCGATGCAGGCGACACGATGGTACGCGAGGCGATTGACGCCGAGCTCGATGCCGAGCGCGCGGCGATTCGCTCCGGCGCCCCTGCAAGGAACAAGCGCGAGCTCGCCTTGGCAATTGAGCAGCGGACCCATCGCCTGTCGCTGCCGACCCTGCGCCCTGCCGTCAACGCGACGGGCGTTGTGATTCACACCAATCTGGGCCGCGCTCCGCTCGCTCCCGCGGCGGTGCAGGCGGTGACCGATGTCGCCCGAGGCTACAGCACGCTTGAGTATGACGTCTCAACCTGCGCTCGCGGGGGCCGCAAAGAGCATGCCGCGCGTCTGCTGCGCACGCTCACGGGGGCGCAGGACGCCTTAGTTGTCAACAACAATGCCGCCGCGGTGCTGTTGGTGCTTGCCGCGCATGCCTTCGGCAAAGAGGTCATCGTGAGCCGCGGCGAGCTTGTCGAGGTGGGCGGCAGCTTCCGCATCCCCGACATCATGGCGGCTTCGGGTGCCAAGCTTGTCGAGGTTGGCTCTACCAACCGCACACATCTGGATGATTATCGAAACGCCATCACGCCCAACACGGCGATGATCCTCAAAGTCCATCCTTCCAACTACCGTATCGAGGGCTTCCACGAGGAGGTTTCCGTGGCGGAGCTTTCTGCGCTGGCGCATGAACATGGCCTGTTGCTTTACGAGGACCAAGGCTCAGGCGCTTTGCTTGCAGATGGGGTACTCGCCGATGCGGGGGAGAGGCCCGCGTCCGTGTCTCTTGGCGCCGGCGTTGACGTCGTCTCGTGCTCGGGCGACAAACTGCTCGGTGCTTCGCAGGCGGGCATCATCCTTGGCAACG
Organism: uncultured Collinsella sp.; assembly: GCA_938023705.1. Lineage (GTDB taxonomy): Bacteria > Actinomycetota > Coriobacteriia > Coriobacteriales > Coriobacteriaceae > Collinsella. The sequence goes on from CALJDJ010000075.1 coordinate 53,773, forward strand.
CCCAGGCAATTGCCGCCTGCGCCTCTCATCCGCTTATGCGCGCGCTTCGCCCCGGTAAGCTCACGCTCGCGGCGCTCGAGGCCACTTTGCGACTGTATGTGACCGGTCCCGATGCGGCGCATCGGGAGATCCCGGTACTCAACATGCTTTCCGGCGCGCCGGCTCCGCTCGAGCGCCAGGCCAAGCGCCTGCACGACCGCATGCTGCGCAAGCTTCGCGAGGCTCAGTGCGAGGAGGCCGTGGAGCTGCAGGTTGTCGAGGGCGCCTCTACTCCCGGCGGCGGATCGCTGCCGACTGTCGAGCTCCCTACATTTTGCGTTGCCGTCTGTCCCGTCGATGGGCGTCTATCCGCCGATGGCCTAAAGCGCGCTATGGTACAGGAGCCCGATACGCCGGTTGTGACACGCGTGCGCCACGACCAGGTGCTGTTTGACGTTCGCACGCTTTTGCACGACACCGACCTTGACCTGTGTGCGTCTGCGTTGGCGGATGCCGTGCGGGCGGGTTTGCGTCGATGACTGCGCGTGAGCTTGTCGAGTGTCCCGTTGTCGTTGGAACAGCAGGACACGTCGACCACGGAAAGTCGGCCCTTATCGAGGCGCTGACCGGCAAAAATCCCGACCGTCTGGAGGTCGAACGGCGCCGAGGCATGACCACTGAGCTCGGCTTTGGCGAGCTCGAGCTTCCCAGCGACAAGCTTGTCGGCTTGGTTGACGTGCCCGGGCATGCGCACTACCTGCGCGCGATGGTACAGGGTGCCACCGGCGTGGACGTTGCGTTGCTGGTGGTTTCTGCCGTTGAGGGCGTGATGCCGCAAACCCGCGAACACGTCCGCGTGCTGGAGCTGTTGGGCGTGAGGCGCATGGTCGTCGCGCTCACGATGCGCGATTTGGCCGACGACGAGATTGCCACGCTGGCGGAGCTCGATGTCGAGGCGTTTCTTGACGGGACCGTGTTTGCGGGTGCCTCGATAGTGCCGGTGTCCTCCAAGACGGGCGAGGGCCTGGACGAGCTGCTTGCGGTGCTCGATAACGCGGTCTGCTCGTGCTGGTCGGAGCATCTGGAGGCGACCGCTGGCTCGGGCGCCGCGCCCCGTCTTCCCATCGACCGTTGCTTTAGCATCCGCGGCACCGGAACCGTCGTGACGGGTACGCTGCACGACGGTCCCGTTTCGGTTGGCGATGAGCTCGTTGCGCTGCCGTCGCAAACGAGCTGTCGCGTGCGCGGGGTGCAGGTTCACGGGGATACCCAGTGCGCGGTTCCCGGCCAGCGTGTCGCCCTGAACCTGGTGGGCGATGGCGTGGCGGGCCTCAAGCGCGGCGAGATGCTCGGCGTCGAGGGTCGCGTGGGCCAGACGCTGCGCTTTTTGATGCAACTGACATATGTGGGGCGCGATGGCGTGCGAGCCGGCGTTCTTGCTTCGGGTACACGCGTGCACGTTATGGCGGGCACGGCCGAGGTGCTCGGCCGCATTATGCTTTTAGACGACGAGCCGCCTATTGCGGTCGGCGAGACGCGTGTGGTGCAGGTGCGCCTGGAACGGCCGCTGCCGTTGCGCGCCGGCGATCATGCCGTCATTCTGTCGTATTCGCCGATTTCGCTGCTTGGCGGCGGACGCGTCCTGCTATCGCGCTGTCGCCGCGCGCGGGTCCTGTCGGCGGGGGAGCGCGCGTTGTATGCGGCGCTTGAGACCGGAGATGTCGCGGACGGCGTACGCGCGTGGCTGGCGCTGCAAACGCTGCCTGTTGCTGCTGCCGGTGTTGCCGCAGCGCTCGATCTTGTTACCGGCGAGGTCGAGATCGTTTTGCGTGGGCTTGTGGACCAGACTGCCGTGTGCGAGCTTGCCGCGGGCGATGCGGTGTTCTACGCAGATGCCTCGGCTCTCGATACTGCAATGGATGTGCTGGCTGCCGCCTTGTCCTCGATGCACGCGGCGGCTCCCAAAGAGATCGGCTTTACGTCCGGTGCGGTCGCGTATATGGCTTGGCCGGGCACCGGCAACGATGTCGCGATGGCACTTATTGCCGAGGGCTGCGCGCGCGGCGTGTGCGTCGTCGACGGCGCCGAGGTGTTCGACCCGCATTCCGCCGCCGCGGCGATACGTGTGGTGCGCGAGGCTGGCCGGCGTATCGTTGCCCTGCTGGACGAGGCCGGTCTTAATGCGCCGACGCTTCCCGAGGTGGGCGAGCAGTTGCAGCTCGATCGCGACACCATGACGCGTGCCCTGCGCGAGCTTTCGCTCAACCGCGCGATCGTTAAGATCGAACGCGACGTTGCCTTGTCTGCCGCCGCCGAGGCCCATGCGCGTGAGGTCGTCGCCGCGGCTATCGAGGCCGACGGCGGCGCTGCCACGACGAGCGTGCTGCGCGAGGCCCTAGGCGTGTCACGCAAGCGCGCCATTAGCATCCTGGAACACCTGGATGCGATGCGTTTTACGACGCTCGACAAAGAGGCCGGCGGTCTAAGATCCCTGCGCTAGGGCTCCGAATCGCCGCTCGCCACAAAACCGGCCTATCTACTACGTTTAAGTGACTACCCTCGACCATTTCAAAAACCGCAAAAACAAAACCGCAGGTAGATGACTTGCCGATGTTACGAAAAAGTGGGTATGGCTAACCCTTGCTGGTTAAACGTAGTAGATGGGCCGTTTTCGTGGCGCGACACTGTGCGTTTGGTAAAATACCGCCACGTTTGGGAACGGATGGGCTCCGGTGGGCCCCACGGTCCTCAAAACCGTTGTGAGGCGTGCAAAACGTCTTGGATGTGTTCGATTCACATACGTTCCCGCCAACGCATCCTGCCAACCACCACAAAGGTGCCTGTCCTCTTTGTGGTGGTATGGACCATGTGGACGAAACAGCTTCGAAACACGCGATTTGTACGTCGGGTGCTCAAAAACGCTTCTACCTGCATCGTAATCAAAACGAAACATCTGCTCGTCGGCTTATGCGAAACTTTGCTGCAACAGTGCGATATTATCCATACTCGATAAAGCTCGCGGCGCATGGGGCGCCGCGAACGACACCTTTCTTTTCCATCAATTGGAGGAAGCATGAGCTACACGCAGAAAGTTCTCGACGAGCTCAAGGCCCGCTATCCCGAGCAGCCTGAGTTCATCCAGGCCGCGACCGAGATCCTCGGCACCATCCAGCCGGCGCTCGACGCCCATCCCGAGTACGAGGAGGCCGCCCTGCTTGAGCGCCTCGTCGAGCCCGAGCGCATCGTTATGTTCCGTGTCCCCTGGGTCGATGACCAGGGCAAGGTCCAGGTCAACCGCGGCTACCGCGTCGAGTTCAACTCTGCCATTGGACCCTACAAGGGCGGCCTGCGCTTTAACCCGACGGTCACCCTTGGCATGCTCAAGTTCCTGGGCTTGGAGCAGATCCTCAAGAACAGCCTGACCACCCTGCCCATGGGCGGCGGCAAGGGCGGCTCCGACTTTGACCCCAAGGGCAAGTCCAACAACGAGATAATGCACTTCTGCCAGTCCTTCATGACCGAGCTCTATCGCCATATTGGCCCCAACACCGACGTTCCCGCCGGCGACCTGGGCGTTGGCGGCCGCGAGGTTGCCTACATGTTCGGTCAGTACAAGCGCCTGACCAACGAGTGGACCGGCGTCCTTACCGGCAAGGGCCTCTCCTTTGGCGGCTCGCTCGCCCGTACCGAGGCCACCGGCTACGGTCTGGTCTACTTTGTGGACGAGTACCTCAAGAGCCGCGGTGAGTCCTTCGAGGGCAAGAACGTCGTCGTTCACGGCTCCGGTAACGTCGCCATCTACGCGGTCCAGAAGGTCGCCCAGCTCGGCGGCAAGGTGCTGGCCTGCTCCGATACCCACGGCTGGGTCGAGGATCCCGACGGCATCGACTACTCCGTGCTCGAGCACGTCTACAACCAGAAGCGCTCCGGCCACGACAAGGGCGTCACGCTCGCCATGTACGTTGACGAGAAGCCCGGTGCCGTGTGGCACGAGGGCGACGGCCGCGGCGTGTGGGAGCTGCCCTGCGACATCGCGCTGCCCTGCGCTCGCGAGAACACGCTGCTGCTCGAGGACGCCCAGGCGCTCGTCGCCAATGGCTGCAAGGTGGTCGGCGAGGGCGCGAACATGCCCACGACCATCGAGGCCACGACCTACTTCCAGGAGAACGGCGTCGCCTTTATGCCCGGTAAGGCTGCCAACGCCGGCGGCGTGCTCGTGTCCGGCCTCGAGATGAGCCAGAACGCCGAGCACCTGTCCTGGACCTTCGAGGAGGTCGACGGCAAGCTCGAGCAGCTCATGCGCGGCATGTTCCACAACGTGGACGACACCGCCAAGGAGTATGGCCAGGAGGGCAACTTTGTCATGGGCGCCAACATCGCCGGCTTCCTGAAGGTCGCCGACGCCATGCTCGCTCAGGGCGTCTGCTAAATTCAGCTTGACATAGCTCCGTACAGCACCCGCTGATGCGCTAAGGCTCCCGACCATATCGGCCGGGAGCCTTTTTCTATGGTGGTGAGGGTCGTGCGCCCTCGTTTGGTACACTAAGAGGTACTGGACAAGTGAAGAGATGGGGGAGAACGTGCTCAAGTTCGGTACCTACGTCCGTGTTGGAAACGCGGCCGAAGCCTATGAGCTCTTGCAGAAGAACCGCAACAACAAGATTGTGGGCGGCGGCATCTGGATGCGCCTGGGTTCGCGTCGTGTGGCGACGGCGATTGACCTTTCGGCCTGCGGACTCGATCAGATCGAGGAGACCGAGACCGAGTTTCGCATCGGTGCCATGTGCACCCTGCGCCAGCTCGAGCGCCATGCCGAGCTCAACGCGCTTGTCAACAATGTCTTCGAGTTCGCCGTTCACGATATCGTGGGCGTGCAGCTGCGCAATACCGCCACGGTGGGCGGCAGCATCTATGGCCGCTTTGGCTTCTCGGACGTTCTCTCCGCCTTCCTCGCGCTCGACTCTTACGTTGAGCTGACGGGTGCCGGCCGTGTGCCGCTCGCCGAGTTCGTGGACATGAGCTATGTGCGCGACGTGATCGAGCACGTCGTGGTCGTCAAGCACGATTACCGCGCGAGCTACGAGGCCGTGCGCAAGGCTGCGACCGACTTCCCCTCGCTCAACGTCACCGCCGCCTGGTGGGACAACACCTGGCACATCACCGTGGGCGCCCGCCCGCTGCGCGCGACCTTGCTGCAGGGCGAGGCATGTGGCCTCACCAGCGAGCAGCCTTCCGAGGACGAGCTGCGCGCCCTGGCCGTGTCCGTACGCGCGTTGAGCTATGGCACCAACCTGTGGGGCTCGGCCGACTACCGCCGCCGCGTCTCGGCCCCGCTTGCCGTGCAGGCCGTTCGCCGCGCCGCTGGCATCGAGCTTTCGGCCGCGCTTGCCCGCGAGCTCGAGACCGTGCAGATCCCCAAGTTCGCCACGGACGAGTATTCCTGCCGCCGCGTGCCCGGCGTCGATTCTAGCGAGGTGCGCTAATGGCTGCCAAACTCATCGATCTTTCCTTTACGCTCAACGGCCGCAAGGTCAAGGTTCAGATTGCCCCTGACACCATGCTCTTTTCGCTTTTGCGTGAGCAGGGTTGCGCGTCGGTGCGCTGCGCCTGCGAAACCACCAACTGCGGTCTGTGCACGGTGTGGCTCGACGGCGACCCGGTGCTGAGCTGCTCGGTTCCCGCCGCGCGCGTCGAGGGCCATACCATCACCACGCTCGAGGGTCTCAAGGCTGAGTCCGAGGCGCTCGCCCGCGCGATGGCTGCCGAAGGCGCCGAGCAGTGCGGTTTTTGCGCCCCCGGCCTTATCATGAACGTGCTGGCGCTTGCCCGCGCCGCCAAGGAGGACCCGAGCCTCGTCGCCACGCGCGAGGAACTGTCGCGCCAGCTCGCCGGCAACCTGTGCCGCTGCAGCGGCTACGAGAGCCAGCTGCGCGCCATTGTCCGCTTCCTCAACGAGTCCGGCGTGCAGGTGGGCTTTGAGATGCCCGAGCTGCCGGTCAACGACACCAGCTGCGACGGTGTCTCGTACAAGCAGATTACCCATAAGCAGCCTAAGAAGGACTCGAAGGCGCTGCTCGAGGGCCGTCCCGTCTACACGGGCGATATGGTGCCCGCCGGCGCCCTGATCGTCAAACTCAAGCGCAGCCCCTATGCCCGCGCCAAGATCCGCTCCATCGATACGTCGCGCGCCCTGAAGGTGCCCGGCGTCGTGGGCGTCTACACTTACGAGGACGTGCCCAAGCGCCGCTTTACTATCGCCGGTCAGAGCTATCCGCAGCCGAGTCCCTACGACCGCCTGATTCTCGAGAACCTCGTGCGCTATCAAAACGAGGAGGTGGCGATCGTCGCCGCCGAGACCGAGGAGGCCGCCGACAAGGCGCTCAAGCTCATCAAGGTCGACTACGAGGTGCTCGAGCCGCTGCTCGACTTTACCCAGGCGCTCGATAACGACATCGTGGTCCACCCCGAGGGCGACGTGACCTTTATGTTCCCGCAGGGCGGCGATGTGCCCCGCAACCTGGTGTGCAGCGGTACCAGCGACTTTGGTGATCTGGACGAGGCCTTCGCCCAGAGCGACATCGTCTTTGAGCGCACCTACAACAGCCAGGCCACGCAGACCGCGCCCATGGAGACTTTCCGCGCCTTCGCGACGACCGACGCGTTTGGGCGCATCTCGGTGACCACCTCTACGCAGGTGCCCTTCCACGTGCGCCGCATGGTCGCTCAGTCGCTCGATATTCCGCAGTCGCAGGTGCAGGTCATTAAGCCGCGCATCGGCGGCGGCTTTGGCTCCAAGCAGACGGGCTGCTGCGAGATCTTCGTGGCATTCGTTACCCAGCAGACCGGCCGTCCGAGCTACTGCTGCTACACCCGCGAGGAGACCATCACCGCGGGCAACTCGCGCCACCAGATGCAGATGACCGTTAAGCTGGGCGCCATGAACGACGGCACCATCACGGCCATCGATCTGCACACGCTGTCCAACGCCGGCGCGTACGGCGAGCACGCTACCACGACGATCGGCCTTTCGGGCCACAAGAGCCTGCCGATTTACAACCATGTGAAGGCGAGCCGCTTTAGCTGGGACGCCGTCTACACCAACACCAACCGCGGCGGCGCGTATCGCGGCTACGGTGCCACCCAGGGCCAGTTTGCCGTGGAGAGCGCCGTCAACGAGCTCGCCGACATGCTGCACATGGACCCCGCCGACCTGCGCCTTAAGAACATCGTGCGCGAGGGCGAGATCATGCCGCAGTACTACAACGAGAAGCTCAACGCCTGCGCGCTCGACCGCTGCCTGCTGCGCGCGATGGACATGATCGGTTGGCGCGACAAGCCGCTAGCCGTCGACCTGGGCGACCGTGTGCGTGCTCTGGGCTGTGCGCTCACCATGCAGGGCTCGGGCATCTCCAACGTGGATATCGCCGGCATCGACATGCGCTTGGAAGAGGACGGCTTCATTACCATCGGCACCGGCGCCACCGATAACGGCATGGGTGTTGACACGATCCTGGCGCAGATTGCCGCCGAGGAGCTGGGCGTTGAGAGCTCGCTGATCGTGGTGCGCGGCGTGGATACCGACGTATCGCCGTTCGACGCTGGCTCGTACGCGAGCTCGGGTACGTACGTGACGGGCCTTGCCGCCAAGAACGCCGCGACCGAGCTGCGTGAGAAGATTTGTGCCAAGGCTGCCCAGATGTGGGGCGTGAATGCCGCCGACGTGGTCTTTGATGGTCAGTACGTGCGTCTGTCCGACGAGCGCGCCGCCCGCGAGCGCGGCCGTTACCTCACGCTGCGCGACTTTGCCAACCTGTGTGTCAAGAACATCGACGGCGGCGACGCGCTGACCTCGCACGCCTCTGCCTGCCTGCCCGTTTCGCCTCCGCCGTTTATGGCCGGCATTGCCGAGGTCGAGGTCGACAAGGCCACCGGCAAGGTGACCGTGGTGGACTACGCGGCGGCTGTGGACTGCGGCACCGTGATCAACGAGGCACTCGCGCGCGTCCAGGCCGAGGGCGGCATTGCCCAGGGTATCGGCCACGCGCTCTACGAGATCGTCGAGCACGATGACCGCGGCCGTCTGCGCACCGGTAACTTTATGAGCTACAAGTTGCCCACGCGCCTGGATATCGGCAGCATTCGCGTGGCCTTTGAGCCGAGCTACGAGCCGACGGGTCCGTTTGGCGCCAAGTCGATCGGCGAGGTCGTCATCAACACGCCGCTCGCCGCTGTGGCATCGGCCGTGGCACACGCCACCGGCCACCAGGTGCGCTCGCTGCCCATCACACCGGAGAAGGCTCTGCTGGGGGAGTAGCGGGTCAGCGAACAAGTCGTAGTTGGCGGGACGGGACAACTCGCCCCGCCTTTTGCACTCGTGGTGAGGTCGTGAGCCTGTAAAAGGTGTGCGTGCGCTTGCCGCTCGTATCTGCTATCATTCCTAATCTGTGCGCTCATGCGGGCGTGGCGGAATTGGTAGACGCGCCAGATTTAGGTTCTGGTGGGATTCCCGTGAAGGTTCGAGTCCTTTCGCCCGCACCAACGCATCTGCGTCGGCTTCGGCCGTCGCGACTCTTTGTTGCATAAAGGTACCAGCACCTCAGATAAGCTGGGCAGTATGAGGAGGAACGTGTTGAACATCACCGCTTCTGACGTCAAGGACGCCAAGCTCACCGCTACGGTCACCATCCCGGCCGCCGACGTCGACGCCGCGATCAAGAAGGCCTACAAGGACACCGCCAAGAAGTACCGCTTCCCGGGCTTCCGCGCCGGCAAGGCTCCCCGTCCGGTCATCGATTCCGCTCTTGGCGCCGAGGCTACCCTCGCTCAGGCCACTAACGACCTGATCGCCGCCAACGAGCCCGCCGTCCTCAACGAGCTGGACATCGTCCCCACCAAGAACGGTGACTACAAGGAGCTCGACCTCGCCAAGGATCACGAGGACTACACCTACACCGTCGAGTTCTCCCTGCGTCCTGCTGCCGAGCTCTCTTCCTTCGACGCCGTCGAGATCGAGATGCCCCCTGCGGAGGTCACCGAGTCCGAGATCAACAACCAGGTCGAGATGCTCCTCAACTACCGTGCCACCTTCGAGGACGTCGAGGGCCGCGCTGTCGAGGCTGACGACTATGTGACCGTCGATCTCAAGGCCGTCGAGAACGCCGACAACTTTGCCGCCGAGGGCCGCATGCTCATCGCCGGTAGCGACAGCAACCCCAAGGAGTTCAACGAGGCTCTGATCGGCGCCAACGTTGACGACGTCAAGTCCGTCACCTGGACCGACGAGGCCGAGGAGGGCGAGGAGGCCGAGACCCACACCGTCGAGGTCACCGTCAAGGGCATCAAGGTCCGCAACACCCCCGAGCTCACCGACGAGCTCGTTAAGTCCGACTTTGGCTTCGACAGCATCGACGCTATGCGCGACGCCATCAAGATCGAGATCGAGCAGGACAAGGCTTCCCGCCTCCCGGCCGAGAAGGAGAACCGTTGCGTCTCCGCTCTCGCCGAGCGCCTGCAGCTCGACGAGATGGACGCCGACTACGAGCAGTCCGTCTTTGAGGAGCTTGGCCAGAACTTCCTGTCCAACCTCGCTGCCCGCGGCATGACGCTGGACACCTGGCTGCCCGCTTCCGGCCTGACCATGGAGCAGTTCATCGGCGACCTGCACAAGCAGGCCAACGACGTTGCCCGTGAGTCCCTGGCGCTCGACGCCCTCGCCCGTGAGCTCAAGATTGAGGTCACCGAGGACGACATCAACGCCGAGTTCGAGAAGGCCGGCGTCAAGGACGTCGAGGCTTCCAAGGCCGAGTTCATCGCCGATGGCCGCATGCCTGCCGTCCGCGAGTCCATCCGTCGCTCCAAGGCCGTCGATCACCTGGTCGAGAACGCCAAGGTGACCGAGGTCGACGAGACCGCCAAGGACGCCGAGTAATTCTCGCCACCTTGTCCACGAGCGCATGCATGCGCCCGTGATGGGGTAAAGTTATAAGCCGGTTATCCGGTTGCTTCGTACGGTGCCAGCCAATGCATAGCATGCGGGCACCGTACGTTTATCTAGAACCAATTTGGTCCGCAAGAGAGAAATGGAGATGCGTATGATCGCTAAGTTCGATTCCGCCCTCGTGCCATACGTTATCGAGCAGACGCCGCGCGGCGAGCGCAGCTACGATATCTATTCGCGCCTGCTCAACGACCGCATCATCTTCTTGGGCGAGGAGATTAACTCCGTCAGCGCCAACCTGGTCGTTGCCCAGCTACTGCATCTTGAGAGCCAGGATGCCGAGAAGGATATCTCGCTCTACATCAATTCGCCCGGTGGCGAGGTTTACTCCGGCCTGGCGATTCTTGACACCATGAACTTCATCAAGCCGCAGGTCTCCACCATCTGCGTCGGTATGGCCGCGTCCATGGCCGCCGTGCTGCTTTCGGCCGGCGCTAAGGGCAAGCGCTTCTGCCTGCCGCACTCCAAAGTCATGATTCACCAGCCCAGCGGCGGTGCCCAGGGTCAGCAGACCGAGATCGAGATCGTTGCCGAGGAGATTAAGAAGACCCGCCGCGAGCTCAACCAGATCTTGTCCGATGCCTCGGGCCAGCCCATCGAGAAGGTCCAGGCCGACACCGAGCGCGACAACTACCTGACCGCTGCCGAGGCCCTCGACTACGGCCTGATCGACCGTATCGTCACCTCTCGCGATCTCGCCGCGAAGGACGCCTAGGATGGCAGGAAACATGCAGGACAACTTTGACGAGAACGGCAACCCCATTCGCTGCTCCTTCTGCGGAAAAGAACAGGGCCAGGTCCGTCGCCTCGTAAAGGGTCCGACCAACATCTTTATCTGTGACGAGTGCGTCGCCGCCTGTTCTGAGATTCTGGAGGAGTCGCTGGCTTCGGACTTCATGGACGCTGCCCGCAACGGCAAGCTGCCGGGCTTCCTCAACGACCACGGCCAGGCTGCCGGGCAGCCCGCTGTGGACCCCGAGACCGAGGGCTTTGAGCTCGAGGACGACCGCCAGGTCATCACGCACGTGCCGACGCCGCACGAGATCTATGACGAGCTTTCGGCCTATGTCATGGGTCAGGAGGACGCTAAGCGCGCCATGTCGGTTGCCGTGTACAACCATTACCGCCGCGTGATCGAGGGCGGCGCCGCGGTTTCCGCCTTTGACGAGGCATCGGGCATGGGCGGTCAGTTTGACGACGATATGGACGAGGTAGAGCTCGCCAAGTCCAACATCCTGCTGCTCGGTCCCACCGGTACCGGCAAGACCCTGTTGGCCCAGACGCTCGCGCGCATCCTCGAGGTGCCGTTTGCCATTGCCGACGCCACCGCGCTCACCGAGGCCGGTTACGTGGGCGAGGATGTGGAGAACATCCTGCTCAAGCTTATCAATGCTGCCGATGGCGATATCGAGCGCGCTCAGGTGGGCATTATCTACGTGGACGAGATCGACAAGATCGCCCGCAAGGCCGAGAACCTCTCTATTACCCGCGATGTCTCGGGCGAGGGCGTTCAGCAGGCGCTGCTTAAGATTCTTGAGGGCACGGTGGCAAGCGTTCCGCCCACCGGCGGCCGCAAGCATCCCCAGCAGGAACTGTTGCAGATCGACACGACCAACATCCTGTTTATCTGCGGCGGTGCCTTTGTGGGTCTGGACAAGATCATCGCCGACCGCGTGGGCAACAAGGGCGTGGGCTTTAACTCCGAGATCGCCGGCCCCACCTCGGTCGACGAGAACGACCTGCTGCGTCAGGTGCTCCCGCAGGACCTCAACGCCTTTGGCATGATCCCCGAGTTCGTGGGCCGTACGCCCGTCGTCACCCAGACGCAGGCGCTCGACGAGGACGACCTGGTGTCGATTCTGACCGAGCCCAAGAACGCCGTGGTGCGCCAGTACCGCAAGATGTTCCAGCTCGAGGACGTCGATCTTGAGTTTGAGGACGCGGCCCTGCACGAGATCGCCCGCATGGCGCTCGCCCGCAAGACCGGCGCCCGCGGCCTGCGTTCCATCTGCGAGGACGTGCTTCAGCAGACGATGTTCGACCTCCCCAGCGAGGAGGGTGTCGCCAAGGTCATCGTGACCGAAGCGGCGGTTAAGGGCGAAGAACAGCCCCAACGCATCTACGGGTAAACCTGCCAAAAACGTGCTTGCAAATAGCCTCCGACCATCCGCGGTCGGAGGCTATTTTATATATACGCAAAACACCCAACTACCTGTGTTATTCTGTGTGTTTGTTTAAGCCTCAGCGAAGTCATATCAGACTGAAGTAATCGATACCTAAGGCGCGTCCGCCTGCTTGGTTTTCGTAGATTCCGCACGAGCCGAAGAGCACTTAATGTGCTCTTCGTGCGAGCCAGGACCTGACCGAGCGAAAACCAAGTAGGCGGACACGCCGGCGGGACAGGGAGAGATATATGGAAGAGATGCCCAAGAACTACGATCCGTCGACCAACGAGCCGGCGATCCTGCAGAAGTGGCTCGACGGCGGCTACTACAAGCGCCGTGAGGGCGTGGGCGACTGCACCGTCACCATTCCGCCTCCCAACGTGACTGGCAAGCTCCACATGGGCCATGCCACCGATGACTCCATCCAGGACGCCATCGTCCGTATGGCCCGCATGCGCGGCAAGTCCACGCGCTGGGTGCTGGGCACCGATCACGCCGGTATCGCCACGCAGACCAAGGTCGACAAGAAGCTCAAGAGCGAGGGTATCAGCCGCCTGGAGATCGGTCGCGACAAGTTTGTTGACGCCTGCTGGGACTGGACCCACGAGTACGGCGGCATCATCGTCGAGCAGATCAAGCGCATGGGCTGCTCCGTCGACTTCGACAACGAGCGCTTCACCATGGACGAGGATTACGCCCAGGCCGTGCGTAAGGTCTTCTGCGACTGGTACCACGACGGCCTGATCTACCGTGGCAAGCGTATCGTCAACTGGTGCCCCAACTGCACCACCGCCATCTCGGACGACGAGGCCGAGTATAAGGACGAGAAGGGCCACCTGTGGCACCTGCGCTACCCGCTGACCGAGCCGGTCAACGGCCAGGACTACATCGTCGTCGCCACCACGCGCCCCGAGACCATGCTCGGCGACACGGGTGTCGCCGTCTCCCCGAAGGACCCCGAGAAGGCTGCCTTCGTGGGCAAGACCGTCATGCTGCCGATCGTCAACCGCGAGATCCCCATCTTTGAGGATTGGCACGTCGATGCCAACTTCGGTTCCGGCTTCGTCAAGGTCACCCCGGCCCACGACCCCAACGACTACGCCATGGGTCAGGCGCACGACCTGCCGCAGATCAACATCTTCGACGAGCACGCGGTGGTCGTCGAGGGTTACGGCGAGTTCACCGGCATGAACCGCGACGAGTGCCGCGAGGCCGTCATCAAGTGGTTCGAGGAGCACGACCTGCTCGATCACGTCGAGGACCTCGATCACTCCGTCATGCACTGCTACCGTTGCGACTCCGCCCTGGAGCCGTGGCTGTCCGAGCAGTGGTTTGTGGCCGTCGACAAGCTCAAGGGGCCGGCGCTCGACGCCGTAAACTCCGGCAAGGTGACCTTCCACCCCGCGCGCTGGACGCAGACCTACACCACCTGGATGGAGAACCTCAAGGACTGGTGCATCAGCCGTCAGCTGTGGTGGGGCCACCGCATCCCCGTGTTCTACTGCGAGGACTGCGGTTGGGAGGACGCCCTGACCGAGGACACCGACGTGTGCCCCAAGTGCGGCGGCCATCACGTGCATCAGGACGAGAACGTGCTGGACACCTGGTTCAGCTCGCAGCTGTGGACCTTTGCCACGCAGGGCTGGCCGCAAAAGCCGGAGCTGCTCGAGGGACATCACCCCACGACGGCGCTCGTCACCGCGCGCGACATCATCGCGCTGTGGGTTGCCCGCATGGTTATGAGCTCGCTGTACTTCCTGGACGAGGTGCCGTTTAAGGACGTCGTCATCTACCCGACGATCCTTGCCAAGGACGGCAGCCGCATGTCCAAGTCTAAGGGCAACGGCGTTGACCCCATGGACCTCATCGGTATGTACGGCGCCGATGCCATGCGCTACAACCTGCTGACGCTGTGCACCAACAACCAGGATGTTAAGTTCGACGCGAACATCGACAAGAAGACCAAGAAGCTTATCGACAGCCCGCGTACCGACCAGGCCAAGAGCTTTGTGACCAAGATCTGGAACGCCAGCCGCTTCTTGCTTATGAACATGGAGGGCTACACGCCCGGCGAGCCCGTCGTGGAGACGCCGGCCGACGCCTGGATGTTCAGCCGCCTGGCCAAGGCCGTGAAGATGGTCACCGAAGGTATTGAGAACTACACCTTTGGCGACATGGCCCGCGGCGTGCAGCAGTTCTTCTGGAACGAGGTCTGCGACTGGTACGTCGAGGTCACCAAGTCCCGCCTGAAGGGCGAGGGTCGTCTGCAGGCGCAGCGCAACCTGATCTTTGTGCTCGACACCTCCATTCGCCTGATGCACCCGCTTATGCCGTTTGTCACCGAGGAGATCTGGGACAACATGCCGGCGAGCGTGCTCGATCTGGACGCCGAGGGTAACGTGAACCGCGCCGAGGCGCTCATGATTGCCAAGTGGCCCGAGCCCGCCGACTACGCCAAGTACGTTGACGAGCCCGCCGAGCGCGCGTTTGAGCTGTGCCGTACCGTCGTTTCCGCCGCCCGCGCCACGCGTTCGCGTTATCGCTTGAGCCCCAAGGCCGAGCTCGACGTGGTCGTGCGCGCCGGCGCCGAGGACATCGAGAAGCTTGAGAGCCTGCGCTCGACCATCGAGCCGCTGGCCAACACCGCCTCGCTGGTTATGGGTACCGACGTTGAGAAGCCGGCCGCGAGCATTGCCGTGGTCGACAGCGGCGTCGAGGTCTTTGTGGTTCTCGAGGGCAAGGTTGACCTTTCGGCCGAGAAGGCGCGCCTGGAGAAAGAGATTGCCGCGGCCCAGAAGGAGCTCGCCGGCTGCGAGAAGACGCTCGCCAACGAGGGCTTTGTGGCCAAGGCCGCGCCCGCGGTGGTCCAGAAGAAGAGGGACCGTGCAGCTGAGCTCAAGGAGATCCTGGCGGCTTTGACTGCTCAGGTTGCTGACTTCTCGTAAGGTTTGCTCGGGGGCGCGTCCCGACGCTTTGCTCGCTACTGCGGACACCTATTCCGCCGTTCTAACGAACGGCGGCTGACTCGACGCTGCAAACGCCTCTGATGGCCAATCTGCCGTTCAACTTCGGGCGCATGGGCATAAGCCCTATGCGCCCTTGTTTCACGGCACCTTGGCTCATCAGAGGCGTTTTCGCTGACTATCCTCAACCTATACTGTTTTTTTCTATGAATGGCGGTTCTAAAAATGCCTAAGCGTTCTGGCTTGTATACCGTTCCTTTTGAGTTTGATTTGCTTTCGTTTGATGAGGCTGTTGTGCTGGCTGCTGATACGGGGCGGATTTCTGGGGATGCTGGGCCTCTGCTTGAGACGGTTGTCGATATGCTCGATGAGCTGGGACGTCCGGACGAGTATTTCGATTGCATTCAGGTTGCCGGTACCAATGGCAAGACTTCGACTACGCGTTTTTCGGCTGCCATTCTTCGTGGTGAGGGGCTCAAGACCGCGCTGTATACGTCGCCACAGCTGGTACGCTATCCCGAGCGCATGGAAGTCGATGGATGCGTCGTGAGCGATGAGGCATTCGCCCGTGGCGTTTCGGCCGCTGTTGAGGCGGGGCATCGAGTGAATGCCCGTCGTGTGTCGGCGGGGGAGCGCGCCTATACCATCACGCCGTTTGACCTTTTGACGGCTGCTGCACTTGTGGTGTTTGCCGAGGCTCGCGTGGATGTTGCCGTGCTTGAGGTTGGCATGGGCGGACGCTGGGATGCTACGAGTGCGACTGATCCCGTGGCCGTCGCCATTACGGGTATTGGGCTCGATCACACACGTATTTTGGGCGATACGCTCGAGGCCATTGCGGGGGAGAAGGCTGCGGTTATTAAGCCTGGGCGATTGGTTGTTTTGGGCGAGGGCACGCATGAGCCGAGCGTTCAGCGCGTAATGGATACGCGCTGCCGCGAGTGCGGTGTGGTGCCGCTGGTTGTGAGCCATTCCACGACCAAGGTACCGGCGCATGTAGGCGATACCGTGGAGTTTAGCTGTACTACGCCGCGTGCCATCTATACGTCGAGCATGGTCAAGCCGGCGTATCAGCCGCAGAATGCTGCGTGCGCGATTATGCTGTGCGAGGGCTATCTTGGCCGCGAGCTCGACCACGATGCGCTCGACGCTTCGCTTATGGGCTGCCCCACGCCGGGTCGCTTTGATGTGCTGGGAACCGATCCGCTCAAGCTGATCGACGCCTGCCATAACCCTCAGAGCTGCGAGAACTTTGTGAGCGCGCTGGACGAGATCGATCCGTGCGTGGAGAACCGCCCCACGCTGCTGTGTGCAGCGCTGGCCGATAAAGACGTGGCGGGTATCGTTGACGTTCTGGTTCCGGCGTTCCCCCACGCGGTCGTGACCCAGACCGATTCCGATCGCGCCCTGCCGGCAGAGGAACTCGCTGCCCTGATGGACGCCGATAAGCTCGCGGGCGTGTATCCCAGCGTGTCCGAGGCCCTCGCAGCCTTCGATGCCGCGGGCGAGGCTTTCGTTGCCGCCGGCACCATCACCCTGGCCGGCGAAGTAGCCGGCCTGCTCCGCTAACCCATCCCCACATCAGTTGCGGTGAAAACGGACTGTTTTACAAGCAAGAAGCCTCAAACAGTCCGTATATCACCGCAACTCAAAAGCAGTCAATTTGGGACGGGGCTTCTTTGGCTGCCCTGTGCCCCGAGTTGACTCGCTTGCCACGAAATGGGGCTATCTACTACGTTTTGGCGACTACCCTCGACCACACGGAAAATCGTGAAATCAAAACCGCAGGTAGACGACTTGCTGGTTTTCAAAAAAGACCCACATGGTCGACCCATGCGGGTTAAACGTAGTAGATAGCCCGTTTTCGTGGCGCGGCGTTAGCGGAAGGTGCCAAAGGGACTGTCCCTTTGGCACATTGGCTAGTCTAGGCGGACTGGGTTGTGGGGGTAGGCGTTGAGGATCTCGACGCCGGACTCGGTAACTAGGGCCAAGTCCTCGATGCGGACGCCGGTGCGGCCGGGGAGGTAGATGCCCGGTTCGATGGAGAACGTCATGCCCGGCTCCACGAACTGCTCGTTGACGAGCGAGACGTCGCCTGGCTCGTGGTCCTGCAGGCCGATCGAGTGCCCCAGGCGATGCGTAAAGTACTGCCCATAGCCCGCATCCTCAATCACGTCGCGTGCGGCGCGGTCCAGGTCACACATGCGCACGCCCGGTGCGATGAGCGCCTCGGCGGTCTCGTTGGCGCGGCGCACGATATCGTAGATGCGTGCGGTTTCCTCGTCCGGCTCGCCCCAAAAGAACGTGCGCGTCATGTCCGAGCAATAGTTGCAGCGGCGTCCGCCAATGTCGAACAGCACCACGTCGCCGCGCTTGAGCACGGTGTCGTCGGGTTCGTGATGCGGGTCGCCGGCGTTGGCGCCAAAGCTCACGATGGGCGGAAAGCTAAAGCCCTCGCAGCCGTGCTTGCGGTACAGACCGAGCATCTGATCGGCAATTTCGCGCTCCGTCACGTCTTCATGGACGAGCTTGATGGCGTCGGCCATCACGGCGTCGTTGGCGGCCGAGGACGCGCGCATAAGCTCCTGCTCGGTAGCGTCTTTGTAGGTGCGTGCGGCGGTGACGGCAAAGTCACCCAGGAAAAACTCGCTGGCGGCGTGGCGCTCCATGAGCGGCATCAAAAAGCCGGAGCGCATGACGGTGTCGATGCCGAGCGGTTTGGTCGGATCGACCTCGCGAGTGATGGCGTCGGTCACGACGTCGGTATCGGTGTGATAGGCAACGCGGGCATTGTCATACTCTGGCAGCTGGTGCAGGGCGTTGACCAAGATCACTGGCTCGGCATTGCGCACGAGTAGCACGCCGCAAAAACGCTCGAACATATCGGCATAAAAGCCGGTCAGATAGTAGATCGACCACGGGTCATTCACAAGCAGCTGCGCGCCGGGGTGCTGAGCCTCGAGCGCATCGAGCACGCGCGCCACACGCTGGTCATCGACATGTGCCATACATCGTCCTTTCGCTAGGTTGCCACCATGGTATCCCCAATGCCAGGGTAGTCAATTTGGGACGGGGCTATTTTGGCTGCGTCAAACATGCGGAATGATTTTTCTGGGACGGGGATTAAATAATCATTGGGTTCCGAATGATTTTTTAATCCCCGTCCCAGAAAAATCATTTGAACGAGAGTTCGGGCAAAAGTAGTCATAAGCGACCCGTCCCAAATGGGCTGGTTTCAAAAGTATGGCGGATTACGGGGCTGGACCTGTATTACTTGACCATGGGAAAAATCGCGAAATTAAAACCGCAGGTAGACGGCTTATCAAAAATCGAAAAATGCCGGTATGGATGGGGGTCTCCGAATCAGCCCCGTAATCCGGCATAGTTTTGAAATGGCACTAAAGTAGGCACAATCTAAATATCGATCCCAAGGCAAGTTGCGGTGGAATAGTTCCTGGATACCGGGGTTTTGGCGGAAATCAGGAACTATTTCACCGCAATTGAGGAGGGGCGGGGTGGATGGCGGGGTAGCTAAAAGAGCCCCGTCCCAAATTAGCTGCTTAGGCTGGGTCGATGTCCATGCTGGCGATGAGGTCGATGCCCGTGTTGAGGAGGTCTTCCAGAACGACGTCGCCCATGCGGATGGGGGCCTCGACGACCACGCCGCGGATGAGGTCCATCGCCTGGGCATGGAGTGCCAGCGGGATGGCTTCGGCCGTGCGCACGGGCAGCAGCGCCTCGTCGCCGCCGGATACGGCCACGGTGGTGGTGAGCACGCGCATGGGACAGGTGAGCTCCTGATGTGCAAACTTATCACCGCGCGGGCAGCTGTTGCCGGTTACGGAGCGTACCTCTACCACGGCGCCGTCTGCGCTGCGCTCGACCTCCACGGTCAGGAGGCACTCGGATGGGCAGGTGGTGCAGTTGAACTGCAGCGTTTCGATCGCGTTCGCGCTCATGACTCTACGCCTCCTCAGCGGGGTCGACGGACAGGACAATCTCGCTAACGCCCATATCGAGTGCGCGCTGAATCACCTTTGCCGGTAGCGGGAAGCTTTCCATGACGCTCGGTTTAAACGGGCGAACCTTGCCTGCAAACAGCTCCTCGTTGCCTGCCAGAATGCGCACGCGGGCAGCATCGACCGGCCGACGTACGCGGAAGTTGAGCTTAGTGAGTGACACGGCCGTGATGCGTCCCGGCAGTGCGTAGCCTGCGATGCCAGCGGGGGAGACCGTGAGCTGGCAGCCCGCGCCCGCCACTCCCGCCGCTGTGCCGACAGCCCCCAACGCCCACGCCGCCGCAGCCGCACCGGCACGTTCGGACTCGGTCGTCACGTTGTCGGCCAGGTCGTGCACGTGCAGCACGTTGCCGCAGGCAAATATGCCCGGCACGCCCGTCTGCAGGCTCTGGTCCACCACGGCGCCGCGCGTACGTGGGTCCAGCTCGACGCCCGCGGCAACCGAAAGCTCGTTCTCGGGAATCAGGCCCACCGAAAGCAGTAGCGTGTCGCACGGAACGATGCGCTCGGTTCCCGGAATGGGTGCCAGGTGCTCGTCGACCTGGCTTACCTCGACAGCCTCCACACGATCGTGCCCGATCACACGCGTGACCGTGGTAGACAGATGCAGTGGATTGCCAAAGTCTTCCAGGCAGTTCTTAACATTGCGACGCAGGCCGTTGGCGTACGGCATGAGCTCGTACACACCCTCGACCGAAATCCCCTCGAGCGTGCAGCGGCGCGCCATGATCAGCCCGATGTCGCCCGAGCCCAAAATGACGGCGCGCGAGCCGGGTTTGAGGTTCTCGATATTGATGTATCGCTGTGCTAGGCCGGCCGTAAACACGCCGGCGGGTCGGCTGCCGGGGATCTTGATCTCGCTGCGCGTGCGCTCGCGGCAACCCATGGCAAGGACGACCGCGCGCCCGATGAGCTGCAGCATACCGGTGGGGCTCATGAGCGTGACGGTGTGGACCGCGGCGTCTTCCGCGGACTCGCCCGAATCAGCCCCTATCACCATGCTGTCCAAGAACAGCGCAATGTTGGTCGCGCGCACCTGGTCGATAAAGCGCTGCGCGTACTCGGGACCGGTGAGTTCCTGCTTAAAGTGCGACAGTCCAAAGCCCGGGTGAATGCACTGTCGCAGGATGCCACCCAGATGCTGCTCGCGCTCCACGATGGCCACGTGCGCGCCGGCCTTATGCGCGGAAAGCGCGGCCGCCATGCCGGCAGGTCCGCCGCCGATAACGACCACGTCGAAGGCCTGCGTTGCCACGGCCTCAACGGCATCGCTATCAATCGCGCTCGATTTGAATTCCGCCATCCTAGCGCACCCCCTTCAAAGGTCCCTCAACGAGCCATGAGCCAGCGTCCTCCAACAGCACCTCGCTGGGGTCGCAGCCCAGCTCGTGCGCTAGGATCGCCACTACGCGGCTCTGGCAAAAGCCACTCTGGCACCGACCCATGCCCGCACGGCAGCGCCGCTTGACGCCCTCGACCGAAACCGCACCCGGGCGGCATCGAATCGCGGCCACGATTTCGGCCTCGGGCACTGTCTCGCAGCGGCAGACGATCTGCCCCCATGCAGGGTCGGACTCAATGAGCTCCTCCTTGCGTGCAAGCGGCGCACGGTCGAAGTCGTCCGGCGCGTGTCGAATCGAATCCCAATCGGCCCGTTCGCGCAAAGCAACGCCCGCCTCGCGCATCACGTGCTCCATGCGCTCGGCAATTGCCGGCGCGCTCGCCACGCCTGGCGACTGAATGCCCGCCGCCTGGAACAGTCCCGGCACCACGTCCGACTGTCCAATAAAAAAGTCGTTCGTTCCCTTTATGACCGGACGCCCGCCGGCAAACGCGCGTACCACGCGACGCGTGTCCAGATCGGGAACCAGTTTGCGCGCTCCTGTCAGCAGCGCGTTCACATCATTTGTATAGGTCTGCGTGTCGCCCGGCTCGCGCACGGCAGCGGTCGCGGTGATTACGGTGTTACCGTGCACGGTGCCCGTAACGATAACGCCCTTGGAAACCGGCGTGGGAACGGGGTAGAGCGGCATGAGCGCGCGTGGCTCCTTGTCCAGCACCACAATGTTTCCCTGGCGCCAGACCATCTGGAACTCCTCAGCGCCGGCCATATGCGAGATGTCCGCGGCACCGTTGCCCGCGGCGTTGATCAGATAGCGGCAGCGCACATCGCCGACAGGCGTCACCAGCGCAAAGCGCGCGCGGTCCTTGCTGTCGGCAGCAGCGTCCTCGTCGTGCGAGCTAGCAACCTCAATCGCTTCCACCGGTGCGGAGCGCATAAACGTTACGCCGTTGGCAACCGCGTTCTCCAGTGCGGCGATGGCCACTTCAAACGGGTCAACGTAACCGGTCGAAGGGCACCACAACGCGCATGTTGCGTCGGCGCTGGCACGCGGTTCCAGCTCGCGGATACGTTCGGGGCCGATAATCGACAGCTCGGACACGCCGTTGGCCAAGCCATTCTGGCGCAGCTTCTCCAGGTGTGCGCGGTCTTCGTCGTTAAACCCCAGCACCATCGACCCGGTGCGGCGGAACAAAAATCCCAGCTCCTGGGCCCACGTGCCATATAGCTCGCAGCCGCGGGCGTTGACCTGCGCCTTTACGGTTCCCGGAGCCGGATCGTAGCCGGCGTGAACCAGGCCGCCGTTGGCCTTCGAGGCGCCCAGCGCAATGTCGTTGGCCGCCTCGACCATGCATATGGACAGGTCATAGCGCGCGAGCTGCCGCGCGATGGCGCACCCGGTGATGCCGGCGCCCACAATCGCGATATCAAACGTTTCTGCCACGGTGCCTCCCAGATGAGTTGACAGGCTGTCAATAAGACTATCCTACGGCCTGCACATCCCCAGTGCGGCGGCAATGCGGCGAACAGCCCCGCAACACCCGCCAACGGCAGGCGAGGGGAGGCTCGGCAACGTCGACAACCTCGTCTGCCAACAACTACGGCAACCGTTTGTCTCGATCTGTAACAGTTGGACGAGGATTTGGGTTCCAGTTGTTACAGTTTGAGACATTCGGTTTGGACGGTTTTCTTTGTCTTAATCTGTAACAGTTAGCTGAGGATTTGGGTTCTAGATGTTACAGATTTAGAT
The DNA here is from genome assembly GCA_938023705.1 of uncultured Collinsella sp. GTDB lineage: Bacteria > Actinomycetota > Coriobacteriia > Coriobacteriales > Coriobacteriaceae > Collinsella. The sequence goes on from CALJDJ010000075.1 coordinate 75,988, forward strand.
GAACCTATCAGTCGGTTTCGAATGTCTAAATCTGTAACGGTTAGACCTGTTTTTGCCGAGTTGTTGTTACAGATTGAGATATTTTAACGGAGGGCTCACCGTTCGTCTCGATCTGTAACAGTAAGAGGGGTTTTTGGGCCCAAGATGTTACAGATCGAGATTGAAGTCGGGGAGGGACCCCTGTGTCTCGATCTGTAACATCTAGACCCGGATTCCGCCTCCACCTGTTACAGATTGAGATGTTTGTGTCCGTGGCAGCCGCCGGGCCCCGCCAGCGTCCCGCTCGAACGACCCCCGTGTTAAACTAAACCTAACTGTAAATAATCCGAAAGGTACACCTCAATGTCCAAGTACATCTCCGAGCTCATGTCGCCGCAGCTTATGGGCGTCATCTATGCCTTTGTTGGCTTTATCATCGCCCTGTACGTGCTGACGGTCGTCTATGTGTTCATCGACGCTCGCCGCCGCGGCGCCAGCGCCTACGTGGCATGGGGCATCATCGCCCTCATCCCGTTTGTGGGCCTCATTGCCTACCTGGTCCTGCGCCCGCACTCCTACGCGTCCGATCGCGAGGAGCAGGAGCTGGACATGGCCCTGCGCGAGCGCCAGCTTGCCCAGTACGGCACCTGTCCGCAGTGCGGTGCGCCCATCGAGAAGGACTTCGTCGTCTGCCCGGTGTGCGATACCCAGGTTCGCAACGTCTGCCCCAGCTGCCATCGTCCGCTCGATGCGCACTGGAAGGTCTGCCCCTACTGCCGAACTCGCATCCAGTAACGCATCCATCGCCGGGCCGGCCGCAAGCCACGGGCACCGCGCGTCCGCGCAAGCCACGCGCGCCCCGCACCCCGCCCCACACGATGAAGCATGCGTAGAAAATCGCCCGCCGTGCCATTAAGGTGCGGCGGGCGCTTGTATACCAAGGCAACCTGCCTATAATGATGCAAGTTAAAACGCCGAGCGCATCGCACGCACTTGCATCAGGCATCCGAGAGGAGAAAACATACCCATGAAGGCACTCTACAATGACGGTTCGGTGGCCGAGCTCCCGCAGGACGAGGTCACGCACGTCATCCGCCACTCCGCCGCGCACATCATGGCGCAGGCCATCAAGCGCCTGTACCCCCAGGCCGACTTTGCCTACGGCCCCGCGACCGACAACGGCTTCTACTACGACGTCGACCTGCCCGAGGGCGTCAAGATCAGCGAGGACGACTTCCCCGCGATCGAGGCCGAGATGAAGAAGATCGTCAAGGAGAACCTCAAGTTCTCCGTGTACGAGAAGCCCCGCGCCGAGGCCATCGCCCTTATGGAGGAGCGTGGCGAGAAGTACAAGGTCGAGCACATCGGCGACCTGGACGACGACGCCCGCATCACCTTCTACCAGCAGGGCGACTACATCGACATGTGCGTCGGCCCCCACATCTGCTACACCAAGGCCCTCAAGGCCTTTAAGCTCACCGGCGTCTCGGGCGCTTACTGGAAGGGCGATAAGGACAACAAGATGCTCACCCGCATCAACGGCGTCGCCTTTGCCACCAAGGAAGAGCTCGACGAGCACATGCACATGCTGGAGGAAGCTAAGAAGCGCGACCACCGCAAGATCGGCCGCGAGATGGACCTCTTTATGATGCGCGACGAGGCCCCCGGCTTCCCGTTCTTCCTTCCCAACGGCATGATCCTTAAGAACACGCTGCTGGACTACTGGCGCGAGATCCACCACAAGGCCGGCTACGTGGAGATCTCCACGCCGCTCATCATGAACAAGCAGCTGTGGAAGACCTCGGGCCACTGGGACCACTACAAGGACAACATGTACTCCACCGTCATCGACGACGAAGAGTACTGCATTAAGCCCATGAACTGCCCGGGCGGCGTGCTGGTGTATGCCTCCAAGCCGCACTCCTATCGCGAACTGCCCATCCGTGCCGGCGAGATTGGCCTGGTGCACCGCCACGAGCTGCGCGGCGCCCTGCACGGCCTGTTCCGCGTGCGTTGCTTTAACCAGGACGACGCCCACCTGTTTGTGCGTCCCGACCAGCTGACCGACGAGATCGTGGGCGTGGTCAACCTCATCGACTCCGTGTACCAGAAGTTTGGCTTTAAGTACCACGTTGAGCTTTCCACCCGCCCCGAGGACTCCATGGGTTCCGACGAGGACTGGGCACGCGCCGAGGAGGGCCTGCGCACCGCTCTGGAGCAGTTGCACATGGACTACGAGGTCAACGAGGGCGACGGCGCCTTCTACGGCCCCAAGATCGACTTCCACCTGGAGGACTCGCTCGGCCGTACCTGGCAGTGCGGTACCGTGCAGCTCGACTTCCAGATGCCGCTCAACTTTGATCTGGAGTATGTGGACGCTGACGGCACCAAGAAGCGCCCCATCATGTTGCACCGCGTATGCTTTGGCTCCATCGAGCGCTTCATCGGTATTCTGATTGAGCACTTTGCCGGCAAGTTCCCCACCTGGCTGGCTCCCGTGCAGGTCAAGGCGCTTCCCGTCTCTGAGAAGAGCCGCGACTACGCCCACGAGGTGTGCGCCAAGCTGGAGGAGGCCGGCATCCGCGTGGTCTGCGACGATCGCGACGAGAAGATCGGCTACAAGATCCGCGAGGCCCGCAGCATCGACCGCGTGCCCTACATGCTCATCCTGGGCGAGAAGGAGGTCGAGGCCGGCAACATCTCCGTCCGCGATCGCTCCAACGAGACCGTTCAGATGAGTGTCGACGAGTTTGTTGCGAAGGTGACCGAGGAGATTAAGACTCGCGCCTAAGGCAAGCTTCACAACAATTAACAAAGGCGACCGTCCACACAGGGCGGTCGCCTTTTTTCCTACCAAAATTAGAAAAGCCGCTGGTTGAGCGGCTTTTTTTGTTGCACAAAAAGGTACAGATTTTTGTAGAGGGGTATGGAGATGTATCTACCGGCAGGACATTTTGCGTAATCTGGGCAATCGCTGATTAATTGCTCGTATAATTGCCTATGTCGAAAGATACAAAAACCTGTACTTTTGCGACTGCGCCTAGCTGCGAGCGAGAAGCCTGTTCTAAACGCTCCTGCATTTGCGTGCATCGCAAAGCCAAAAGAGGGGGCGAGAACATGGAACAGACGGCACGGCGCCAAGAGCAGCTGCCGGGCGCATTCAACAGCGCCACTACCAACAGCCAGCACGGCCGCGTCCGCTGGTATCTGGTCCACACCCTCAACGGTAAAGAGCGCGAGACCTGCGAAAAGGTCCGCCGCATTATCCCACACAACCTTATGCAGGACGCTTTTGTGATGCAAAAGGAGTTCTGGTTTAAACGGGACGGCGCCTGGTCGCTCCAAACCAAACCCATGTACAAGGAATATTTCTTCGTCGCCACGCACGATGTCGCCGCGCTCGATAGGGCTTTGGCCCAATTGAGCTTTGGCTGTCGCATCGCCGGCAGTAGGGAGCGGGCGTACATGCCCATGCCGGACGATGCGCAGGACTGGTACCGCAGTGTGCTAGACGACGACGGCGTGGTGCGCAACAGCGTAGCGCGCATAGAAGACGGTGTGTTGCACATAGAGCAGGGGCCCTTGGTGGGGCAAGAGGCCCGAGTTAAAAAGATCGACCGTCATAAGCGCTGGTGCCTGGTAGACGTGGGCGAGGGTGACTCCACATTTAGGGAGCTGCTACCGCTTGACGTTCCCAGCAAAACGTAAGGGAGACGTTGCACCGGCAATTCATTTGGTTTTTGGATTCATAGATGGGGGGGGGTCCTGGGGACAGGAACGTAAGTTCTATCGTGACTGCTAATAAAGAAGTGACAGAGAGCAATGCGCCCGCGGGGGCGGCGCTGATTGCACAGGCTATGAGCCAGCGTGAGGGCGTCGGCCGCTATAAGGCTGTGCAATCCATCATGGACTGGGACAACTCGCGCCTGGCCTACCGCGCCGTCAAGCG